>DKBE01000054.1 GCA_002451085.1 Proteobacteria bacterium UBA6908 | reverse complement strand
CAGATCGCCGAGCTCCAGACCTTTGTCAGCCGCTTCTCGGCCAACGCCTCCAAGGCCAAGCAAGCGACCTCACGCGCGCGCCAGATCGACAAGATCAAGCTCGAGGACATCAAGCCGTCGAGCCGCGCCAATCCGTTCATCCGCTTCGGTCAGGAGAAAAAGCTCTATCGTCTGGCGCTGGAAGTGGAGGCCTTGAGTAAGGGGTACGGCGCCATTCCGCTCTTCAAGAACCTGAATCTGATGGTCGAGGTCGGCGAGCGTATTGCCATCATCGGCCCGAACGGTATCGGCAAGTCCACGCTGCTGAAGACACTGGTCGGCGAACTGCCGCCGGACCACGGCAAGGTCAAATGGTCGGAAAATGTCCGCATCGGCTACTTCGCTCAGGACCACGCCGCCGATTTTTCCGAAGACCGGTCGCTGTTCGACTGGATGATCCAGTGGCGCCGGCCGAGCGACGACGAGCAGGCCATTCGCGCCGTGCTGGGTCGCATGCTGTTCTCGCAGGACGACATCACCAAGTCGGTGAAGATCATTTCCGGCGGCGAACAGGGGCGTATGCTGTTCGGCAAACTCATGCTGCAGCAGCCCAACGTGCTGGTCATGGACGAACCCACCAACCACCTCGACATGGAATCCATCGAGTCGCTCAATACCGCGCTCGAGAATTATCCCGGGACACTGCTGTTCGTGAGCCACGACCGCGAATTCGTGTCGTCACTGGCCACGCGCATCATCGAGCTCACTCCGCAGGGCATCGTGAACTTCAGCGGCAGTTACGACGACTACCTGGTCAGCCAGGGCCTTGAAGACCGGCGGCAAGCCGGCATTCAGGGCTAGCCGGGCACGGGCTTCGCGCCGCGCTGTCGGCCGTCAGCATCAGCCGGTCCGGGTCATATACCCATACAGCGTGAAGACCACACCGGCCAGCCATATGGTCCCGAATATCTGCTTGTTGTAACGTGCCAGCCACAACGGCAGATATATATCGAAATTCTCACGGCGATCACTGGTGTAGCGCGCGGCAATCGCGGTTAGTGGGCAACGCCAGCTGTTGAAGACCACAATCAGCGCTTCGAACAACACCACGACACTGAGCCATCCAGCCACGGTGTAGCGGCCGACCCAGCCGTAAACCGGGATGGCAATGATGCATGCGACGAAGAATGCCCAAATCACGGTATGGGCCAGCTTGATGGCGCGCAACGCCCGTTGATTACTCATTCTCGCGGCGCACCTCGACCTGCGGTTCGCCCTCCTCGCCGACGGTGACACGCAGGCTGATCGGCTGGCAGCAAACCTGGCAATCCTCGACGTATTCCTGCTGGCTGATCGTGCAGTCAATTTCCAGCTCGATCTGCTCGCCGCAGTACGGGCAATTGATCAGTATGGAGTCACTGAGTTCCATGGTGTCCGGTGCCTTTCAGGATTGTTCCGCAAACGCACGAACCGAATTCACTCAGCCAGCGTGATCACGGTTTCCGCCGTTGTCTTGTTGATCACCAGCTGCACTTCACAGTACTCCGTCACCTCGTTGACGGGTGTGGGATCGTCCGCGCAACTGCAGCCGGCAATGATCCCGGCATACTGAATCCCGGCTTTGACATGAATGAACCGATCATCCTCTGAAATCCGGATAATCCTGACGTGGTGCGGGCTCTCGGCCACAACGCTGGTCGTCGACAGAGCTTGCTGCAGGGGCAGCAGCTTACCCTCCAGCTGCTCAACTTCCTGTTTCAGTGCACCTTCAAAATCAGATGTGCCCCACGTGTTCAGGGCCTGGGCGAGCCGGATCACTATCCGGCCAGTCCGACATACACGTTTTGCACATCGTCGTCGGCGTCGACGGCTTCCAAAAATGCCTCGACCTCGGCACGCTCGGCATCGCCCAGCGTGACCGGGTTCTTGGGCCGGTAACCCAACTGGGCCGAATGCACGGTAAATCCATGCGCCGGCAAGGCGCGCGCGACGGCATCGAGATCGGCCGGGGCGGTGTAAAACAGGGTGACACCGTTTTCTCCGGCCTCCAGGTCGCTGGCACCGGCCTCGATGGCGGCGGTTTCCGGATCGGCACCGGGAGTCTGCGGGCTTGCCTCAATCATGCCGAGATGATCGAAATCCCAGGCCACCGAACCCGAGGTGCCGAGCTGACCCTTGCGGAATAACATGCGAATATTGGTAACAGTGCGATTCACGTTGTCGGTCAGGCACTCGACGATCACCGGTACGCGGTGCGGTGCAAACCCTTCGTATACGACTTTCTCATAGGTGACCCCCTCGTCCAGCAGGCCGGCACCTTTCTTGATGGCGCGCTCAATGGTGTCCTTGGGCATGGAGGCCTTCTTCGCCTGTTCCACCACCATGCGCAACTTCGAATTCATGTCCAGGTCGGCGCCCGCACGGGCGGCCACCATGAGTTCCTTGGCCAGCTTGGTGAAAATCCGGCCCTTGGCAGCGGCCGTTGTTTCCTTGATTTTGGTTTTCCACTGCGCACCCATGCTTGCGCCCTCTGAATGTGTTGTCTTCTGTTATTAAAAAAATACGTTTGTATGGAACCTGAATTCGCGGTATGGAGGCCGGGTATCAGGAAGACCCCGGATCACTGCCCGAACGGTTGGCTATATTAGCGAATTCCCAGCCCTGGCCCCAGTCATTGTCCCACCGTGAGCGGGCCGCCAAAGAGCAGCTGATAGTGCACGGACGTATCGTGCAGCAACTTGTCGACCCGTGCGGGATCGGGCTGATAACCGGGTAGCCTGGCCAGGACCGAAGGGCCGACGTCATCCTCGACACCCAGCCGGCGCATGGCCAGATAGGCCGCATAGCGGTATTTCAGATAGTCCTCGTAGCCGCGATCGAATGTATCGCGGACCGTGGTGGCCACGGCCAGCGCCCGCTCCAGTGCTGATCCGGAATCGACTTGCTGGCAGAGGTTCTCAAGTGTGGCCCCCATGGACAAGGGGGTGTAGTGATCCGGATCGCCCGCCATGAGCGATAGTCCCCGGACGGCAATCAGGGTTCTGACGTACTGGCTGTCCGTGCCGTATTTCAGAATGTGCATGGCCAGCCCATAGGCATCAGCCGACATCTCGTTTCGCCGTTGTATGTAGCCTGGCCAGAATTCGCGCGTGGACATCGGGATGGGTTCGCCACGATGTGCCTGCAGGCAGTGGTGGATCTCGTGATCGATTACGTACTCCAGGTGCAGGTCGGCATCGAGATACTGGCTCTCGGGCATTCGTGCAAATTCCTGTTCCGGGAAATCCAGCATGTAAAACGCAGCCTGGCGATTATCCCTGGCGATCGTGCAGGCATCCAGTGTCAACACGCAGAGCTGGGCGCGTTGCGCCTGGCCGTTCGTTCCAACCCGAAACAACGCAGAGGACGAAGCGCCATAGCGCATCAGGACGGCGATGCGCGCCAGCGAAACCTGCAGCAGGTCGGCACGCAACTCGGGTGGATGTTCGTAATCAAGATTCGCCGCCCCGTCTCCCAGCAACCAGAGCAACTCCACAATGCCCTGCTCCCGCTGCTCGCGCCCGGAGAGGAGAACAAACTCGATTTCCGGAAACCGGTCGCGGTAAAACTCCAGCTTGCGGTCAACAATGGCGCTGAGCGCCTGTTGGCGCGCGGGGGTGCATGACGTGGGGGATGTCGCTGTATCTAGGGCCCACGCCTGTCCCGTCCATGCCGGACCCATCGCCAGCAACAGCCCGAATAAGTATATAGAGAGCCTCATCGCTGCCTGCTCAAAGCATATGAGTGAGTGCGACTCAAGTGCACCACGACGTCCTGTCCGGATGTGCATTATATTCTTCTTGCCTATTGTCACCTGTTCGCGTTCGATTTGCGATGCATCGGAACCTGATGTAACCGATTCCGGATACTAGGGCGAATATGGCATGGTGAAATATTTTGTGCGACAGATCTGAAAGACCTTATTCGCCAGGACATGGCCGAAAGTTGACGTGCATCAACCCTGGTCGTCATGGCAGAAGGTGATAATGTCACGCTGTACATATGACGGATCGGCAATGCACGCGTCACGCTGTCACGTGCTAGTGTTCCAATCCACATCATCCCGGACGAAGCAGCCATGCGACGTTGGCGATTGTTTCTGTTGGTGATAGCCCTGTTCTGGCCGGTACTCCTGCTTTCGGGGAGCACGCCCACACCGGCTGGCCGCGTGTTGCTGCTCAATATCAGCGGCGCCATTGGCCCGGCTACCGGCGACTATGTTCACCGGGGACTGACCAAGGCCCGGGATCGGGGCGCTGCACTCGTGATCCTGCGCATGGATACCCCCGGAGGGCTGGATACCGCCATGCGTCGCATTATTCAGGACATCCTGGCTTCGCCGGTGCCAGTCGCGACCTATGTCGCGCCATCCGGGGCGCGTGCCGCCAGCGCCGGCACCTATATTCTGCTGGCCTCTTCGGTCTCTGCCATGGCACCGGCCACCACGGTGGGTGCCGCGACACCGGTGCGCATCACCGGCGCCCCCTTCCCGGGCAGTCCGGAACCGGCCGACAAAACGCCACGAAAGAATGATGAGATAAAGCCGCCGCCACCGTCCAAGCCCGGCATGGATGAAAAGGTACTGAACGATGCCGTGTCCTACATCCGTGGCCTGGCGCAGCTGCACGGCCGCAACGTCAACTGGGCCGAGAAAGCCGTGCGCGAGGCCGACTCGATTGCCGCGGCCGAAGCCGTACAACTGCGCGTCGCCGATGTCATGGCTGTCGATGTTGCCGAGCTGCTCCTGAAGCTCGATGGCCGATCGGTCAAGGTGAAGGACACCGTCATTACCCTTCATACCCGCGGGCTCGACATCCAGACCTATGAGCCCGACTGGCGCAACCGACTGTTGTCAGTAATTGCCGATCCGAACATCGCCTATATCCTGATGCTGCTCGGCATCTATGGGCTGTTCTTCGAACTGTGGAACCCGGGCTTTATCCTGCCCGGCGTAATTGGTGGCATTTCCCTGCTGTTGGCGCTATACGCTTTTCAGTTGCTGCCGATCAACTACACTGGCCTGGGGCTGATTCTCCTCGGCATTGGCTTTATGGTCGCGGAGGTGTTTGTGCCCAGTTTCGGTGCACTCGGCATTGGCGGCGTGGTCGCCTTTATCGTCGGTTCGATCGTGCTCATGGACACCGACATCGAAGGCTATACGATTGCCTGGCCGCTGATCATTTCCGTCGCGGCGATCAGCGCGGCCTTCTTCCTTGGGGTCGTGTACTTTGCCATGCGGGCACGCCGGCGCCGCGTGGTCAGTGGCCAGGAGGAAATGATCGGCACGACCGGTGTGGCACTGGAAGATTTCACCGACACCGGACGAATACGCGTGCACAGCGAGGAATGGCAGGCACGCACGTCCACGGCCATTCACCAGGGACAGAAAGTCACCGTGACCGCCATGGATGGGCTGGTCCTGCAAGTCAAACCGGAAACCTCAGAGGGCCCATAACATGCAATTCATCTCAACCAGTATTGTCGCGCTTGCTGTACTCCTCGTCCTGCTCTCTTCCTTCCGCATCCTGCGCGAGTACGAGCGCGGTGTGGTGTTCCTGCTCGGTCGCTTCTGGAAGGTCAAGGGCCCGGGTCTGGTCATTGTCGTGCCGGTAATCCAGACCATGGTCAAGGTGGAATTGCGTACTGTCGTCATGGATGTCCCCCCGCAGGATGTGATCTCGCGCGACAACGTGTCGGTCAAGGTCAACGCCGTGGTGTATTTCCGCGTGGTCGACCCGCAGCGCTGCATCATCCAGGTGGAGGATTTCTACATGGCCACCAGCCAGCTGGCCCAGACCACGCTGCGCTCGGTACTCGGCAAGCACGAACTGGATGAAATGCTGGCCGAGCGCGACAAGCTCAATACCGATATCCAGAAGATTCTCGATGCCTCTACGGATGTCTGGGGCATCAAGGTCACCAGCGTCGAAATCAAGCACGTCGACATCGACCCGACCATGGTGCGCGCCATTGCCCAGCAGGCCGAGGCCGAACGCCAGCGCCGCGCCAAGGTCATCAATGCCGATGGCGAGTTCCAGGCCGCGGAGAAACTGGTGCAGGCCGCCGACCTGATCAGCCAGAATCCGCAGGCCCTGCAGTTGCGCTACATGCAGACGCTGATCAGCATCGCCGGCGAAAGGAGCAATACGGTCGTGTTCCCGCTGCCCATGGACCTGATCACACCGTTTCTCGAGATGGCGAAGAAAATGAAATAGCGGGTCTGGCCGGCCTGCTCAGCGATGACAATTTGCGATGAATGATCTGCCGGGCAATTCCTGTTGATCGGCAGCGGTTTGAAATTGCATCAGCAGGATTCCGGCTGTGACCTTCAACTTCTCCCTGCATGCCTGGGGAAATTCCGGTTCATCGCGGCTTGCCGCCATTCCCGGGCATTCCAACAGAAAGCCTGGTCAGGACTGTCGACGAGCTTGACATGATTCCGCTCCGTCTTTGTGTCGAATAATTGACGTCGTATCGAAAACGGAGCAATCTGCCCAATTCCGCATTTCCCCGTTTTCTATTCGCTGTCCACCACTCGTTGCCAGGGAGGAGTCATTTATATGTCTCGAAAAACCGTACTGATTTTCACCGCATTGTTGGCGTTCTCCCTCTACGGGTGCGACAAGGCCAAATCGCCGCCGGCCTCCAAGACCGCGTCTCCGGAAGTGATCAGTTTCACCAAGGCCGCCTTGTACCCCGAGGGCATCGATTTCGATGCCAAACGAAATCGCTTCCTGGTCACATCCCTGCACGAAGGGATCGTTGGCGAGGTCAAAGACGATGGGTCGTACAAAGTATTCATACAGGACCCCAATATGGTCTCGGCCATCGGCATCCGCATCGATGCCGAACGTGACCGGGTGCTGGTCTGCAACTCCGATCCCGGCGTCAGCGTCCACACGAAAAAAGAGAACCAGGGCAAGCTGGCCGGGCTTGGCATCTTCCAGCTTTCGACCGGCAAGCTGATCAAATATCTGGATCTCGGCAAACTCGGTGGTGCCGGTGGACATTTCTGCAACGACATTGCACTGGACGGTGCCGGCAATGCCTACGTGACCGACAGCTTCTCGCCCATCATCTACAAGGTCGACGCGGCCAACAATGCCACGGTCCTGCTCAACAACAAGCGCTTCACCGGGGAAAGCTTTAACCTGAACGGTATCGTGGTGAAGGACGGCTACCTGCTGGTTGCCAAAATGAACGAGGGCCTCCTGTTCAAGGTGCCTCTGGACAAGCCGGCACAATTTACCCAGGTGAAGACCAAGGAACCCATGCCGGGTGCCGACGGCCTGTTGTGGGGTCCGAACGGTGCGCTGGTGGTAATCGCCAACGGCAAGACCAACAAGGTGTTTAAACTCACCAGCGGCGACAACTGGTCTACGGCCAACGTGGTCAGTTCAGTGGATACCGGCAATGTCTTTGCCACCACCGGCGTCGTGCGCGAGGGTCAGATTTATGTCCTCTACGCCATGCTGCATGTGCTGTTCAATCCGGAAACCAAGACGCACATCGACAAGTTCGAGATACACCAGCTGAAGCTGTAACCAACCTCTGCCTACAAACCCGGGTCGGTGCAAAATAACGCACTGACCCGGATTTATGATGTGTGTTGCTGTGCAAGAATATTCACACCCACAAGACGCGCTAATAATGACGGCCAATTAGTTAAACACTGATTTCAGGCCACGACTGGCGCAGGGAATGATTCAGCGTAAGCCCGGATGTTTCCTGCCTCGTTAAGGTGTCAGAGTAATTCGTCATATCACTCCGCCACTTTTCGGCACAAACCGCCAGTCAGTTCCTCCGGCTTAGCAGATAAAGCCAGATATAACCGCCGACACCCGCCGCCAGTGACGCGGCGAGAATGCCCATTTTGGCCATCAACAGATACTCGGGATTGTGCACGTAGCCAAGTTGGGCAATGAAGATCGACATGGTAAACCCGATGCCGCCGAGCAGCGAGACACCGGCGATTTGCGAGAAGCGGGTTCCGGCCGGCAAATGGGCCACACCGACTTTCAGTGCCAGCCAGCTGGCGCCGCTGATTCCGATCACCTTGCCAAGCACCAGCCCCAGCCCGACCCCGAGCGTGACCGGGTGCATCAGGCTTTCAGCCAGATGGCCGAACTCGATCGGCACGCCGGCATTAAACAGCGCGAAGATCGGAATCACCAGAAATGCCACCGGCAGGTGCCAGGCATGTTCCAGCCGCTGTAGCGGGGTCTCGACCTGGTGCACACCGTTCTCCAGCGTCTGCACCACCCCGCGCAATTTGTCATTGGTCAGGATGCTGGTACCCGGCGAGTAACTGGCATCGAACCGCACCATCAGATCCTTGACATGCGTGCTGAAGCGCACCGGGTCATACTTGGGACGCGCCGGCACGGTAAAGGCACCAATCACCCCGGCCAGGGTGGCATGCACACCGGATTGCAGCAGGAGGTACCACATCAGCACCGCCACAATGAAGTACGGTGTGATGCGGCGAATGCCGGCGAGATTAAACACCACGAGCACCGCCAGCATCAGCCCCGCACCGGCCAGCGCTTCCAGCACCAGGCTCTCGGTATAGAACAGCGCGATCACCAGCACCGCACCCAGGTCGTCGACAATCGCCAGCGCCACCAGAAAGGTGATCAGCGACTTCGGCACGCGGCTGGCCAGCAAGGCCAGCACCCCGATGGCAAAAGCGATGTCGGTGGCCATGGGAATTCCCCAGCCGCGCGCTGCCTCGCCTTCCGGATTGATGGCATAAAATATCAGCGCCGGGACCAGCATGCCGCCAACAGCGGCGACGATCGGCAGGGTCGCGGCACGCGGGTCAGCGAGCTCNNCCCACCGGGACGTGCAGCAAATGCTCGTAGACGGAAGCCAGCGCACTGTTGGCCAGGATCAGCGCCAGAATTGCCGTGCCCAGCAGCAGCATGCCGCTGGTAGTCTGGCGGTGAATGAATTCCTCAAACGGGGTGAGGATTTTCTCGAAGGTTCGCTCCCACGGCGCGTGATACACCCTGCCCTTCACCGTACTTTCTGAATTCGTCTCTCTGCTCATGGCTCTTGGCGGAATTGTTGTAATCGCTGAAGTTGTCCGGCGCCGGACCGACTGAACACAGTTTACCAGCAATCGCGCCCGATGCTGAGCCGGATCCGTCCATCCCAGCACTACAACCAGATTTAACAGAAAGTACCGACGATGCGGTCCGAGAGGGATAACTTCCGATGGTCATGTGCCAGGTGATTATTGAACCATCTTAATCATCGGCAAAGGGGGCGGCGGTGTTGAAACCTGAATCTCCGCCCCCTTCTCAAACGATTGCGGGATGAGTCCTCGCTGACCTGGTTCTAACGGGTTATTCGGGGAATTTACATCAGGCGTGCTGGCCCGTATGCTTCCATACGACACCCGCGAAGAAGAGAAACGCGACACCGACCAGCACGGAAAACAGACCGAGCGCCGGTTCGATGCTGGTATTGCCCCGGTACAGCATCACCAGCGTGACCATTTGCGCGAAATGTGCCGGTATGTAAAGCCAGAAATGAATCTTGGCCAGCATTGTCTCGGCGGCAGCCGGAATCACCCGATAGAACAATCCGAACAGGAACATCGCGACCCAACCCAACAGGTTCAAGTGCGCGTGTACCGGGTGCATGGAGTGATCGTTGCTGGCGGCCATGAAGATACCCAGGCCAACACCGGCAATGATGTACAGCATGGCGATTCTCAGAAACCAGTTACTCATAGATGCCCCTCTATAGTTGATTGTTGTTGAGTTTTGTTTTTGTCATCCATGTTTCGGGCTGAACGATCCCTGCCACCAAGGCGCGCTCTCCGCCTGCCGCCCCTGAAGCAAGGCGGCGGCGCAATCATGTCATGTGTCTGGTGTGGACGACAACGGTCGATCCCGGCGGCGACTCCAGAAATAAAAAGCAGATTCACCTGGACTTGTTTTTGGCCTAAATGCGGGCTAACCGGCTATGCGTGCCGCGCGGCGGCTGCATAGCGCCGGATGATCTCCCCGGCCGGTTCGATGTCATCGATCCCGGCTACACTCTTGCCCGCCTGCCAGTAGTCATTGTTGCCGCTGGCATCGAGGGAAGCGCGCTTGAGCTGCCACAGGGAACGCAGAGCGTAGAGCGTGCGCATCAGGTGCTTGGTGCGGCGTCCGCGCAACATCCAGCGTGCCAGAAACCCGGCCTTGAGACCGAGGCGCCGCACCGTGGGCGTGGCGATCACCGACACCGGCACGCCGGTGATGCGTTCGCTCATCACAATGTCCGGTTCCTGCGCCGCCACGATGGCGCGCTTGTAGGCCGCGCTCGCGCCACACTCGGTGGTAGCGATGAAGCGCGTCCCCATCTGCACGCCGGCATAGCCCAGGCGCAGCGCCGCCATGAAATCCCGCTCGCTGCCGATGCCACCGGCGCAGATCAGCGGGAGCTTGTAGCCGGCCAGCATGTTGTAAAGCTCCTGCGCACTCCGGCCACCGGCATGGCCGCCGGCGCGGTTGTTCACGGCAATCAGCCCGTCCACACCGCCGTCGATGCCCTTCTCGGCCCACTTGCGCTCGGTCACATCGTGATACACCAGACCGCCCACCGCGTGCACCCGCTGCACCACCCAGTCGGGCTTGCCGAGCGAGGTGATGATGAAGCGCACCCCTTCCTCGAGGGCGATATCCAGCCAGCGTTCCATCCGCTCGTGATAGGACTTTGACGATTTTTCGATCAGCACGTTCATGCCGATCGGCTTGGCGGTGAGACGACGGATGTGCTGTATACCCTCGCGGAATTCGTGCCCGTACACATAGGTGAGCGAAATCGGCTGGATGATGCCGATGCCGCCGGCCTCGGACACCGCCGCCACCAGCTCCGGATTGGTGCACGGATACATGGCCCCGCAGATGATCGGCACTTCGATACCCGCCTGACGCGCAAACACCGTGTCGAGCGAATCTCGGCCGACTGAGTTCATGGCGCTGGCCCCAGCCGCCAGACGGCCGTGGTACGCGCCACAACATCCCCCGCGGCATCACGAATGTCAGCCTGAATCTCGTATTCGATTTCTGTGCTGCCGACATGTGGCAGATCGCATTGCGTTTCCGCCACCAACAGGCCGCGTGCCTTTTTGAAATAGTCGGTAGTGATCCTGACTGCAATCCCGCGCACGCTCGGCGGCAGGCCAGTGAGCATGGCCAGCCCGCTGGTCACCTCCCCCAGATTGGACAGGGCAATGGCATGAATGGAATTGAGGTGGTTGCGAACCCGCCGCCGGTCGCGCAATTCAATGCGCGCATAGCCGGGCCGCAGTTCACGGATGCGGGGTGAAATACTTCCGGTGTAGGGAACCAGTCGACCGAGGATGCGGCCAAACAGCCAGCGGCCGCCGGGCCATGGCAATAGCCGCTGCCAGAGTCGCAACATCCGTGCACCCGGCGAAGGCTGGGTGTTGGCCATTAACTCGGGGTCCCTGGCAGGTCCATCGCGAAACTATATAGGAGTTATCCCGACTCGGGGTAATTGCGCGTCACGGACAAGAGGTCGGAACATCGTCATCGCGAATATTCGCCACCACTCCGGTCGCCCGGTTCCGCCCGTAGATATTCTGCACCAGTCCCGGCACTACCCTGAGTCGCGGGCGACGCTCCAGCGCGCTAGCTATGGCTTTCCACGTGGCGTGCGAAGTTATTGAGAATTGCCTGCCAGCCGCTTTGTTGCTGATCAATGGAGTGGGTGGTTTCGGCATCAAATGAAACTCTTACGTTCACACCACCGGGTACATCCTCGAATTCAACCTTCGCAGCCCGATCCCCAAACGAGTACTCGATGAGTTTGTTTGGAACAACGTTGGAATATGTGCCAGCGAAGTCAAAGCCAACACTGCCATCCTTTGCCTCCATTCGTGAGAAGAAAACACCGCCCACCCGAAGATCTACAGTGGACTTTGTGGTGTGCCAATCATCCGAAGCTGCATTCCACTGGATGATGTCCTCTGGCGTCGTGTAGGCTTGCCATACCCTCCCGACCGGAGCGTGAACTATTTTTTCAACCGTGATTTTCATGTTCTCTCCGATTTTTCCATGGCTGCGAACTTTCAGCGTCTGCCGCGCTCGCTTGCAGGCGTAGGCTGCACACCGTTACCAGGCTATGTCGATTTCTTCGCGACGACTTGTCCAAGAACAATCCGCCCCTCTTGAAGATTTCGCCCTTGATTCTGCGCCATTGCCTGAAAGTCGGCCCCCAACAGCACGTGGAATCCAAGGGGCGGCAATCCGTCTTTTCGTATCTTTTCAGCCAAGGACACAAACCACGCGCGCGCCGCCTCGGTTGTGTCTGACCAATCCGAAACGGTGAAGCCGGCTTCCTCGAGGAGCTTACGCAATTCTTCTGGCCGTACCAGGAAGCTCGTATCGGGTGACCGTGCCCACGGGACAGGAAACAGAACCGGGCTAGACGGGCCGGCGAGAATATCGTAGATAGCAAGCGTTCCTCCCGGCTTCAGAACCCGGTGCATCTCCCTGTACAGCCGGGACTTGTCTGGAATGTTCATCGCCACGTGCTCCGTCCAGACGACGTCGAATGACCTGTCATCGAACGGCAGATTGGTGGCGTCCCCTTGGCGATAGTCGACGAGTTCCGCGAGGCCGATTTTGGCGGAGAGTATCGTCGCGGCGCGACAGTATTCGTCGGTGAGGTCGATGCCGGTCACACGGCAACCGAACTCCTTCGCGAGACAACGCGAGGTACCGCCAACACCACTCCCGACATCCAGTACGCGTCTTGTCGCATCAAGCCCTGCAGCCCGGGCAAGCTCTAGCGTTGCTGCCCGTCCGCGGATGTGAAATTCATCGATGGGCGCCAAGTCCTCCGGCGTAAGGCGGCTCACGTCTTTACCAGCCTTTTCTAGCGCCGCCAGAATGACGTTCGCCAAATCAGAACGGGTGTAGTGCGTCTGGATTGCTTCGTTGACACGAGATTGCATAGGCTCGATCCCCCCCATCGCCCAATATTAAATGGGGTTTCAGGGTGCGCCAAGAACGAGACTAGAAGCAGCTGCTAATTCAGGCGATTTTCTCGACCCGCACGCGGGCGATGAGACCCTTGATCTCGGGCAGGCAGGAGCCGCAATTGGTGCCGGCCTTGAGGCGGGAGCCGACATCGGCGGCGGTGGCGCAGCCGGACTGGATCGCCTCGACGATGGCCGTCTCGCCGACGTTAAAGCAGGCACACACCTGGCGACCAATGTCGCGGCTGCCCTTGGGCGGAATGCCGGCCAGGAGATTGGAACGGGTCTGGGCGTCGAGCGCTTCAAGCGCGAACAGGCCACTTAGCCAGTCGCGCGGCGGCAGCTCCGTGCCTGGCCCGATGAAGATGCAGCTTTCCAGTTTGCCGTGAGTCAGGCGCGCGGCGCGATAGCGGCGCGCGCCCTTGTCGAAGTATTCGATCCATTCCACCTTCTCGTCCTGCGCGCACAGCACCGCGCGCGCGGCCGCGGCCCAGTCCTGCGGCAGTTCATCGCCAGCCAGTTCATAGCGCCACAGCCCCTGCCCCCGGGCTGCCGCCCAGTAGCTGGCCGTGCCCGGGATCAGCTTGCGGCGTGACAGCAGGAAGCCATACCACTGTGGCGCAAGCGCCTCGACCTTCACCGGCGTGTGCTTGAATTCCGGCTCGCCGGAAACCGGATCGGTGGCCGGGTTCACCACCGCGTCGATGCAACCGCTGGAGCCGAACTGGTCGTTCCAGTGCATCGGCACGAATACCGAACCCGGGTGCTGCGCTTCGGATACCATCACCCGGGCGATGGATTTTCCCCACTTCGATTCAACCTGTGCCAACGCGCCGTCGGTGACGTTGTGCCGGGCTGCATCCTGCGGATGCATCTCTATATAAGGTTCAATGGTGTGGGCTGACAACCGTGCGGCGAGGCCGGTGCGGGTCATGGTGTGCCAGTGGTCGCGCACCCGGCCGGTGTTGAGCGCCAGCGGATAATCAACATCAGTCGGATGGGCCGGCGGCCGCGGGGTGATGGCGATGAAGCGCGCACGGCTGTTGGGCGTGAAGAACACGCCGTCGCCGAACAGCCGCGCCGTGCCCCTTGGCTGCTTTGCAGTGACCGGCCACTGCACCGGCTTCATGTCAGCATAATTGTCATCGGAAATTTCTGCCAGACCGGACAAATCGAAATCACGACGGCCGTCGTTGGCGACGCCCGAGAGCGCGGCATGCTCGCGGAAGATGGCCGCGGCGTTGGGATAATCAAAGGCGGCGCCATGCCCAAGGCGCTTGGCTACTTCCGCCAGCATCCACCAGTCCGGCTTCGCCTCGCCGGCCGGCGGCAGGAATGCCCGTTGCCTCGAAATCCGCCGCTCGGAGTTGGTCACCGTGCCGTCCTTCTCACCCCAGGCCTGTGCCGGCAGTTGCACATGGGCGAATTGCATCGTGTCGGTGTGCTGCACGCCGTCGGAGACGATGACCAGCTCGCATTGCTTCAGCGCGCGCCGCACCTGCCCGGCATCCGGCAGGCTCACCGCCGGATTGGTGGCCATGATCCACAGCACCTTGATCTTCCCGGCTTCCACCGCCTGGAACAGCTCGACCGCCTTGGGCCCGGCATGATCGGCAATGGTGGGCGCCTTCCAGAACGCCTTTACCAGTGAGCGGTGCGCCGGATAGTCGAGCTCGAAATGCGCGGCCAGCTGGTTGGCCAGCCCGCCGACCTCGCGCCCGCCCATGGCGTTCGGCTGGCCAGTGAGCGAGAACGGTCCCATGCCCGGCCGGCCGATGCGGCCGGTAATGAGATGGCAGTTGATGATGGCGTTGACCTTGTCGGTGCCACTCGATGTCTGGTTCACGCCTTGGGAAAACAGGGTCACCACCCGCTCAGTGCGCGCGAACAGATCATAGAACTGCGCGACCTGATCGCCGCTCAGGCCACACAGGGCGGCGACGGTGGCGATGTCCGGACTGCTGGCACGCGCGGCGGCCAGTGCCTCGTCGAGCCCTTCGGTATGTTCGTTGACGAACAATGGATGGGTTTCATCGTGCTCGGCCAGATGCGCCAGCAGGCCATTGAATAAAATGGCATCGGTTCCGGGGGCCAGGCCCAGGTGCAGGTCGGCGATGTCGGCGCTGGCGGTGCGGCGCGGATCAATCAACACCACGCGCAATTCGGGATGATCCTGCTTCGCCTGCGTGAGGCGCTGATACAGCACCGGGTGGCACCAGGCGGCGTTCGAGCCGACCAGCACCACCAGCTTGGCGCGTTCCAGGTCCTCGTAACAGCCGGGTACGGTGTCGGTGCCGAAGGCGCGCTTGTGGCCGGCGACCGCCGAGGCCATGCACAGCCGTGAATTGGTGTCGATGTTGGCGCTGCCGAGAAAGCCTTTCATGAGCTTGTTGGCGACGTAATAGTCCTCGGTCAGCAATTGGCCGGAAACATAGAACGCCACCGACTCCGGCCCGTGCTTCGCAATGGCCTCGCGGATGCCAGTTGCGACGGTGTCGAGCGCTGCCTCCCACGTTACGGTTTCATCCCGCACCTGCGGGTGCAGCAGGCGCGTGGCCGGTTCGAGCGTATCGGCCAGCGCCGAGCCCTTGGAGCACAGCCGCCCGTGATTGGCCGGGTGCTGCGGATCGCCGGTGACGGTCACCGTTCCGTCGTCCGCCACCCGTGCCAGCACCCCGCAGCCAACGCCACAGTACGGACAGGTGGTGCGGGTCTCGGTGGCGGCCATGGGAATCAGGGATTCGGGCAACCTTCGTGCGGAGTCAGCGACAGGAACACCCGGCCGCCTTCGAGCTTGACCGGAAACGTGGCCGCGCAGCCTTCGTCCGGCGCCACGGCGACACCGGTGTCGAGCTGGATTTTCCAGTCGTGCAGCGGGCAGGCCACCTTGTGGCCATGCACGATGCCCTGCGACAGCGGCCCGCCCTTGTGCGGGCAGCGGTCGCGCAGCGCGAACACTTCATCGTCGAGCGTGCGGAACACGGCGATGTCGCCATCCGGCTGCCGCACCACCCGCGCGCCCTGGCGCGGGATGTCGTCGAGCATCCCGACCTCAATCCACTCACTCGCTGTTGCCTTGGTGACTGCCTGCATTATCTTGCCCTCGGGATTCATTGGTGTTCAGGCCACAACCTTGAGCGGAATAAACTCGTGCTTCTCGGCGCCGTTGGCACGTTCCGCCCACGGGTCGATCTGCGCGAATTGCTGCGAGTGGAGGAAACGCGCGGCCAGTTCCTGGCGACCGGCCACATCTTCCACCACGCGCTGCTTCACATAGGCCAGCCCGACGCGCTCGACCCACGGTGCGGTGCGTTCGAGATAATGCGCCTCTTCGCGGTACACCTGCAGGAACGCGGCGCAATACTCCTTGACCTCCTCCGGGGTTTTCACGGCGCACAGGAAGTCGGTGGCGCGCACCTTCACTCCGCCGTTGCCGCCGACATGCAGTTCATATCCGGAATCGACGCACACCACGCCGAAGTCCTTGATGGTGGCCTCGGCGCAGTTGCGCGGGCAGCCGGACACCGCCAGCTTGAACTTGTGCGGGGTCCAGGAGCCCCAGGTCATTTTTTCCAGGTCGATACCCATGGTGGTCGAATCCTGCGTGCCGAACCGGCACCAGGTCTTGCCCACACAGGTCTTCACGGTGCGGAT
>DKBE01000053.1 GCA_002451085.1 Proteobacteria bacterium UBA6908 | reverse complement strand
TCGTCCGGCCACGGATGCTTGGGATATCGCCCTTTCAGCTCCTTCTTCACTTCGGCATAGGTCCGCTCCCAGAATCCCTTGAGGTCCTGCGTGACCTGGATCGGCCGGCGCGCCGGTGAAAGCAGTTGCAGCGTTACCGGCACGCGCCCGCGCGCGATGCGCGGCGTGTCGGCGAGACCAAACATTTCCTGTAGTTTGACCGCCAGTAACGGTGATTCACCGGGTTGATATTCGAGTTTAAGTCGCGAGCCACTCGGTACTTCCAAATGGGTCGGAGCGTCGGTGTCGAGCTGCTGGGCCTGCTTCCAGTCGAGTTGTGCCCTGAGAATTGCCAACAGGTCGAGTTTATCCAGGTGCGCACGGCGCGTGACGCCGTCAAGATACGGACCAAGCCAGACGGACAGACTGTCAGTGAGTGCAGCGTCCGACAGATCCGGCCAATCTTCTTCAGGGAACCACAGACGCATGGACAGTACACGTGCCTGGAGCGCGCGCGCCTCGGCGCTCCACGGCAGCGCGGCGACACCAAGCAGGCGGATGCCTTCCAGCATCATGGCGCGCAGCCGCTCCGGATCGGCATCGCGGATAGGACTCGCATCCAGCACCAGTGCGCCGAGGCGCTCAATGCGGCGCGCCACTACTGCATCTTGCTCTGTGTCCC
Organism: Proteobacteria bacterium UBA6908; assembly: GCA_002451085.1. Taxonomy (GTDB): domain Bacteria; phylum Pseudomonadota; class Gammaproteobacteria; order Acidiferrobacterales; family UBA6901; genus UBA6901. The sequence continues at coordinate 33,691 of DKBE01000053.1, read as the reverse complement.
ATTGGACTACTTCGTCCTTGCGGATGTGGCTGGCGAAATGCCGCATTAATGTCTGCGGGCGCACGCTCGCTGCCAGATTAATCATGCCCTCGCCACGCGCACCGGCAACGGCTCCTGGTGTGCGACCTCCGGCGTTGACCGGGGCGGCATCTGTGTTGGCCGCCACCAGGAACGGCTGGCGCAGGCGCAATTCCCAGTCTGGCAGACGTGCGCCGCGGCCATTGGCCAGCTGATAACGCGGCTCGTTCGGCTCGCGTTGCATGGCAATGCGGTCTGGATAGGCCAACGCCAGCAACAGGCCGACTTCGTCGGAATCGGCGGTCAGTGCTTCGTCTTCCCTGGCCTGTATCAGGCGCCGCCACTGGCGTGCGGCCTGTTCGACGCGCTGGCAGGTATTGGCATCGGCGCCGCTGGCCTGGACGGCCTTGCGCCCACCGCGTCGGAATCCCTGCAACAGCTCAACGCGCTCAGCCAGATCGCAACTGCGGCGCGCTTCGCCCTTGAAGATGTCTCGCTCGGACAGCAGCGCGGCGATATCGCAGGCCAACGCGCCACGCTGCATGGATTCGGCGGCGCGCAGCATGTGCGCGAGTCGCGGATGCAAAGGCAATTGTGCCAGCGCCCGGCCGGTCTCGGTGATGCGGCCCTTTTCGTCGAGTACCTCCAATTCGGTGAGCAACGCGCGCGCCTGCGCCAGCGATGCGGATGGTGGCGGGTCGAGCCAGGCGAGACAACTGGCATCCTGTACGCCCCAGGCGGCCAGTTCCAATGCCAGTGGCGCCAGATCGGCACTGCGAATTTCCGGAATCGCTTGCGGGATCAGGCCGCGCTGGGTGGTTTCGCTCCACAACCGATAGCAGACACCGGGCGCGGTGCGGCCAGCACGACCGGCGCGCTGTTCGGCTGAGGCTCGCGATATGCGCTGGGTCACCAGCCGTGAGAGACCGGACGACGGATCAAACTGCGGCACGCGCGCGTAGCCAGAATCGACGATGATGCGCACGCCTTCGATGGTGAGACTGGTTTCGGCAATCGGTGTCGCCAGCACCACGCGTCTCCGACTACTGGCGGGCTGAATAGCGCGCTGCTGAATTTCCCACGGCAAGTCACCATACAGTGGCAGCACATCGACACTGCCGCCGAACATGCCCGCCAGCAGGTCCTGCGTACGGCGAATCTCGCCAGCACCGGGCAGAAACACCAGCGCATCACCCTGTTGTTCTTCCAGCGCGCGTTGCACGGCAGCTGCCACGGTGACCGGCATGCGCCCTTCTGGATCACGTGACAGATATTTCACCTCGACCGGGTACGTCCGGCCTTCGCTGGAAATGATCGGGGCACTGTTGAGCAGGCGTGATACGGCCTCGCCGTCGAGCGTCGCCGACATAACGAGTATCTTGAGGTCGTCACGCAAACCATGCTGGCTATCGACACACAGCGCCAACGCCAGGTCGGCGTGCAGATGGCGCTCATGAAATTCGTCAAAGATCACGAGCCCAACACCTTCCAGCGCCGGATCGTTCTGCAGTCGCCGGGTGAGAATACCTTCGGTCAATACCTCGATGCGCGTCGCCTTCGAGGTTTTGCTCTCAAAACGAATTCGATAGCCTACGGTTTCGCCAACCGTTTCGTCGCGCAGTTGGCTCATGCGTCCGGCGGCAGCCCGTGCAGCCAGGCGCCGCGGTTCCAGCATGACGATGCTTTTCCCTTTCAACCACGGTTCGTCGAGCAAAGCCAGCGGCACCATGGTGGTCTTGCCTGCACCGGGTGGCGCCTGCAGGACAACCGCTGCATGCTGCGTGAGCGCGCTTCGCAATTCCGGCAGGACTTCTTCAATGGGGAGCGTCATGCAATCCGATTGCGGTGCTCGCCGCGCTGGAATGCCACGATATTGGCAATCACTTCATTGGCCAGCTTCTGCTGGGCCTGGCGGCTCGCCCAGGCGATGTGTGGCGTGATGATTAGATTCGGGAGACCGGCGCTGAGCAAGGGGTGATCCATCGGCGGCGGCTCACTGGCCAGGACGTCGAGCGACGCACCGGCAATTTGCCCGTCCCGCAGCGCGGCCAGCAGCGCGGCTTCGTCTACCACGCCGCCGCGTGCGGTGTTAATGAGCACGGCATTGTGTTTCATGCGCGCCAGTTCGGAAGCACCGATCAGGTGGCGGGTCTCGGCCGTGAGTGGCACGTGCAGGCTGACAGCGTCAGCCTGGGCCAGCACGTGCTCAAATGGCGCCCGGCCGGGCCGCACGCTGGCGGCACCGCGCCGCTCTGCCAACAGCACATGCACCCCAAAGGCCGTAGCGAGAGCTGCCACACTCGCGCCGTTGGCGCCGGCGCCAACGATCCCGAGGGTAGAACCAGCCAGCTCTTCGATCGGCCACGTCTGCAAGCAAAATGTTCCGGCTCGCGACCAGTGGCCGTCAATCGCCGCGGCGGCATAGCGACCGAGCTGACGGCGCAGCGCCAGCAGTAAGGCGAATACATGCTCCGCCACCGTGTGCACCGCATAGCCACTGACGTTGCACACCGCGATACCCTGCTGCTTGGCGGCTGCCAGATCCACATGATCAACACCGGTCGCTGCAACAGCGATGAGCTTTAAACCGGGGAACGCCGTTAGTACCGTACCGTTGAGCTTCACCTTATTGGTCACAATGACTTCGGTATCGGCCAGACGGCCTGACAACTCATGAGCGACAGTCGTGGGGTAATCGCGCCAAACAGCGCCGGTAACGGAAGCAGCGTCGAACACGATGTCCGGGTGAAAGGTGCTGCGGTCGAGAAATACAATGCGCATGGTCATAACGGCCGTGGCGCAAATTTCGGGCGGAAGAATGCGCCTGTTGATTTCCTAGCTTAGCCGAAATCAGCGCGCACGGCAGCCGCCGTCAAATAACCCCGCCAATACTCCAGTTGGAATCGCGCAGCCACGCTTCGAACTGGCCGGCCTCCTGCGGAACACTGACGAAGTAGCCCTGGATGCTGTCGCAACCGAGAATTTCGAGCAGGTCACGCGCTTCTTCGTCCTCCACGCCCTCGGCCACAACCCGGTAACCGAGATTATGCGCGAGGTCGATGGTCGAGCGCACGATCACCGCATCGTTCTCGTCGCGCGCCATATCCTGCACGAAAGACTTGTCGATCTTGAGATTGTGCAGCGGCAGTTTCTTCAGGTAGGCCAGTGAGGAATAACCGGTGCCGTAGTCGTCAATGCTCAGGGTGACGCCCATATCATGCAGACGCTGCAGCACCTCGGTCGAGCGCTCGATATCGCTGAGCAGGACATTCTCGGTAATTTCGATCTCCAGACAACTGAGTGCCGTGCCGGAACAGCGCATGGCATTCTCGATCTTGCCAATCAGATCCGCCTGCTGGAAATTACGGCTGGCCAGATTGACTGCCACGCGCAGCGGCAATCCGTTCTGCTGCCAGATCCGGCACTGCCGGGTCGCCTCACTCAGCACCCAGTCGGAGATCGGGTTGATCAGGCCGGTGCGTTCGGCCGTAGACAAAAATTGCTGGGGCAGCAGTTGGCCGTGTTGCGGATGATTCCAGCGGATCAGCGCCTCGACTCCGGTCACACTACGGTGACGCAAGTCGACCTGCGGCTGAAAGTGCAGAACAAATTCCCCGTTGTCGAGTGCGCGCCGCATTTCAGCCACCAGCTGCAGCCGTTGCGGCGTGTGCGGATCACTACCCGCATCGTAGAACACATAGGGCATGTCCTTGTGCTTGGCGCCATACATGGCAACGTCGGCACGGCTCATGAGCGTATCCACGTCTTCGCCATGCTCGGGAAACACGGCAATGCCAATGCCGGCCGCAAGATAGAGTTCGTGATCGTCGTAACGAAACGGCTTCTGAAAACAGGCCAGCAGCTCGCGAGCCAGCATATCCGCGGCGGCGCGGCCATCGGTCGTGTCCGGCAGCAACACCGCGAATTCGTCGCCGCCGAGGCGGGCCAGGGTATCGGTATCTCGCAGTACTGACTTGATTCGGTCTGCCACCAGGCGCAACACCCCGTCACCCACCGTGTGACCCAGGGTGTCATTGATTTCCTTGAAGTGGTCGAGATCCATGAGCATCAGCACCACATCCCGGCGCACTTCGCTGCGTCGCGCCCAGGCGATGGCTTGCTCGAAACGATCGCGGAACAGCGCACGGTTGTGCAGACCGGTGAGGCTGTCGGTCGTGGCCAGCTGGTGCAATCGTTCGATGGTGAGCTTTGCATCGGTGGCGTCTTCCATCAGGCCGTCGATCCGCACCACCCGCCCCGTCGCATCGCGATACGGCTGGAAGACGCGCCGGAACCAGCGCTCGACTTCGCCCGGAACCCGGACCCGCGACTCGACGTCCACCTGCTCGCCGGCGAGCGCCTGCTGCCAGGCACGCTCGACCGTTTCACGATCTTCCGGAACGGTCCAGCCGAGACACGGGATTGGCATTTCCACATCGAGCGGACAGATCTTGCGAGTGGTCGGACTCACATAGAGTGGCCGGTTGTTGATGACATCGACTGACCACAGCACTTGTGGCAGGTTGGACAGCAGGCTGGTGACCTGCGCCTGCAACTGCTCGACCTGCTGGTGTTCGGATTGCACAGCGTGAAGCGCGGCATCCCAATAGCCTTGCAGCATGAGGCCCATGTCACGAAACAGGAATTTCGTGATGGCGTTTTCCAGTGCCGGGATATCCATGGTGTCAATCGCCGGGTTGCTGCGAATCCGCTCATAGAGGTGATCCCAGTACAGGAGATAAGCTCCCATCACCCAGACCGGTTCAATGCCGAATTGCTGATGGCGTAGACCGATTTCTTCCAATTTCGTCGCGGAGCTATCGCTGGTCGATCCGGACAGGAGGTTCCAGAGATGCTTCAGCTGGTTCTGGACCAGTTCACTGATCTGCCCGCCACGCTGCTGATAGCGTTCAAGGATGGTGGCCGTGGCCGGATAGGATTGCAGATAACTGTAGAACACGCCGGCGAACTCCTCGCCGCCATCCATCAGGGCACTGTGATACCGGTGCAAAATACGGCTATCGTTTTCGGCAATGCCAAGGAAGCGATTGAATGCGTCATTCAAACGCTTGGCGCTGTCGGGACGGGGACGTAGATCGCTGGCAGGATGCTGTGGTTTATTGCTCACGAAGAATGTGCTTCTTTCTTGTTATGGATGCTTGTTGTTTGTCGCTATCGGCCGCTGGGGCTTACATTCATCCTGAATCTTCCGAACCACCTTCCAATTCCAATCAATGTCTTAGCACGTAAATTAACTAATTTACTCGATCATTACCATATTTTTCTTACTAGCATTAGCAAAAGCTGATTTAGCGGCAAAATATGATTCGCGTCACCTTCTCGGTTTTCGATAAAGCCGCTTAATGTGGCGCGCTAACCGCTCGAGCCAGGTACGTCGATAATACTGCGCATCCTCCGCCGTCACTTGATCCAGCTGACCGCGGTACTTCAGTTTGACCCACTGGTTCAGGTCGAGACGCCGGGCAATCCGGAAATGCAGGTGATTTATTGGCGCAAAACCCGGCCTGCGAACGACGGCGGCACCAAAATCCAGCAAACAGGGGCGACCACTTCGAGTGACGAACAGATTGTCCTTCTTCTGCAGATCGCTGTGCGCAATCCCGCGGGCGTGCAGGGCCAGGATCTGACTGAGCAGCTCGGCAAAAAAGGCGTCACGGTCAGCAATATCGGCGTAACGCGCCAACTCGCCGTCGACGTACTCGAGCACCAGGTAGCGTCCATCGATCAGTCCGTAGTAACGCGGTGCGGCGGGGAAATCACGAAGCCGCTCATACACACGGGCCTCATGACGCAACAGGATCGTGGCGAGCCATCGGCGCACCCCGCGACCGGCCGGGGCCTTGATTACCAGGCGATGTTGCGGGTCCTCATAGAGCAGTGCCAAACCCTGAACACCATGTCCGATCCGGTGTGAACCGACCGTGAGGCTGTCGGTGATCCAGCGTACCAGCGTATCGTCGGAGAGACCGTCGAGACCCTGGAGCATGTCCCGGTCAGGTCAGCGAAGGCCGAAGAAGAGGTAGCCCAAGCAGGCGACGAGAATCGCGATGATGAGCGGCTCGCCGTTGTGCCAGCTCTGGGCCAGTGACCATTCGCCGCGCTCGCTGCGATTGTAGGGTGTGAGGCGTGGAATCAGGGCGCGCGTCTCGGCGCGCCAGGCTTCCCAGCTTTTGCCAAACAAACGGTGCAGCACTTCATCCTCGTGGGCGATGGTGCCTGGGTAGAAAAAGAACGCGATGACTGCCCACGCCACAAAGCTCCACCACAGTCCGGAGGCCAGACAGAACGCCAGCGTGATCAGGTGGTTTCCCACGTACAACGGATGACGCACATAGCTGTACGGTCCGGTCGTGGCCAGCGACTTGTCCTTCTTGACATGCCCGGAGGCCCACAGCCGGATCAGGATGCCAAGTGTGGCAAAACCGATGCCCGCCCAGAACAGCGACGGTGCATACCGTCCCCATTCTGCCGGGTGGCCGAGCGCGGTCAGCACGAACAGAAAGCCGATACCGACGAATTGACGGAAACGGTAGCGTCGATGCACGAGATCGTGTGCCAGCTTGCTGAAACCGAGCGAGGAAGGCGCCTTGAGGCGGCGGAACATGGACATGAAGGGCGTCCTGATTGATTCGTTTCGTGGACCATCCGGCAACGGAAACCGGCGGTGCGATGGCCGCGAAGTTTAAAGGCTAACGGGCGGGAAAACAATCACACAGCCCGTGCCGCCACCCGGCACGGGCGAGTTGTCAGCAATCAGCTGGCGGCAGCTTTTCGGGGTGCGGCGCGCTTGCCGAAAACGATGGCACCATTTTCGACGTCTACCTGGATGGTTTCACCCGGATTGAATTTTCCGCCAAGGATTTCCTGCGCCAACGGATTTTCGATCTGCTGCTGGATGGACCGTTTCAGCGGGCGGGCCCCGTACACCGGATCAAAGCCTGCTTCGGCCAGCTGGTCGAGTGCCGCCGGGGTCAATGACAGACCCAGATCGCGCGCCGCCAGCCGGTCGCGCAGGTAACGAATCTGAATTTCCGTAATACGGTGGAGCTGCTCACGGCCCAGTGGATGGAACACCACTATGTCATCGATCCGATTGACGAATTCCGGACGGAAATGCTGGCCAACAATCTCCATGACCGCCAATTTCATGCGGTCGTAATTCTCTTCCCCGGCCATTTCCTGAATGGCCTGCGACCCAAGGTTCGAGGTCATGATGATGACACTGTTACGAAAATCGACAGTACGCCCCTGACCATCGGTCAACCGGCCGTCGTCCAGCACCTGCAGCAGCACATTGAACACTTCCGGATGCGCCTTCTCCACCTCGTCGAGCAAAATTACGCTATACGGTTTGCGGCGCACGGCCTCGGTGAGATAACCACCCTCCTCGTACCCGACATAACCGGGTGGCGCACCGATCAGTCGTGCCACGGAGTGCTTCTCCATGAATTCGGACATGTCGATACGCACCATGGCTTCTTCGGTGTCAAACAGGAAGGTAGCAAGTGCCTTGCTGAGCTCAGTCTTGCCGACGCCGGTCGGCCCAAGGAACAGGAAGGAACCATTCGGACGGTTGGGGTCGGACAGACCGGCTCGTGAACGGCGGATAGCGTTCGAGACGGCCTTGATGGCTTCGCTCTGGCCGATTACGCGCTTGCTGAGCTCTTCTTCCATGCGCAGCAGTTTCTCGCGCTCACCTTCCATCATCTTGCTCACTGGTATCCCGGTCCAGCGCGACACAACCTCGGCAACTTCGTTTTCCGTGACAGCGGTGCGCAGCAGCTTGGTCTCTTGCCCCTCGCTGACCGCGGCCTGGGCCAACTGCTTTTCCAGTTCGGGGATCCGGCCATACTGCAGTTCGGACATGCGCGCCAGGTCGCCGGCACGGCGGGCCGTTTCGAGATCAAGGCGCGCGCGATCGAGCGCCTCCTTGATGTGCTGGGCGCCATGCACCTGCGCCTTCTCCGCTTTCCATACTTCCTCCAGATCGGAGTATTCCTTCTGCAGCTTGTCGATCTCGGTTTCGAGGATGTTCAGGCGCTTCTTCGAGGCCTCGTCGCTTTCCTTTTTGAGTGCGACGCGCTCGATCTTGAGCTGGATCAGGCGCCGATCAAGCTTGTCCATGGACTCGGGTTTGGAGTCGATTTCCATGCGGATGCGTGAGGCGGCCTCATCCACCAGGTCGATGGCCTTGTCNNCTTCAGCATGTTGCCGGCATCCATGGCGCCTTCGGCCTTGCCGGCACCCACCATGGTGTGGATTTCATCGATAAACAGGATGACCTGCCCTTCCTGCTTGGCCAGATCGTTGAGGACGGCCTTGAGCCGCTCTTCGAACTCGCCGCGAAACTTGGCGCCAGCAATCAAGGCGCCCATGTCGAGCGACAACAGGCGCTTGTTCTTGATGCCTTCCGGGACTTCGCCATTGACGATGCGCAGCGCCAGTCCTTCAACGATGGCGGTCTTGCCGACGCCCGGCTCGCCGATCAGTACCGGGTTGTTCTTGGTGCGACGCTGCAGAATCTGTACACAACGGCGGATTTCGTCATCTCGTCCGATCACCGGATCGAGCTTGCCCTGTTCGGCACGCTCGGTGAGGTCGATGGTGTATTTCTGCAAGGCCTGGCGCTGATCTTCAGCCGCGGCATCCTGAACTTTTTGCCCGCCACGTAGGGCGTCGATGGCCTTTTCCAGGCCACCCTTCGAAACCCCTGATTCCTTCATCAGGCGTCCGAGCTCACCCTTGTCTTCGAGGGCAGCCAGCACAAACAGCTCGGAGGTGATGTACTGGTCGCCACGCTGCTGCGCATATTTATCCGTGAGGTTGAGCAGCTTGTTGAGGTCGTTGGAAATATGCACTTCTCCACCGCTGCCTTGCACGGACGGCAATCGGTCGAGCTTCTGCCCGATACTCGAACGTAACTGGTTGGCGTTGACGTCGCATTTAGCCAGCAGTGGCCGGGTCGTGCCACCATCCTGATCGAGCAGTGCGGCCAGCACATGCACGGGCTCGATGTACTGGTGGTCGCGGCCCACGGCCAGGCTCTGGGCCTCAGCGAGCGCCATCTGGAACTTGGTGGTCAGTTTATCCATCCGCATGTGTCAATCTCGGGTTCGGTGTCAAATTGGCCAGATGCGGTGTTTATGGGGTAACTCCTGCCCATTTCAAGGCAACTGCCCGGCTTCCCGTGTATGACTTTTGCCGCTGAGCAGCGGCGCCAGTTGCTCCAGCAACTGTTCGGGGTTGTCCGGGTCATGCTGTAGTGGCGGAAACACCTTCAATTTCGCCCGTGAGCGACGTATGACGGCCAGCAGCGTCTGGCCTTGCCCGGTAATCCCGTCGATCCTGACAGGGAACACAGAGGCGCCGGAGACTTCCGCCAGGTGCCGGATACCTGGTTTCAGCCGCGCGTGCCCCTCGTGATCGAGATGGATACGTCCGTGCGGAAACAGTGCGACGATTTCACCGCGCTGCAGGGCCTGGCGAGCGGCCGACAGCGCCCGATGCGGACTGGCGGCGCGATCGACCGGGATGCACCCGACGGCACGCAACAACCAATTCAGCCCGAAACGCTCATACTGTTCCCTGGCAATGATGAATCGCAGGGGTCGCTGGGCCGAGGCGATCAGAAGCAATGGGTCCAGTCCGGAGACATGGTTCGACACCACCAGCGCCGGACCATGTTCGGGTAATGGCAACGATACCGACCGCATCCGGTGAAAGTGTCGGCAGAAGAGTCGGTTCAAGCCGTCAAGGGTATTGAGCCAGCCGTGCCCCCAGTCGGCGCGGGCAGCGGCACGGCAGCGGCGCAGCCCTTGTCGAACAAGGGCAAACGCCAGCACGAGCGATGCCAGCGATCCTCCAGCCCACAACACAACGTTCATGTGTCGATTCGAACGTTGCGTGCAGCGGTGCGGCCGCGTTTTTCATTCACGGTCAGGAGCAGCAATAGTCCGGCTATAAAGAAGCCGGCGGTCGTCAGCAGGGCAAGACGGTGGTTACCCTGGGTGAGGAAAGCCACCATTCCATAGCTCAGCGGTCCAATCACCGAAGCCAATTTTCCGGCGAGGCCCCATAAGCCAAAAAATTCAGCACTGCGATCCGGGGGCGAAAACAAGCCAATGAGCGCCCGCCCGGCAGATTGGCTTGAACCCAGCGCCAACCCGATAAGGTTGGCCACCAGCCAGAATCCGGATCGAGTCTCATTGAAATAGGCCAACACCAGTGCTGCAACCCAAATGAGCAATGTAATCACCAGCGTCGCCACCGAGCCCAGGCGATCTTGCACATGCCCAAAACCAAAGGCGCCGACTGCCGCGGTGATGTTGACCAGCAAAATCATCAGGATGGTTTCCTGCATCCCGAATCCCATCACCTGCTGGGCATAGATGGCCGCCAGCACGATGACTGTATAGATGCCACAGTAGTAGATCGACAGCGTGATCAAAAACCGGAACAGGTCCTGATAGTGTCGGGCATGCAAAAAGGTCTGGCGCACCCGGTGAAACCCAATCTGCACAGCCGCACGCCACGAAGATAGTGGTTGCGGTGTAGCCCGCTCGCGCAGCCACAGGAAGGTCGGCAAGGCAGCGAACGCGAAGGCGCCGGCGGTGATCAGCATCGTTACCGGAACATACTGGGCAGCGCTGTCGCCGCGCGCCTGCGCCATCCCGACATACACCAGGCACAGACCCAGCACCAGCATGCCCCCGAAGTATCCGAGCGACCAGCCATAACCGGATATGCGCCCCATATCATGTTCGTCGGCGAGTTCCGGCAGAAAACCGGCAATCAGATCCTCCCCGGTGTGAAACATGAACGCCGACAACACCAGCAGCAGCATGCCCAGCATCACGTCGCCGGGACCGACCGTAGCCAGTAACGCCGTAAACAGGACACAACCGAGCGTACTGATCAGCAAAAACTGCTTCTTCCTGGCGCCATGATCGGCAATGGCGCCGATGACCGGTGCACTGATCAGCACCAGGATATTGGTAATGCTGGTGGCAAACGTCCATAGCAGGGTGGCACGCCCGTCCTGGTCCGGGCCGTTGCCAGCCACCACACTGACAAAATAGGCATTGAATATCGCCGTGAGCACCACGGTCGTATAACCGGAATTGGCGAAATCGAACATCGCCCAGGAGAAAATCTCGCGACGCGTGACGGGTGGCGTAGAAGGCATGCAGACAAATAGGTGTTTTTGGTTACTTTCGCATGCCCAGTCGAATTTCGCTACACTCGTTTGTCCAGATAGCTCTACTCGCGCTACCGGAAAAAATGGCATCTCCGGGTACATTACAACAATGACAACGCTACTGCCGCCTCCTGAGGAGGTTGTTCGGACTGACGTGCAACGCGCACTGCAGGAGGACGTCGGTGACGGTGACCGTACTGCGGCCCTGGTGCCTGATGATCCCGCGTTGGCGGAACTGCTGGTTCGAGACGAAGCCGTGTTATCCGGTACTCCATGGTTTGACGAAGCATTTCGCCAAGTGGACAGGCGCGTGCATATCACCTGGATGGCGCAGGACGGCGACACTGTGCACCCTGGTCAGATTTTATGTCGCGTCGAAGGTCCGGCGCGTGCCTTGCTCACCAGCGAACGCACGGCGCTGAATTTTCTCCAAACCCTGTCCGGCACGGCCACGACCGTGTCTCGCTATGTTACCGCGGTGCATGGAACCCGGGCACAAGTTCTGGATACGCGAAAAACCATACCGGGGCTGCGTCACGCGCAGAAATATGCCGTGCGCTGCGGTGGTGGACAAAATCACCGGATGGGACTTTACGATGCCATCCTGATCAAGGAGAACCACATCGCGGCTGCGGGTTCAGTGCGCGCCGCACTGGAACGGGCGCGCCTGCTGTCGCCACCCGGGCTGCCCGTTGAAATCGAAATTGAGAATCTGGATCAACTGCGCGAGGCCCTGGAATCGGGCGCCACCCGAATCCTGCTCGACAACCTCAGCCTGGACCTGATGCGTCGTGCCGTTCAGCTTACTGCCCAACGCGCCACCCTGGAAGCCTCGGGTGGCATCACGCTCGAAAATATCCGGGCGGTGGCGGAAACCGGGGTGGATTTCATCTCGATTGGCGGACTGACCAAACATCTACAGGCAATTGATCTTTCAATGCGATTTCAGACTGCTCGTACGTAAATCGACATTACAATAATGTTGTATTCTACTGTTTTATATTGACTTTCTTATTAAAATAGCAGAGGTTGAGATCGACCCAGTCAGCCACTAAGCTATAAATATAAGGGACATATGGACTGGCCCGTCCCAACGAATCAACACAATACAGATGAAAACCAAGATTGACGTCAGGGATTTACGCAAGGGAATGTACGTCACCGAGCTGGATCGTCCATGGCTCGGCACGCAATTCATGTTCCAGGGCTTTGAAATTACGACGGATGAGCAGCTCGCCGAGCTGCAACGCATCTGCCAGCATGTTTTTATCCTGACCGGCGAAGAACATCAGGTCGCTCGACACTCGAGCACAATCGCTCAATCCGCGGCGAAGTCCGAAAAGGCCCCGACCCGCCACCAGATCAATCGTCCGCACGAAACGGTTATCAGCCGGCCACTCCCGCGCACTGGCATTCCTGCCACGCACCATTATCCGGACATTGTTCCGGTCGAGCAGGAAATTCGCCAGGCAATGGAAATCGAAAACAGTGCGCGTGAGACTCTCTTTACGCTGCTCGACGATGCACGCTTTGGCAAGAACCTGGATATTCCGCGCGCCGGTAAAATCGTCGGGCAGATGACCGAAAGCATTCTCCGCAACCCGGATGCCCTGGTCTGGCTGACTCAACTCAAGAAAAAACACGAATACACCGCGACGCACAGCCTGCGTGTCAGTGTGCTGGCGCTGGCACTCGGCCGCCATCTTGGTTACGACCGCGAGAAACTCAATGTACTGGGAATTGGCGCCCTCCTGCATGACATCGGCAAGATCAAGGTCCCGAATGAGCTCCTGGATAAACCCGAGGCACTGACCAAGGAAGAATTCGACATTATCAAATCGCATGTCCCCGAGGGGCTCAAGCTCCTGGAAGGCAGTACCGGGATCCCAGCGGCCTCCCTGGAAGTGGTGGGTCGACACCACGAACGCTATGCCGGCAACGGCTACATCTTCGGCATGAGTGGCGATACCATCGGCGAGTTTGGCTTGATCAGCGGAATTGTCGACACCTACGACGCCATTACCAGCGACCGTGCCTACCACCTGAGCCTGTCGGCAGCCGATGCGCTCAGAATCATTTACGAAGGGCGCGAACGCGCCTACCACCCCTGGCTGGTCGAGCAATTCATCCAGTGCATGGGCATCTTCCCAATCGGCAGTGTTGTTGAAATGAACAACGGCAGCATCGGGGTGGTCATCACCGCGAATCGCCAACGTCGGCTGCGTCCGCGCGTGGCGCTGATTCTGTCTGCCGACAAACAGCCCTATTCGCCGGCAAGCATTGTTGATCTGATGCACACCACGCCGGATGCCACTGGCCGGCCGCTTGAGATCCGCAATGTGCTGCCGGCCGGCGCCTTCGGGATTAACCCCGTGGACTACATGCCCGTGCACCACTAGTCAGGCAAGCTACGTCAGCTCGCGGCGACCGCCTTCTGTCACCCGAAACGTCTACAAGTACTTTTTCCGCCTGAACAGATCATGGCGGGTGCTCACCACGCGATCCAGGAACAGCAGGCCGTTGATATGGTCTATTTCATGCTGCACAGCACGCGCCTCATAGCCTGTACAGTCCCATTCGCCCCACTGCCCTTCGCCATCCTGGGCACGCAGCCGAATGGCAGAGGCACGCCGTACATTGCCAGTGAAATCGGGTACCGACATACAGCCTTCACGACCCTTGACCTCGTCTTCGCGATGGACAATCTCCGGGTTCACCAGCCGCAGGCAACCGTGATGTGAAATACCCGGTTTTGCTGATACGTCCACGATCACGACTCTCGACAGTGCGCCGATTTGTGGTGCTGCCACCCCGACCGATCCCGGCCCGGCGCGCATCGTGTCCTCCAGATCCTGCAGCAATGCGTGCAAGGCCGCATCAAACACCGTGACCGGGGCTGAGATCTGCGTGAGACGCGGATCGGGGTACTGCAAGATACGGCGTACCGCCATCGGTCAACCGATCAGGGTGTCGAGCGTGGTGATGCGCACTTCAATGCCATTCGTGCTTAACGGCGCCAGCGCCTGCTCCGCCACCGCCGCGCCGCCGTCGACAAAACCGTCAATGATCATGACATAGAAAGGCCGTTCACGGGTTCCACCGACATCGGAATTGAGGTCAAGGATGTTGAACCCGGCCTTGGCCAGCGCGCCGGTTACCTGGGCAACGATGCCCGGCCGATCCGCGCCGTGCACAGTCACCTGCACGTTCGGTTCCTCATGGTGATGCAGGATGCCCTGAATGACATCCACATGCAGTCGTAATCCCAAGTCGTCGGTGACCGGTCGTAGCAGTCGTTCCAATGCGGCAGAATCGGTACCCTCAACCATGAGCATCATGGTGAAATTTCCACCCAGCCGCGCCATCGAGGCCTCGCCGAGATTGCAGCCGGCATGAAAAAGCGCTTCCGTGAGCCGTGCAACGATGCCCGGTCGGTCACTGCCAACGACCGTCAACATCAACCACTGTGCGTCATCTGTTTCGGTTTTTTCCATACGTGCCCCTGAGCGAGTTAATGCAATGCGGCGTGTGCCAAAGCAATCACGGTAATGCCGCAGGCAATCAGCATCACTTGCTCGAAGGTGGCGCGCGGGTCAACTCGCTTGTGCAGCCCCGGAATCAGGTCCGCTACGGCAATGTAGATAAAGCTCGATGCTGCTACCGCCAGCACATACGGCACGGCTGACTGTGCCAGGCCGAGAAAGAAATAGGCCAGTACGCCGCCGATCACGGTGGTCAGGCTCGACAACATGTTGTAGAAGAAAGCCTTGCCGCGCGTAAAGCCGCTGTGCAACAGAATGGCGAAATCGCCGACCTCCTGGGGTATCTCGTGCGCCGCTACCGCCAGCGCCGTAACCACACCCAAATGGATGTCGGTATAGAACGCGGCGGCGATCAATACACCGTCTACAAAGTTGTGCACGCCATCGCCGATCACAATCAGGTAACCGGCAGCCGACGTGTGGCTGTGCCGCCGATCAGGAGCGTGGGTTTCACATTCATCGGCATGGCAATGCCGCCACAACACCAGTTTCTCCAGGAGGAAAAACCCGAGCAAGCCGCCCAACACGGTTCCGGTAATGGCGTGCATGTCACGTAGCCCCGGTGATTCAAGCGCATGCGGCAACACGGCCAGGAACGCAGCGCCAAGCAGCGCACCGATCGCAAAACTCACCATCGCCGGCAACAACCGGCTACGCCATGATTCCGGAATCAATAAAAAACTGGCTGCGGCCAGGACGCTCAGTACGCCACCCACCAGCGAGAAGGCAATGATCCAGCCAATAAGCGTCATGGAGAGTCAGGGTCGCCAGGATTCGGGGCGCTCATGATAACCGCAGGGCCGGAAAAATGCGTCAGCGGCTGGATAGCCAGATGAGCGAGGCCATGCGTCCGGTGGCGCCATCCCGCCGAAAGGAATAAAAACGCCCAGTATCGCGGACGGTGCAGAAATCGCCGCCGAATATCTGATGAATGCCTATCGTTGTCAGGCGCTGGCGCGCGAGCTGGTAAATGTTGGCCAGGTATTTTCCGCCCGTCAGCGGCAGGAATGCCGTCTCGGCCTGCGGATCATGCGAGGTGAACGCCTGGCGCACTTCTGCCCCCACCTCAAACGCCGTGGGACCGATGGCCGGACCCAGCCAGGCCATCAATTCATGACCGTCAAGGCCAAGCGCCTTTACGCCCGCCTCGATCACCCCGTTGACCAATCCGCGCCAACCGGCGTGCAGTGCCGCGACGCGCGTCCCGGAACGATCACACAGCAATACCGGCAGGCAGTCGGCGGTCAACACGGTGCACACAATGCCAGAATGCATGGTATAGGCACCATCCGCTTCCGGATCCACGCCGGCCTGGCCGGCGTCAATCACCTTGACGCCATGCACCTGTCTGAGCCACACCGGTTCAGACGGGAGTTGCAAAGTGTCCCGCAACCGGGCCCGGTTTGCAGACACGGAGGATGGGTTATCGCCAACATGCGCGGCAAGATTGAACGTCGCATAGGGCTCCAAACTGACTCCACCGATTCGCGTTGTCACGGCTGCGTGCACTGCGGACGGCGCCGGCCAGTCGGGAACGATCCATGACCTTTGCCTATTCATGGTGCAGATCGCAAGTCGCGTTCGAGTACTTCGAGCAAGTCGCGCAAATCCTGCGGCGGAGNNCGCCTGTCGCTTAAAACCATGCAGCGCCTCGATCAAGTCGGGTGCCGCCCCTTTAGGCAACAAGGCACGCCCACCATACACCGGGTCGCCCACCAGCGGATGTTTGAGATGCGCCATGTGCACGCGGATCTGATGGGTGCGGCCTGATTCCAGTTTCACACGCAATAACGTGTGGGCGCGGAATTTGCGCTCGACCCGATAATGGCTGACAGCCGGACGACCGCGGCCGGAGACAGCCATGCGCGTACGTGTCAGAGCGTGGCGCCCGATCGGCGCATCGACCGTGCCGCCGGCGATGACAATCCCCTGCACCAGGGCCATGTATTCGCGCGACAAACTGCGTTCCTTGAGCTGCTCGATCAAATCAAGCCGGGCCATCTCGGTCTTCGCCACCACCAGCAAGCCTGACGTTTCCTTGTCGAGCCGATGAACGATACCGGCACGCGGCAAGCGCCGCAGGGCGGGCACATGGTACAACAAGGCATTGAGCAGTGTGCCTTCCGGATTGCCGGCGCCGGGGTGCACCACCAGCCCGGCGGGCTTGTCGATGACCAGCAGGTCATCGTCCTCATAAACGATCACCAGCGGGATGTCCTCCGCCTGCCAGTCCCCCGCCGGCACATCCGGTACCAGGACCTCAATTTGCTCGCCACCACGCACCCGGTCCTTGGCCCGGGTCGTTTGGTTATTGACGGTCACGCGACCCTCCTGGATCCATTGCTGAAGCCGCGCCCGGGAATACGCTGGCAGCAGCCGTGCCAGCGCCTGGTCCAGGCGCTGGCCAATCAGCTCTTCCGGCATGGATAGTGTGTGTCGTGTTTCGGTCATGGCTTCAATAAGTAAATACGGTCGCTACCGCTTGCAGCACGGTTCGGGTTATCCTTGGCGCCTGTATTGTCACGTCTGCTCAAATTACCATGCGTCTAAAAGCCGTTCTTGCCCTGACCCTGCTGGCCGTGACACTGGCTGGTTGTGCTACCGATGATATCGATCCGACCAAAGGCTGGTCGGCTCAGCGACTTTATACCGAAGGCAAGACAGCACTGGCAAACAAGGAATACACCGAGGCCGTCAAGTACTTCGAAAAGCTCGAGGCCCGCTATCCCTATGGGCCGTATGCCGAGCAGGCCATGCTCGAGACGGCCTACGCCTACTACAAGAGCGATGAGATGGTGTCGGCCATTGCCGCCGCCAACCGCTTCATCCGCACTCACCCCACACACCCGCACGTCGATTACGCGTTCTACCTGAAAGGATTGGCCAGCTTCGACGAGGAACGCAGTTCACTGGAAAAAGTTTTCGGTGTCGGCGACGTCTCCAAGCGTGACCCCCGCTCATTGCGTGATGCCTATGACGCCTTCAAGGAAGTGGCGACCCGGTTCCCGAACAGCAAGTACGCCGAAGACAGTCGCAAACGGCTGCTGTCGCTGGTCAACTCCATGGCCATGAGCGAGATTCACGCTGCCCGGCATTACTACACGCGCGGTGCCTACGTGGCCGTCGTGAATCGAACCAAGCTGGTGATTGAAAATTACCAGCGCACTCCGGCCGTGGAAGAAGCCTTGGGACTTCAGGCCCTTTCGTACCGCGCTCTGGGCATGGATGAACTGCTGAATGACACCCGTCGGGTGCTGGAAAAGAATTTTCCGAACAGCCCCTACCTAGCGAAACTCGACAAACGCTGACCGCCTTCGGTGGTGGATCGCTCGACCCTGCTCAGATGGCGTCCGGTCCGGATTCACCGGTGCGGATGCGGATCACCTGTTCGACTGGATAAACAAAGATCTTGCCGTCTCCGATCTTGCCGGTCCGGGCTGCCTTGCTGATCGCTTCAATGCAGCGATCCAGCTGATCTTCCTTTACGATCAGCTCGAGCTTTGCCTTCGGCAGGAAATCCACAACGTATTCAGCACCGCGGTAGAGTTCCGTATGGCCTTTCTGGCGGCCGAATCCCTTGACCTCGGTGACGGTCATGCCGGTAACCCCGATCTCGTTCAACGCCTCGCGCACGTCGTCGAGTTTGAAAGGCTTGATGATGGCTTCGATCTTCTTCATGGGCGATCTTTGGTTGGTTTTCCAACAAGTTATCCGTCCGGCTGCCGATTTGCAAGCCGCTAGCGTTCCCGGTAACCGGACGTTATGGGATAGCGGCGGTCGCGGCCAAAGGCCCGGCGGGTGATGCGCACACCGGGGGCGGCCTGGCGACGTTTGTATTCGTTACGGTCCACCATCCGTGCCACCCGCTGCACGGTGGTCGGATCGAATCCGGCGGCCACTATGGCTTCGGGGGACTCGTCCCGCTCCACGTAGCGCTCCAGAATGGCATCGAGGACGTCGTAGGGTGGCAGCGAGTCAGTGTCTTTCTGATCGGGGGCCAGCTCCGCCGATGGCGGGCGCGTAAGGACCCGCTCGGGTATTACCGCCCCCAGCGTGTTGCGATACGCCGCCAGCCGATAGACCATGGTTTTGAATACATCCTTGATCGCCCCGTAGCCACCCGCCATATCTCCGTACAGGGTTGCATAACCAACTGCCATCTCGCTCTTGTTGCCCGTGGTCAGAACCATCTTGCCGGTTTTGTTGGAAACAGCCATCAGCAACGTGCCGCGCACCCGTGCCTGGATGTTCTCTTCGGTCACATCGCGCGCACGGCCCCGGAATTCATCCTTGAGCTGGGCCATGAAGGCCTCAAACATCGGCTCGATGGAAATGACGCGATAGACGACCCCCAGAGCCTGGGCCTGGGCCGCCGCGTCTTCCAGGCTCATGGTGGACGTGTAACGTGACGGCATCATCAGCGCCTCGATCCGGTCGGCACCGAGTGCATCGGCGGCGATGCACAGCGCCAACGCTGAATCAACCCCGCCGGACAGGCCGATGGCGACGCCAGGGAAACCGTTTTTGTTCACATAGTCATGCACACCGAGAACCAGCGCCTGATAAACTTCGTTCTCAATCGTCGGGGGTGGTAATAATGATTGCGGGCGCGGCATCAACTGCCCGCCTTCTATATCAAAATCCGCTACCGCCAGACTCTCCTTGAAGGCCGGGCATCGTTGGGTCACTCGCCCGCGTGCATCCATCACGAATGAAGCGCCGTCAAACACCAGCTCATCCTGTCCGCCCACCAGGTTCACATACACCACGGGCAGACCGGTTTCACGCACTCGGACCTGAAGCAGTTCTTCGCGCTCACGACCCTTGTCCATATGATAAGGCGAGGCATTGAGCGTGATCAGCAACCTGGCACCGGCTACGGCGGCGCGCTGAGTTGGTTCCGGTTGCCAGACATCCTCGCAGATCGTCAGCGCCACCGGGACTCCACCCAGATCAACGACACACGGTTCGAATCCGGGCGCAAAATAGCGCTTCTCGTCAAACACGCTGTAGTTGGGCAGCAATTGCTTGCGGTACGTGGCAATGATGCGTCCGTCGTGCACTACCGAGGCGGCGTTAAACAACTGCCCATGCTCGTGCAATGGATGTCCGACAATGACATCGATCCCGCGCACCGAGTGTGCAATCCGGCGCAGCCCCTCCTCGACCTGCTCGATCAGTGCCGGGCGCAGTAGCAGGTCTTCCGGCGGATAGCTGGTCAGCGCCAGTTCCGGAAAGATGATGGCCTGCGCCTTTAGCGAATCGCGGGCCTCCGCGGCCAGCGCCATCACACGATCGGTATTGCCGGCGACATCGCCCACCCGCAAATTGGCTTGGGCAATCGCCAGACGCAGCATGTGGGTCACGATTTCAGCACGGCACGCAAGCGCGTGCCCATTTCGGTCGGTGAACGCACGGTGTGCACGCCCGCCTGCTCCAGCGCCCTGAACTTTTCCTCGGCCGTGCCTTTGCCACCCGAAATAACCGCCCCGGCATGGCCCATGCGCCGACCTGGCGGCGCGGTGACGCCAGCGATGTAGGCGACCACCGGCTTGGTAACATGCTGTCGGATATAATCGGCGGCCTGCTCTTCTTCCGACCCGCCAATCTCGCCGACCATGATCATGCCTTCTGTCCGGGGATCGGCCTGAAAGCGCTGCAGGCAATCGATGAACCCCATGCCGTGTATTGGATCTCCACCAATTCCCACACAGGTGCTCTGCCCAAGTCCGGCCAGAGTGGTCTGATGCACGGCTTCGTAGGTCAGAGTCCCGGAGCGTGACACGATGCCGACTACCCCCGGCTTGTGGATCGCGCCCGGCATAATGCCGATCTTGCACTCGCCGGGCGTGATGAGGCCCGGGCAATTCGGGCCGACCAGCACGGTGTCTGGATAGTTTTTGAGCGCGGCCTTGACCTTGAGCATGTCGAGCACCGGGATACCCTCGGTGATGCAGGCGATTACCTTGATGCCGGCATCAGCGGCCTCAAGAATAGAGTCGGCCGCAAAAGCCGCTGGCACGTAGATCATGGTGGCTTCGGCGCCGGCCTGCTCGACCGCCTCGCGCACGGTGTTGAACACCGGCAGGTTCAGGTGCTTCTGCCCACCCTTGCCGGGCGTGACACCACCGACCACCTTGGTACCGTAGGCAATAGCCTGCTCGGAATGGAACGTACCTTGCTTGCCGGTAAAGCCCTGGCAGATGACCTTGGTGTTCTTGTTAACCAGAATGCTCATTCAATATCTCTTGAATTAGTTCACTGCCGCCACAGCCTGCTTGGCGGCCTCAGTCAGGCTCTCCGCGGCAGTGATTGCCAGCCCGCTTTCCTTCAATAAAGTGCGGCCCTGTTCGACATTGGTACCTTCCAGCCGCACCACTACCGGAATCTTGATGCCGACCTCCCTCACGGCACTGATGATGCCTTCGGCTATCAGGTCGCAGCGTACGATACCGCCAAAAATGTTGACCAGAATCGCCTTCACGTTCGGGTCGGACAAAATCAACTTGAAGGCTTCAGCCACACGCTCCTTCGTGGTGCCGCCGCCGACGTCGAGAAAATTGGCCGGCATGCCGCCATGCAGCTTGATCAAATCCATCGTGGCCATCGCCAGACCTGCGCCATTCACCATGCAGCCGATGCTGCCGTCGAGCGCGATGTAATTGAGGTCGTGCTCGCGTGCTCGGGTTTCCTTGGCGTCTTCCTGCGTGGAATCGCGCAACGCCGCCACCGCTTTCTGCCGGTAGAGCGCGTTGTCGTCGACATTGACCTTGCCATCGAGCGCCAGCAGCCCGCCCTGTTCGGTAACCACCAGCGGATTGATCTCGACCAGACTCAGATCGCGCTCCATGAACAGTTTGTAGAGACCAAGCAGGATCTGCCCAAAGGCCGCCACCTGCTTGTCCACGAGTCCAAGGGAAAACGCCAGCTCGCGGCATTGATAACCCTGCAGGCCGGCAACCGGATCAACGAACTGCTTGAGAATCTTTTCCGGTGTCCCGGCGGCGACGGCTTCGATGTCCATGCCGCCCTCGGTCGAGGCCATGACCACCACGCGCTCGCGGCTGCGGTCCACTAGGCAGGCGAGGTACAGCTCGCGCGCCACCCGGCATGGAGTCTCGATCAGCAACTGGTGAACCGGCTGGCCAGCGGGGCCGGTCTGGTGCGTAACCAGCGTCGAACCCAGCAGCGCTTTACTGGCGGCTTCGAGCTCCGCGCGGCTTTTAACGATCTTCACGCCACCGGCCTTGCCGCGCCCGCCGGCATGCACCTGGGCCTTCACGACCCAGGAATCGCCACCGAGCGCTTCACTCGCGGCGCTTGCCTCGGCCACGCTCCGCACAGGCCTGCCCGGCAGCACCGGGATCCCATACTCGGAAAACAGCTGCTTGGCCTGAAATTCGTGGAGGTTCATTTACCGGAAATCCTTTGATTTTCCGGGGTATTGTGGAGGAAGTCGCCATTTTAGGCAAAATGGTCCTGATGCAGACAGAGCGCTATACAAGTTACACGCAAATCGATGCCGGAATCTGGAACCGGTTGGCCGGTGCCGAAAGTCCGTTTCTGCGGCATGAATACCTGCTGGCGCTGGAAACCAGCGGCAGTGCCTGTGCAGCGACCGGCTGGCAACCGTGCCCGATCCTGGTGAGCGATGCCGCGGGCCGCGCGGTCGGCGGCGTACCCCTGTGGCTGAAAAGTCATTCCTTTGGCGAACTGGTGTACGACTTCGCCTGGGCTCAGGCCTATCAACGGGCGGGACTGGCGTACTACCCGAAACTGATCGCCGCCATTCCCTTTTCACCGGTCACCGGACCACGGCTGCTGATTGCTCCGGAGGCAGAACGAGCCACGGTGTCCGCACAACTGGTGGCTGCCGCGCGGGCACTTGCGGATGATACCCGCGTCTCTTCCCTGCATTGGCTGTTTCCCGATGAAAGTGACCGGAGCACACTCGAGTCGATGGGTTACCTGCATCGAACCGGCGTGCAGTTTCACTGGCAAAACCGGAATTATAAAAGTTTCGATGAGTTCCTGGCCGGATTCAGTGCCGACAAGCGCAAGAAACTCAAACGCGAGCGACGTCATGTGGTGGACGCCGGTATATCAACCAAGGTGCTGACCGGATCACAGGTGACTACTGAGCTCTGGGATGCATTCTACGAATTCTACACCGGCAATATTCTGCGCCATGGCGGCATGATCCACCTGACTCGCAGCTTCTTTCACTTGCTGGGCACACTGTTGCCGGAAGCGATCGTTCTGGTGGTAGCGAAACGCGGTAGCGAAATCGTGGGCAGCGCCATCAACTTGCGCGGTCCCGATGCACTGTACGGCCGCTACTGGGGAGGGACCCCGGGGATCCACAGCCTGCACTTTGAAACCTGTTACCACACCCCGATCGAATACTGCATCGCCAACGGTCTGCAGCGATTTGAAGGTGGCGCCGGCGGCGAGCACAAGCTGGCGCGCGGCTTTCAACCCGTCACCACGCACTCGCTGCACTGGCTGCGACACCCGCAGTTTTCCAGCGCCGTGGCGAATTTTCTCAAACGCGAGCGGTACGGCATGGAACACTATGTCGACGAGCTCAACGAGCATGTGCCTTTCCGGCGAATAGTTGTAGACGGTCAAACTCCATGATCATCTTGCGCCCGAACAGTCCGCCCCGCTATTTTCCACCAGCGGAAAGCGCTACCCCTGAGGGGTTGCTGGCCGTGGGCGGCGACCTGTCGAGCGATCGGCTGCTGGCTGCCTATCGACAGGGGATATTTCCCTGGTACAGCACCGGACAGCCGATTTTGTGGTGGTCGCCGGATCCGCGCGCGGTGCTCTATCCCGACCAACTGAAAGTATCCCGCAGCCTGCGCCAGACACTCCGACGTGGGCATTTCGAGGTACGTTTTGATACTGTGTTCCGCGACGTGATGCTGGCCTGTTCCGCACCGCGTGAGCAATACCCCGGAGGCGGCACCTGGATATCCGATGAGATGGTCACGGCCTATTGCCGCCTGCATGAGCTCGGTTATGCCCACTCGATCGAGACCTGGCGTGGCGCACAGCTGACCGGCGGTCTGTACGGAATCGCGATCGGTGGCATATTCTTTGGAGAGTCGATGTTTTCACGGGAATCAGACGCTTCGAAGGTGGCGCTGGTGGCTATGGTCAACCGCTTACGCGCCTGGGATTTTGCCCTGATCGACTGCCAGGTGCCCTCGGCGCATCTCACAAGCCTGGGCGCCGTGAATATCCCGCGTCATCAGTTCTTGATGGAGCTGTCCCAGGCCCTCACCCGCCCTGGTCACCCGGGCCGCTGGCAAGTGAAGATGGAAACCCAGACCTTGATCGACCGGGAGCCGCACACGTGACTGTCCGTCAGAACAAGCCGGACCTGTATCTTTCCATGCCCCACCCGTGCAGCTATCTGGAGGGACGGCAAAGCACGATCCTGTTTATCGATCCACAGCGCGTGCTGAATCCGGGTGAATACGGCCACTACGTGCGGCACGGATTCCGCCGCAGCGGCGATCTGGTCTACCGCCCGCATTGCACCGGCTGTAACGCCTGCGTGCCGGTACGGGTACCGGTACACGAATTTGCACCATCACGACAGCAGCGTCGCGCGTGGCTACGCAACCGGGACATCGAAGTGATCGAAAAACCGGCACAGTTCGAGCAGTCCCATTTTGATCTGTATCGTCGCTATCAGGCTGCCCGCCATCCGGATTCGGGCATGAATGATGCCGATCCGCAGAAGTATCTGGGCTTTCTCGCCAGCCGCCAGGTGGAGACGCTCTTCTGTGAACTGCGCTGCGAGAACCAGCTGCTGGGTGTGGCCATCGCCGATATCCTGCCCGATGGGCTGTCGGCGGTGTATACCTTCTTCGACCCTAATGTCCCGCGCCGAAGTCTCGGCGTGTACGCCGTGCTCTGGCAGATCGACGAAGTCCGGCGCCGCGGTCTCGACTATCTCTATCTCGGCTACTGGATCGCCGAATCCCCGAAAATGTCCTATAAATTCAACTATCAACCGTTGGAAGCCTTCCGTTACGGCTATTGGCTACGGATGCCACGCTGATATTTATTGAGCTACGTCATATTCCGCAGGCTGACAGTGCTGGCATTATCCTTGCTTAGACAAAGGCGGGATGGCGTGAAACTTGTCGTCACGCCCTGGTCTAAACTGATAACAACCAAAGCCGGAGGCAACCATGCTGAGCTTCCTCTACCGTTTGATGCGGTCCTTTCGAGAAGAGCACGGCTATCGGCCCAACGTGGTGATCATGAATTCCGGGCATTTTCGCCTGCTTCAGGAGAATCTCGCGGAGTTGCATGAATATCCCGAGATCAGTCGTTTGCTGGGCATGGAGATCATGCTGAGCGAGGACAGCGTCCACCCCCACGTCGGCTGGATGCCACAGGCACAGCGCGCCGTCGGCTAACTCCGCTTCCGCATTGCTCACCCGTGCCCTGTTTCGGGGGCCAGCGCCCTGTTTCAGGGCATATTCCTGATATTTCCGCTTTACGCACGCCCACGGCTACGGCATCATACGCCGCCAGCGATCTGGCGCCGGCAGACATCCGGCACCCTTTAGTCAACTTGAGGCAAGGCGTGGCGAAAGAAGAAGGCATTGAAATGGAGGGAACCATCGTCGAGACCCTCCCGAATACCCTGTTCCGGGTCAAACTCGACAACGGGCACATAATCACCGCCCACATTTCCGGCAAGATGCGCAAGAACTACATCCGCATCCTCACCGGCGACCGTGTCACCGTTCAGATCACCCCTTACGACCTCACCAAGGGCCGTATCACCTTCCGCGCCCGTTAAACTGCTGAGAGAGCCGGGTTGCCGGACTACTCCGCCAGATAGCCTTTAGGATTGAATTGCGCAAAAAAAATGGCCCCATGCTCTACGCACGGGGCCATGATGCTGCGATTACGATTTCAGAATACTGCCGTCAGCTGCACGCCATAGCGGTCATTGATGCCATCCAGATTGTTGTTCGGATTGGCGGCCGGAGGTGTGCCGGCGGGTCCGAAGTTCGGTGCATTGATATCACGAATGGAGTAGTTGAACGCTACGCGCACCTTCGGGTTGAAGTGATATTGAAGCCCGAGCGTCCATGTCTTCCAGTCAAGCTGAACGGTACGACCATCGAGACGATCGTAGTAGTCGTAGCGCAGATCGATCTGGAAGTTGGTGCCGGGAATATAGATGCCACCCTCGACATAATAGCCGTATGCCTCGGCCTTCAGGCCGTTGTCATCGCCATTCGGGTTGGTTTGTGAGGCGGTCAGCGCCCAACTCGGCTTGTCCGGACCATTCCAGATCATGCCCTTGCCCGTCATGTACTCGGCGGTGAAGCGCCAGGGCTTTTTCAGGAATTTGACACCAACCCCGTAACGATCACGGTCGTACAGCTCATAACGGCCGTCATTGTTGCCATCAAACTGGCGTTTGCCGTTCTGTCCCCAGGCGAAGAACTTCAGGCCCTCGCGGAACGGCCCCTGGCCGCCACCCGTCAGCCATTCAGTCGCCAGATAGTAATAAACGTCCTTTTCATTGTTGTTGTCGCTGAACTCAAGGCCATTGCCGTTGCCAAGCATCGCCGCATAGCTGAGCTCGAAATTTCCAAAGGTAAAGGCATCGAACAGCTGCACACCGACGTCGCGGAACGCGCCCACCGGACGATCGAAGGCGTTCAGGTTACAGTTTGAAGTAATGGTCGGATCGCATGGAGCAACGTTTAAAGTATGGACCTTGTTCGGAAAGCGTTCGAGCAACAGCTGATTGCTCACTTCCGTAAAGTTGATGTAGTCCATGGTGTGAATCGCCTGCAGACCTTCTTCGGCACCCGGGTACTTGAACAGGCCGGCACGGAGACGTGCGCCGGGAACATGATTCAAGGTGATGCTGGCATCAGTCATGACTACCGACTTATTGGTGTAGGTGACGGCGTTGTTGCCGCCTTCAATCAGGAAAAAGTAATTGATCTTGTCATCGAGCGGCATCGCGATGCCGCGCGCACCAATACGTGCCCGGCTGACATTGAAGGCATGCTGTGAATTTAGATCTGGACCGAGCAGCTTGGGCGGAACGTAGCCGCCAGCCGCATTCGGATCGCTGGTGTCCACCTGGTAGTCGAGCTGCACGAATCCCCAGACGTTTACGGGTTTAGCAGTTCCGGCCGGCTCGGTGCCCTGCAGCATCAGCCAGTTGGCAGCCTGGGCGGTATTCGTGGCCGCGCCGAACGCCGCCGCGCAGACCAAGGCCAACGCAGTGTGTTTCATGACTTTCATTTACTCATCTCCTCGCTTGTTTTTTTCTGATGGTGTTGATTCAGCAAGATTACGGGCGAATCAGCAGGTAACCCTGATCACTGAGCTCTGCAATGCGCGCAACCCCGGCAACAACAGGAACCGACACCTTGTTGAGTTCGGGTGCACGTCCGAGCTGCTTGGTCATTCCCTTGAGCGTGTTCTGGCAGGCCGAGAACTGCACCCCGGTCTGGGACAGCGACGCAATCCGATTTGTATTCGTGTTGTCCTTGAACAGCAGCCGCAGGCCGGGCCCGAACGCCACGATCTCGACTTTCACCTTGTCGACGCCATAGTGCGACTGCAGGTTGTTCGCCACATTCAGCACCAAGGTCTGCTTATCGGCCCCGCCATCACTGATTTGCAGGACAAACTTTTTCTCCTGGTCCGCCCCGAAAGTCGGCATGGCCATTCCCAGGCTCAACGCCCCCACGATCACCAACGCTCCCAAACGTCTGAACATAAAGCAAATCCTCCCCTAGTGTTGAAGTATTTATAATCATTCCAGAGGTCGTCTGCAGGCAGACGACCCTCCAGTCAGACATCCGTGGCACAAACCGGTTGTACCGCGTTATAGTGATGACGCACCAGCACCCCAAAACGATCCATTCGTCTGAGCTGTGAGAGTGACGTTGGTGGACGGAAGGTGCATTGTCGTGATCCAGGGACGCGCCAGCCAGGAGAGAGCCGAGAATACGGCTCCCCCGTTCACCACAGGAATATTCATGAATCCGATCGAACGCCTCTGCCAACGGCGTGAGCTAGGGAGTCATTTGGAGCAGCGACGGGATCGTCTACGCCGAATCGCGCTGTCCTGGAGCCGCAACCGTTCGCTGGCCGATGACCTGGTACAGGAAACATTCGAAAAAGCACTCCGTCATTTCAGGCAATTACGCGAACTCCAGTCCTTCGACGCCTGGCTTTTTCATATACTTCACAACTGCTGGATGGATCATCTCCGCCGCGAGCGTCCATGTGAAGATATCGAGACACTATCCAACACCGATGAGTTCGCTACAGAGCAACCGCAGGAAAGGATGGACATCGTCCAAAGGGTTCGCGCGGCCATTGCACGCCTTCCCCTTGGGCAACGCGAAGTGCTCTCGCTGGTCGACCTGGCTGGATTTTCCTATGCGGAAGTGGCCATGATTCTGGAAATTCCGACCGGCACCGTAACCAGCCGCATCAGCCGCGCACGTGAATCTCTGCGTGATCAATTGTTGCCGCTGACCGAACAACCGCGGGGCAACATCGTTCCCATCAGTGTCGCGCACGCATGAAAGACGAAAATCAGGCCATTTCCGAATCACTCAACGCTTACCTTGACGGCGAACTGGATACTGATGCTGCTGATCGTCTTAAACAGCAACTAACGGTCAATACCCGTCTCCAGCGTCATCTCTATGAACTGGAACAAGTCCGCGCACTGGCTCGCACCGCGCTAATGAGCGAAACGGAGATTCCGCTTCCGGTTACCCATGGCCCATCCCGCTGGCGCTGGATCGGCTACGGGCTGGCCGCATCGCTGGTAATCAGTGTGGGTATCGTCATTGCCCACTGGCAACGGCCGGCGGTGTCTTCGGATGACCTGCTGGCTTCCCTGCCATCGCAGGCGCAGGTGATCCGGCCGGCAGACCTGGAAGTGACGGCACCGGTTTCCGAACGACGTGCAATTTTTCATGTCACCAGCGCGAACCCGCGATCCGTGCGCTCGACACTGGAACATGTTGAGCATCTGCTTCGCCAGCATCATGATGGCGGAAAATCGTTACGCGTCGAGATCGTGGCTAATGCCGACGGCCTGAATGCGCTGCGTTCAGATACCTCTTCGGTACGCGAACAGATTGCTCACCTGCACAACAGCTATCCCAATATTGCCTTCCTTGCCTGTGGGCGAACACTGGCCAGAATGAAGCAAGAACAAGGAATCGACATCAAGCTCCTGCCACAGGTGAACGTCACATCCTCGGCACTCGATCAGATCCTGCTGCGTCTGCGTCAGGGCTGGACCTACGTACGCCTCTAAAAGCAGTGATGGCCACGCCAATGAGGCGTGTACCGGTCATTCGTGATGATGGCCAACTAACTTCGCTTCAGGTATACCGCTTTTCACCGCTCCGAACAGCTCCAGGATCACGCCGGGTCGCGGTCGCACCGATATCCACAACAGATTGAGCGGGACATTCAGGTCAACGAAGACGACCTCGCGAAAATTCGCAAAGATCATTTGCAGGTAGTCCAGGCGCTCATTAATCTCCAGGCGTGTGCGCTCGCGCAGCCCCGGCAGCAATACCATGAAATCACTCAACAGTTGTCCCAGCTCATCCCGCGCCGGTACGCGCTCGTGCAGCGGTTGATGACCCGCCAGGGAAATAGAGACGGAAGGCAGAGTACGGTCGGTCACAACGGCCAGACTCGCCAGTCGAAGGACTATTCGCTTAGTGCTCGACGATACCGGTCGCCGCTTCTCGAGCCTCGAAGCTGAAGACCAGGTCGTCGCCCCTCTCGCTCACCACGACGTGGCCGCCATGAGAAAGCCGCCCGAACAGAATTTCGTCGGCCAGGGCCTTCTTGATCTTTTCGCGGATCAACCGGGCCATCGGGCGGGCACCCATGGCCGGATCGTAACCATGCTGGGCAAGCCAGTGACGTGCGGACTCGTCCAGATCGATTTCAACATGCTTGTCTTCCAGTTGTGCCTGCAATTCGGTCACGAACTTGTCGACCACATTGATGATGGTTTCCGGGGTCAGTGGCCGGAACTGGATCATGGCGTCCAGACGATTGCGGAATTCCGGGCTGAACACCCGTTGCAACACTGCCATTTCGTCGCCGGTATGGTCCTGTTTCGTGAAACCGATGGAAGAACGTCCAAGCTGCTCGGCACCGGCGTTGGTTGTCATCACGATGATGACATTACGAAAGTCGGCTTTCCGGCCATTGTTGTCGGTCAGCGTGCCATGATCCATCACCTGCAACAGCAGGTTGTAGACATCCGGATGCGCCTTTTCGATCTCGTCCAGCAACAGCACCGCGTGCGGGTGCTTGGTGATGGCATCCGTCAGCAGCCCGCCCTGGTCGAAACCGACATAACCGGGCGGTGCGCCAATCAGGCGCGACACGGTATGACGTTCCATGTATTCCGACATATCGAAGCGGATCAGCTCAAGCCCAAGGATCTTGGCCAGCTGGCGGGTGACCTCGGTTTTGCCGACGCCGGTGGGACCGGAGAACAGATAGGAACCGATCGGCTTTTCCGGATGCCCGAGACCGGAACGGGCCATCTTGATCGAGGTCGCCAATGCCTCGATCGCGGCGTCCTGCCCGAACACCACCATCTTGAGGTCACGCTCCAGGTTCTTCAGCGCTTCCTTGTCGGATGACGAGACGCTCTTGGGCGGAATGCGTGCGATTTTGGCGACGATATTCTCGACATCCGTCACACCGATGGTTTTCTTGCGGCGCGAGGGCGGCAGCAGGTGCAGGCTGGCTCCGGCCTCGTCAATGACATCGATGGCCTTGTCCGGCAGATGACGGTCGGTAATGTACCGTGCCGACAGCTCAGCGGCAGCACGCAATGCCTGGTTGGTGTAGCGGACCCCGTGGTGTTGCTCGAAACGTGACCGCAGCCCCTGCAATATCTGGATGGTATCGCTCACGGATGGTTCGACCACGTCGATCTTCTGGAAACGGCGCGACAGGGCACGGTCCTTTTCAAAGATCCCGCGGTATTCCTGGTAGGTCGTCGAACCGATGCATTTCAATTCACCGGAGGCCAGCGCCGGCTTCAGCAGGTTGGAGGCGTCCATGGCGCCACCCGAGGCGGCTCCGGCACCAATAATGGTGTGAATCTCATCGATGAACAGAATGGCATGATCCTGCTTGCGCATCTGGTGAAGCACAGCCTTGAGTCGCTTCTCGAAATCGCCACGGTACTTCGTCCCAGCCAGCAAGGCACCCATGTCGAGTGCATAGATTGTGGCTTTCTTGAGAATATCCGGCACCTGACCTTCGACAATCTTCTTGGCCAAGCCTTCGGCGATCGCGGTTTTGCCAACTCCGGCCTCGCCCACAAACAAAGGGTTGTTCTTGCGGCGGCGGCACAATATCTGAACGGTGCGCTCCACTTCCTGGTCTCGACCGATTAATGGATCGATCTTGCCCTGACGGGCACGTTCGTTAAGATTGACCGTGAAGACATCCAGCGGGCTTTTTTCCTGTTGCGCACCGGCTTCTTCCTGCTCTTCGGGGGCCGGCAGCGACGGCTCACCCTCACCCGGCACCTTGGAGATGCCGTGTGAAATGTAATTCACTACATCAAAACGGCTGATGTTCTGCTTGTGCAGAAAATACACGGCATGGGAATCCTTCTCGCCGAAGATGGCAACCAGCACATTGGCGCCGTTCACCTCTTTCTTGCCCACGCCCTGTACATGCAGCACCGCGCGCTGGATCACGCGCTGGAAACCGAGAGTCGGCTGGGTATCAATTTCGCTTTCGGATGGCAACATGGGCACATTGTCACGCAGAAAGGTTGTCAGGTGACGGCGCAACTCATCCACATTACCGCCACAGGCGCGCAATACCCGCACTGCGCTGGGATTGTCGAGTAAGGCAAACAGCAGATGCTCCACGGTAATGTACTCGTGGCGCTTTTCACGCGCCGCCTGGAAGGCGGCGTTCAGTGAATATTCAAGTTCCTGGGACAACATGGTGACAACCTCCCCGGACCCGATCCGGATACACTTGTGTGACTCCCTGCAAACCGCATGCCGACTACTCAGGCTCCAGCGTGCATTGCAGTGGATGCTGATTCTCCTGCGAGAACAACATCACCTGACGCACCTTGGTCTCGGCCACTTCGTGCGTAAACACTCCGCAGACCGCCATGCCCTTGGTGTGGACATGCAGCATGATGCGAGTCGCCTCTTCCCGGTTCTTGTGAAAGAATCGCTCCAGCACCCGCACGACAAATTCCATAGGCGTATAGTCGTCATTCAGCAGCAACACCTTGTACAGCTGCGGCTTCTTCAGCTGCGGTCGGGCCTCCTGAACCACCAACCCGTCGCTGCCCTGTGGAAGCTTATCGGTCATACGCCCTCTACACCCTTTAAAGACTAGTCGAATGAAGCAAGTTCGCTACATTTTGCGACCCGCCGTCAAAAATTCAAGCAAAGCGTGGTTTTTTTACATCCAGACGGCATTCCACGCACATCTACAGGGGCTTTTCCGGTTATCGTGGCAGACCATCACAGCCTTGACAGCCCCTGAAAAAGCCGGAATATAAAACAGTGATGCACGCCCTGATTGTGCCGGGAAACAGGGCATTCGCTCACAAGGGAATCACGTGGAGTCCGGCTCCGCAAGTCATCAGGGGGATGGGAATATGGCCACAGGCATTGTGAAATGGTTCAACGCCAGCAAAGGTTACGGGTTCATCTCACCCAGCAGTGGGGGTGATGATGTCTTTGCGCATTTCTCCGCGATAGATATGGAGGGATACAAAACCCTGAAGGAAGGACAGCAGGTCGAGTACGAAATCCAGGAAAGCCCCAAAGGACCGCAGGCCGCTCGCATCCGCAATCTGTCCTGATCTTTCTAATACCTGCGTATTACCCCGATTCTGCAGACCCGGCGCTGAATGCCGGGTCTTTCTTTTTTGCATGCCCACGTGAAATCTTATAATTCTCTGCTACGCTGAAAAAATAGCAGCTAACGCACGATGGATATCCGGTGTCATGGAACGGCAACATGACAGCGGGGATTCATGAACGTTGGGAACAATTCAGCACTGAACACGGCACGCCAGCTACTGGAAGCGCTATACAGGCAGCGCACCGAGTTGGGCGATATTGCCAATGATCTCATCTCGCTGTTGCAGGCAGCGGGTGTGAGCATTCCGAACGGATCTGACGATCCGTTCGGTGGCAGTCCTCCTGAGTGATGGGGTCAGCGCCAATTGCATGGCGCCCAATTTCGCCCCGGCCTACGCGCCGGGGCTTTTTATTTCCTGTATTCGATTGCTGGCGGGGGCAACCAATGCAATGCCTGCTATCTGTTCCGCGCGCGGTGTGACTTGAGCTTTTTACGTGCGGGCATTTTCGTCTTGATCGACTTCTTCGACTTTGGCCTGGACCTGACTTTCGCTTTCTTCTTGGAGTGGGCGGCAGTGCGTGCGCCCATGTGGCGGATCATCGCCTCGCCAAACGCCGAGCAACTGATCTTTTTGGCGCCTTTCATGAGGCGTGCAAAATCATACGTGACTGTCCTCGCCTGAATGGCACCGTCCATACCCTTCAGGATGAGGTCGGCGGCTTCGAACCAACCCAGGTGGCGCAACATCATTTCGGCCGACAGGATGATCGAGCCGGGATTGACCTGATCCTTGCCGGCATACTTGGGTGCGGTGCCGTGAGTGGCCTCGAACATGGCCACCGTATCGGACAGGTTCGCGCCCGGCGCGATGCCGATTCCGCCCACCTGTGCCGCGAGTGCGTCGGAAATATAGTCGCCATTCAGATTGAGCGTGGCAATCACACTGTACTCTTCGGGCCGCAGCAGAATCTGCTGGAGGAAGGCGTCGGCGATCACGTCC
>DKBE01000005.1 GCA_002451085.1 Proteobacteria bacterium UBA6908 | reverse complement strand
TGGTCGCCTTGGCGCGGAAGCGCTCGACAAAGGCGCGTACCTCGGACACTTCGCGTTGCTGCCGCTGGTATTCGGCCTGCTGGCGCGATAACTGTGCAGCGCGTTGTCGTTCGAAGTCCGAATAGTTACCGGTATAGAGGGTGGCGCGCGCTCCGTCGGGACGGGCTTCGAGATGCAGCACGTGATCTGTCACCCGGTCGAGAAAGTCGCGGTCGTGTGCAATGAGCAGCAGGGTGCCGCGGTAGCCGCGAAGCCACTCTTCCAGCCACAGTACTGCATCCAGATCCAGATGATTGGTCGGTTCATCGAGCAACAGCAGGTCGGAGCGGCACATCAGCGCCTGCGCCAGGTTGAGGCGCATACGCCAACCGCCGGAAAACTGGTTGGCCGGACGCTGCTCATCATCGACAGAAAATCCCAGGCCGTGCAACAGGCGCGCAGCACGTGACCGTGCCGTCCAGGCATCCATGGCATCGAGTTGCGCATGCAGAGCCGCTTCGCGCAGTCCGTCATTGTGGGCGCGTGCGACCTCGAGCTGCGCTTCGACTTCACGCAAGGCGGCATCACCGTCGAGTACACATTCAATGGCTGGACGGTCGCTGGCGGTCAGTTCCTGGGCGACATGCGCCAAGGTCCAGTTCGTGGGCCGTTTCACCGTACCGTTGTCCGGATGCAGTTCACCGCGAATCAGGGCCAGCAGTGTGGATTTGCCGGAACCGTTGGCACCGGTGATCCCGCATTTCCAGCCGGAATGAACGGTGACGTTGACATCCGCCAGCAGTGAACGCCCGCCGCGGTGCAGGGAAACATGATCAAATTGCAACATGGCGGCGCAGTCTACCAGCCCGACTTTCGCCAGCCCACCGGAACTTGCCAGACGTGGCCGGTTGGAGGAAAGTACTGGCATGCAACCGGAACGGGCGAACCGCCAGCTGTGGTACGTGCGCCGGGAGGGGCAGATGCGCGGACCGCTCCCCGAAGGACAGATGTCGCGCGAGATTATCCTCGGTCGCATTCTGTTGTCAGATGAAGTGAGCGACGACCGCCGGCGTTGGCACGCGCTGGCCACGATTCCCAAGCTGGTTCCCGAAGTGGTCCATCACGCGAACACCGAGGCGGGCCGTTCACGGTTGCTGCTGGCCAGGTTGCGCGAGGACGAGCGCCTGCACGATCGCCGCGCACCGCATCCCGTGAGCCGTGTCGATGACCGGCGCCGTGGGGACCGGCGGAATTTCGGCTCGCTGGAAACCTTCATGATTCCCGAACCGATCAATGCCGAAGAAGCGGCGACGGCCAAACAAAGCCAGTTGTTGCTGCCGCTGGCGATCCTGATGGTGCTGCTGTTTGCGCTTGGTTTTTACCTGTTCCGCTAACGCTTATTCCGGTTCATAGCCCAGGTTGGGCGATAACCATCGTTCGGCCGTGGCGAGGTCCATGCCCTTGCGGCGGGCGTAGTCCTCGACCTGATCCTTGCCGAGTTTGCCGACCGCGAAGTACTTCGATTCGGGGTGCGAGAAATAGAAGCCACTGACACTGGCGGCCGGCAACATGGCGAAACTTTCCGTAAGCTTGACGCCCGCATTTTTCGTGGCGTCGATGAGCGTAAACAGCAATTCCTTTTCGGTGTGATCGGGGCAGGCCGGGTAGCCCGGCGCCGGGCGAATGCCCTGATAGGTTTCGTCGATGAGGGCATTGTTGTCGAGTGCCTCATTCGACGCATAACCCCAGAACTCCTTGCGCACGCGTTCATGCAGGCGTTCGGCAAAGGCCTCGGCAAGGCGATCGGCCAGTGCCTTCACCAGGATCGCGTTGTAGTCGTCGTGCTTCGCCTCGAACTGCTTCGCCAGTTCGTCCGCACCCTGAATGGTAACGGCGAAGGCGCCAACGTAATCCTTCCTGCCGGAATCTTTCGGCGCGACAAAATCCGCAAGCGCGCGGTTGGGCTTGCCGGGTGGCTTCTCGTCCTGCTGCCGCAGGGTATGGAGCGTGGTGCGTAATGCGCCGCGAGATGCATCCACATACACCTCAATATCATCGTCACCCACGGAGTTGGCGGGGAACAGGCCAATCACACCATTCGCCGTGAGCGAGCGGTCGGCAATCACGCGCTTCAGCATCGCCTGCGCATCGTTAAAGAGCTTGGTCGCTTCGGCGCCGATTTTCTCGTCATTCAGGATGGCCGGGTATTTTCCATGCAGCTCCCAGGTGATGAAGAACGGCGTCCAGTCGATGTAGCGTGTCAGTTCGTCGAGCGGGTAGTTCCTGAGCGTGTTCACGCCCAGCCGTCCCGGTGCCGGCGGGGTGGTGCCGGACCAGTCGATCTTTGATTTGTTGGCGCGCGCTTCGGCCAGCGTCAGCATGCGGACGTTGGATTTCTTGCCGGCGTGGCGCGCACGCACCTCGTCATATTCGGCCTGGTGTTTGGCCAGAAAGCCGGATCGCAGCGTGTCGGAGAGCAGGCTGGAAGCCACACCCACGGCGCGCGAAGCATCTTTGACCCACACCACCGGCTCTGTGTAGCCGGGTGCGATTTTTACCGCGGTATGCACGCGCGAGGTGGTGGCGCCGCCGATCAGGAGCGGTGCCTTGAAGTTCTGGCGCTGCATCTCCTTCGCGACATGTGTCATCTCTTCGAGCGAGGGGGTAATGAGGCCCGACAAACCGATGATGTCGGCGTCGTGCTTCTTCGCTTCTTCCAGAATCTTCGCGGCCGGCACCATGACGCCGAGATCGACGACCTCGTAGTTGTTGCAGGCCAGTACCACGCCAACGATATTCTTGCCGATGTCATGCACGTCNNCTTGCCGGCGCCGAACAGGTCGCCTACCACGTTCATGCCGTTCATCAGCGGACCTTCGATCACCTCGATCGGACGCGCGAATTGCAGGCGCGCTTCTTCCGTATCGGCTTCAATGAATTCGTCGATGCCATGCACCAGCGCGTGGCTGATGCGCTCGGCCACCGGCTTCTCACGCCAGGCGAGATCCGGCCCCTTGGCGGCTTCGCCCTTGCCGGCGTATTTCGGTGCGATCTCGATCAATCGCTCGGCGGCATCAGGCCGGCGATTCAATACCACGTCTTCCACGCGTTCACGCAGTTCGCCTGGGATGTCTTCGTACACGGCGAGCGCACCGGCGTTGACAATGCCCATGTCCATGCCGGCCTGGATCGCGTGGTACAGGAACACCGAGTGTATGGCCTCGCGCACCGGGTTGTTG
>DKBE01000068.1 GCA_002451085.1 Proteobacteria bacterium UBA6908 | reverse complement strand
ATCTACGCCAACGAAGGTGTGGCGCAGATGCTGTTCTTCGAAAGCGACGAGGTCTGCGAAACGTCTTACAAGGATCGCGGCGGCAAGTACCAGGGCCAGACCGGGGTGACCTTGCCCAAGACCTGATACGTGTCGGGCCTGCGATAAAACACAAAGGGCGCCTGTGGCGCCCTTTGCTTTAAACAAGATCGGGTGGATTACGGTTTTACGTAAGCCCAGCCTTCCTTTTGCTTGTTCATGATTTCAACCACACCGGCGGGGACAACTTTTGCGTTGGCATGCAGGTCCTTGGCCGTGACTTTGGTCTTTTTCATGGTGTTGCCACAGGCCGCCAGCGTAATCCCCTTTTTGCTGGCGTCGGTCAGGCGATTATTCACCTCGGAATCGAACTTAAGCATCTTGAGCCCGGGGCCGTAGGCCACGATCTCGACCTGCACCTTGTCCTCACCCAGTTCCTGAACGACGTTCATGGCATTGTTCAGGGCCTGGTTCCAGACCGCCGGGCTGTCATCGCTGACCTGCAGAACCAGACCTTGTTTCTCACCAGCCTGGGCAGCGCCAGACAGGATACCCAGCGCGATCAGGCCGGCAAAGATTGTGCGAAGAAGGATGGAAAAGTAACGCATGTATATCTCCTGTGATCTGTCTCGAAAGAATTAGCATGCCCGATCAATCGGGCACCACATCAGCTTCCTGCAAGTGTGTTCGTTTGACAATAGACTGGAAAAATATTTTTCGATCTGGAATAAATACCGGAATTCAATCGTCAATGGATGGAGTCAATAACAGATCAGAACGGGACTCGAATTCCCGGCTGTACCTGTTCCAGGAGCTTGCGGAACCGTTGTTGAATCCGCTCTATCGCTTCACTGGTGTCCCCCTCAAACCGAAAGACCAGCACCGGGGTGGTGTTGGAAGCGCGGACCAGGCCAAACCCGTCTGGAAAGTCCGCTCGTAGACCATCTATCGTGGTGACACGGGCATCCGTAAAGTCCGCGGCCGCCAGCAGTTTCTTCATGAAGGCGTAATGCTCGCCTTCGGCGAATTTGAGGTTCAGTTCCGGCGTATTCACGGTATTGGGCAGGCCGGCAAAGATTTCAGTCGGCTTGCGACTGTCGTGGGATAACAGCTCCAGCAGACGGGCGCCGGTATAAAGTCCATCATCGAATCCATACCAGCGTTCCTTGAAAAAGGTGTGCCCGCTCATTTCGCCGGCCAGCAGCGCGCCGCTTTCCCTGAGCTTGGCCTTGATGAAGGAATGCCCGGTTTTCCACATGGTGGGTTTGCCACCGGCCTTGCGGATCTCGGCGTCCAGAGTGCGTGAACACTTGACGTCATAGATGATTTCAGCGCCCGGGTGGCGGGACAGTACGTCACGGGCATACAGGATCATTTGCCGATCGGGCCAGATGATTGAGCCATCCGGTGAAATGACGCCACAGCGATCACCGTCGCCATCAAAGGCCAGTCCGACGTCATAACCGCCACGCGTCACTTCGACGATCAGGTCCTTGAGATTTTCGGGTTTGGCCGGATCCGGATGGTGGTTGGGAAAGGTGCCATCCACCTGGCAGAATAGTTCCGTGACTTCGCATCCAAGACGCCGATAGAGCTGTGGAGCCAACTCACCCGCGACGCCGTTGCCACAGTCAATGGCGATCTTCAATTTGCGCCCGATCTTTACATCACCAGCGATCCGGTCAAGATACGCGCCGCGCACATCGGCATGTGTGATGTTGCCAGCGCCATGGGTCAGGTCATTGCGCTCGATCCGTTCGCGCAGCTTCTGGATTGCCTCGCCTGACAGGGTATCCCCGGCGATCATCATCTTGAGCCCGTTGTAATCCGGGGGGTTATGGCTGCCGGTGACGGCCACTCCGGTATGGGTGCCAAGATGATGAGTGGCGAAGTACAGCACCGGCGTCGGTACCATGCCGATATCGATCACATCGCAACCGGCAGCCGCGAGTCCACGCGATAGTGCCGCAATCAGGTCAGGACCCGATATTCGTCCATCACGTCCTACGACAACGCGCGCATGCTGGCGCGCCCGGGCTTCGCTGCCGATGGCATGGCCTATGCGCTCGACGATAGCGGTTGTGAGAGTCTGGCCAACGATCCCGCGAATATCGTAGGCCTTGAAAATTTCAGGAGGCAGGAAGGGTGACGAAACAGTCGTTGATGTCACAGGAGCGGTTCCAGAACGGGGACAGCTGTCATTCTACCTGCCGGCACTCGCGTTGCGAAGCGAATCAGGCTTCCGGTGGTTGCGTTATGGTCATGTTGCCACCTTCCTGTCGGGCAGTCTGAAGGGCGGCATTGGCGCGGGCCAGGGAGTCCTGGGGTCGGGTATCGGTCGCAGTAATCACCGTGAGTCCGGCACTCCAGGTGAAGGGAGTCGGCGCGCCCTTGCCGGAATTAAACGCCAGGTCGAGATGGGTGCGTAGACGCTGCACGATGGGTTCGATTTTTTTCAGATCGGCCATGGGGAACAGCACGGCAAATCGCCCCCCTTCCAGGCGGGCCACAACGTCGCTTTGCCGGACGGCCTCAATCAATTGTCCGGCAAAATGCTTTAGCAGGCGATCCGAACCCGTGGGGCCTTGCTGTGCCACGATGTCCTTGAATTGATCGATATCTGCAAGCAGCAGCGCCGAGGTAAATCCGGTCTGGGCCTGCTGAAAGATCCGTTTCAACCGGCTGGTGAAGTATGGCAGGGTGGCGGCTCCGGTCAGGACATCGGTCTGAGTCTGTTTCTCCAGGCTGCGGAGATGCTCGAGCATGGCCTCGCCGGATGTGCGCAAGGGCTTCGCCAGCTGGCGAAATTCATCAAGTCGGAAGGGATACTGTTCCATCAGCACGCCGTTGCGAATGTCATTGAACATTGCGGTCATGACTTCCGAATCGTTCTGGAACGCAGACATGATCATTCGCCGAGGAATGGCCAGCGACAGCACCAGAAGTGTGACCGCCAGGACAGCCATGGCCAGCCATAAACCGGTATTGTGCGCCATAGCCGTGTTCACCCGGTGGGCGGGCCAGATGGCCAGCGTCCACCCGGTATCGGGGAATGGGTGCTGGATTGCAGGGGTAGAGATCTTGAGTGTCGGATCGCCACCGCTGGCCAGCACCAGTGCCTGGCCCTGGGGGGTCGGCTGATGCAGCTCGGCGTAGCCAGTCTCGGCCGGCAGGCCGGCCAGCACCGAAGTCACCACGGACGGGTCGATATTCAGCAGCACATGCCCGGCGACCTGCTTGGGATTGGTGCTGTCAACGATTGGCGCAAAGACATCGATATGTTCGGATGGGGTTTCGGGCAGGTGCAGTTCCAGTTTCGGAACATTCTCGCCGCGCTCACTGCGTTCCAACAGGTCCAGACATACGTACGTCATCTCGGGCAGCGCGGAATCACGCTTGCTGGTGCCGGCAGGTACCAGTCTGACTTTTAGTACCCGCGGCAGTGCGGATCCCTTGGCGTCGAGGATGCTGGCACGTTCCACCAGTTTCTTGCCGGTCAGCAGACGTTGCTCCGCCGTACGTTGCGCCAATTTCTGTGCTGCATTCCGATAGGGTGCCAGCTGTGTTGTCAATTGGGCCGACAACAACTGTGCAGCGGTTTCAGCGCGCTGGTGGCTATTGGCTTCATTATTGACGGTGGTCAACATGAAGGTGGCAGCGGCGGCACAGAGCAATCCCAATACCAGCAGGGTAGTGCCGACATTCCAGAGATGTGCAAGACGGATTTTCACGAAGACACCGGAGTGAAAGTGATCAGTTTTTGATTCCGGTATGACCGAAGCCGCCACTACCGCGTTGGCTGGCATCGAAATCCGCAACAATCTCGAACCCGGCCTTGACGATCGGAACAAAGACCATCTGGGCGATGCGGTCACCCGGCTCAATAGTGAATGCCTGATGGCCACGATTCCAGCACGACACGAAAATCTGGCCCTGATAGTCAGAATCAATCAGGCCAACAAGGTTACCGAGAACGATTCCGTGTTTGTGGCCAAGGCCGGAACGTGGCAGCAGCACCGCCGCCAGTCCAGGATCGCCAATATGAATGGCGATGCCGGTTGGGATCAGGTGAGTGTCGCCTGGTTTGAGTACCAGAGATTCGTCGAGGCAGGCGATCATGTCGAGGCCGGCGGCACCGTCCGTGCCATAACGGGGCAGCGGAAAACTATCGCCGATGCGCGCGTCGAGTATCTTGAGTGCGATTTTTTGCATGAAACTTCCTGGAAATGTGGTGAATCAGGTCGCGCGCCAGCCGGGATTTCGCTGCCAACGGCAATTCCGTGGTGCCTTCGCGGTCAACGAGCAACAACCGGTTCTCATCAGCACCGAAACCGCCTTCATCACCACCCACCAGGTTGGCGCAGACAAGGTCGATGCGCTTGGCTTCGAGTTTGTGCCGGGCCGCCATTTCGAGATCATTGGTCTCAGCGGCAAATCCGACTGTAAATGGCGCCGATGGCAGCGCCGCCACGCTGGCGAGGATATCGGGATTTCGCACCAGTTCCAGATTCATGCTGTCCGCAGTCTTCTTGAGCTTGTGCGGTGCAACCGACACGGGACGATAGTCAGCAACGGCGGCCACTCCAATATATAGATCAATCTGGTCGATGCGGGCATGAACGGCATCAAACATGTCCTGAGCGCTGACGACCGGCACGGTCTCTACCCGATCCGGCGGGGTCAGTGATACTGGTCCGGAAATCAGGATCACCCGGGCACCGCCTTCAGCCGCCGCCGTGGCAATTGCATAACCCATCTTTCCAGAACTCTTATTGGTCAGTCCGCGAACCGGGTCGATGGCTTCCCAGGTTGGACCGGCAGTGACCATGACGGTTACGCCGTCCAGCACACCGGTCTGAAATAGTCCTGCAGTCAGCTGCGCCAGCTCCGCCGGTTCCAAGAGCCGTCCCGGGCCGACATCACCGCAGGCCTGAGAACCTTCACCAGGG
Organism: Proteobacteria bacterium UBA6908; assembly: GCA_002451085.1. Classification (GTDB taxonomy): domain Bacteria; phylum Pseudomonadota; class Gammaproteobacteria; order Acidiferrobacterales; family UBA6901; genus UBA6901. The sequence goes on along the minus strand of DKBE01000068.1, from coordinate 6,226 downwards.
CCGAATATCTGCACCCCGCGGTGTCGCAGGCTGTCGACATTCTGCTGGGTTGCCGGATGGCGCCACATCTGTTGATTCATGGCTGGTGCTACGGCCATCGGTGCGCTTGTCGCCAGGCATAGTGTGGCCAGCAGGTCATCGCCACGACCTTGCACCAGTCGTGCCAGAAAGTCGGCCGTGGCCGGTGCGACCAGAATGGCATCTGCCCAACGCGCAAGCTCGATGTGGCTCATCCCTGCCTCGGCTTCGGGATCAAGCAAATGACGATGCACGGGGTAGCCGCTGACTGCCTGCAACGTCAGTTCCGTAATGAACTCGGTGGCCGCATCGGTCATTACCACGCGAACTTCTGCTCCAGCTTCACGCAGACGACGGACAAGGTCGGCGCTTTTATACGCCGCGATACCGCCGGTGACGCCAAGGAGAATGCGCTTGTTGACCAGGGAACCCATATGTATTAAGTGTACTCGACGTAACAAACCGCTCCAATTGCGCAGTTTCCAGCAAAGTCGTGCACAGGGAGGTGCCGATGTCGATTTCCGAATGGCCAGAAGCCGAGCGTCCACGCGAGAAACTGCTAATGCGAGGGGCCCAGGCATTATCAGATGCCGAACTATTGGCTATCTTCCTCCGCACTGGGGTTCGGGGAAAAACAGCCGTGGATGTCGCGCGCGATCTCCTTGCCAAGCATGGGGGATTAAGGGCGTTGTTGACCGCCCGACGGGAAAGCCTGTGCGCCACTCCTGGTCTGGGTGATGCCAAGTACGCGCTCCTCATGGCGGCCCTCGAGATCGGTCGCCGGCATCTGGGTGAACAGCTTACGCGTGGCTGCGCCCTTGAGTCCTCACGCGACACCCGGAACTATCTCTCTGCAAGATTGCGCGACCTGGATCGTGAGGTTTTTTGTGCACTGTTTCTGGATAACCGGCATCGAGTATTGGCGTTTGATGAATTGTTTACCGGTACACTCAACGGGACTGCCGTTTATCCCCGGGAAGTCGTGCGTCGTGCATTGCATCACAATGCCGCCGCCGTGATTTTTGCCCATAACCACCCCTCAGGGGTCGCCGAGCCCAGCCGGGCGGATGAGGCGTTGACCCAGCGCCTCAAAGAGGCCTTGGCGCTGGTGGAAATACGGGTGCTCGACCACGTGGTGGTCGGGGATGGTGAAATGGTTTCATTCAGCGAACGTGGCCTGCTTTAAGCTCAGAAGCTTGTGTTTTCGTCGCGGGCCTTAAACCATGACAGGTCTTCGACCCAAGCCAGCCCGGAAATAGTCCAATTTCCGGTAATTTACCCGGAAATCAGCCTGTTTGATGGGGTGAACGGGGGCGCCCGATACTGATTGGGCTACCCTCGGGCCGCGGTTTCTGGTATAAAAGCGCGCTTTCCTGCCCATGCGGGGCAGGGGTACGGAGAATTCATTATGTCGAAGGTCTGTCAGGTCACGGGTAAACGCCCGCTCACGGGGAATACGGTTTCCCACGCCAACAACAAGGCCCGCCGCCGTTTTCTGCCGAATCTACACTCCCGCCGCCTGTGGGTGGAGAGCGAAAAGCGCTGGGTACGTCTTCGCTTGAGCAGCAATGGCCTGCGTACGCTCGATAAGAAAGGTGTCGATGCCGTGATCGCGGAAATGCGCGCCCGTGGCGAAAAGATCTGAGGAATAAACCATGGCCAAAGCCATTCGCGAAAAGATCAAGCTTGTGTCGACCGCTGATACCGGTCATTTCTATACGACCACGAAGAACCGTCGTACCATGCCAGACAAGATGGAAATGAAGAAATTCGACCCCGTGGTTCGTAAGCATGTGGTCTATAAGGAAGCCAAGATCAAGTAAACAGTTTGAACGAGACACCGAAAAAAGCCCGGCTACGCCGGGCTTTTTTTTGCCGAAAAAAACCCCGTCCGGTGGAGATACCGGACGGGGAAAGTTCCCAGGAGGATTATGAACGAGGGCAGTTCGTACTGCGCCCCGCGATGTGCACCTGTTACCCCGGTTGGGGCAGCCCCGTACTGCTTCTGTATGCCCGCTGATCAGCGCGGATCCTGTCCTGTATTTCCCGTCTATGTTGACGACCTGATCAGCAGGTAGAGATTCTGCTGGAAGGAAACGTAACCTCGAAATGCTTACGAATTGCTTACAAGGGATTGCAGCAGGATTGGCAAGATTAATGCGATTCGTCGAGTGCGCGGTGAATCGTTTCGGTGGCTTGGGACGGCAACCGTCCGGTTGTGGCCAGCAGCGTTTCCCGGCAGCGTTGATAGACTGCTGCTGCTTCGGTGGTGCGACCAAGATGGTGATACGCCTGCATCAGTCGCTGATAATATTCTTCAGATTGAAACTGGACATCGATGGCCTTCTGATAGGTCTCCACGGCCCGTTCCCACTGGCTGTTCGTCTCCCAATATCGGCCTAAGGCACCGAGCAGGACCAGATATCGCTGGTCGAGGCGTTCGCGCGGCGCGATAGCCCAGGTTTCAACGTGCTCGCGACCCAGAAATGGCCCATGGTGAAGCGCAAACAACTTTCTGGTCATTTGTGTAATGCGGTCATAGTGCGTGACATCTGCGGCTGGCTGCTTGAGGAGCAGGTCCAGGTGGCCCATCAAACGTTCAAAGGCCCAGCTGTCCACCCAGCACAGTGCAGGATTGAGCGAAAGCTTGCTGTCCGAGAGTTGCAGAGCCTGGTCGCTACCGAACAGTCGCCGCAGCCGATGTAATGTGGTGTCAAAGGCACGCTGTGCCGAGTCACCTTCCGCGTCGGGCCACAGAATTTCTGACAGATGAGTCGCACCCACTTGACGACCGCCCAGGGCAATCAAGGCCTTAAGCAGTTCCAATGGCTTGCTTTGCGCCTTGCCGGAAACAGACAACGACTGATCTTCCTTGACCAGGGCAAACCGGCCAAGCGTGTATACCTTGAAGGGAAATGGCCAGGATTCGCTTTCACGGGCTTCTTCGGGGGGTTGCAGGGCGCTCTGGCGAATCATGCCGAGCACGTATTCGGTTTCTATTCCTGAATCGAGCGCGCGCGCATATAGCCGCGCCATTTGGTCGCCACGCCACCAGCGGTGATTCCGGATGTGCTGGCGACGAGCGATGGATAGTGAATGATTCAAGGCATCCCGGCACATCGCGTCATCACCGGCCAGGAGCGCGAACTCGGCCTCCGTCAACCAGGTCTGATACTCAAGGATGTGGTTTCGCATCCGGGTAGCGAGCAAGCGCGCATCATGCAGCATATCCCAGGCAGAGACATGTTCACCCTGGTAGTACATCACACGTGCCAGATCGGTCATGCAGTCAGCTTCACCGTTGATGTAACCGGCATCACGAGCGCAGCGAAGGCCCTGCTCGAGGTACTCACGGGCTCGAGGCAGGTCATTCTGGACAAAATGGTGACCAGCCTTGAGTAAATAGTAGAGGCCGCTGTCGAGTGGGTTGGCAGGATTGTGTGTGCTGTCCAGTCGCGAGAAATAGGAATCTGCCTCTTCAGTGTGACGATCACCAACTGCAGCCAGTACACCGCATGCCGAAATTCGCGTGTCCCATCCATGGACATGTGCATTGTCTGCAAGCGATAGCGCGAGGTTGGTTTCGGCTATACATTCGGTGGTCTTGGCAGTCATCCATTGCAGGCCGGCGGCCGAGGCGTGCCAGGCAATTCGGTAAATCGGCGAAATGTCGCGCTCCTGGGTGATGCTGCGCATTCCATGAAACAGTGCCTCGGCCCTGGGCAGATCACCATCGGACCACACATAGTAGTTGAGGAGATGCGGGGCGACCTTGGCGCGGAGCTGGGGATCTGATGTGGTGCGCAAGATTGTTCCAGCGCGTTCCGCCCACAGCGGTAGCTCGGGATCCATTGGCCGGCCGTACAGTAGTGCCTGAAACAGGGAGCAAGCCATTTCCGGTTCCGCCGATGTTCCCCGCAAGGCGTCGTTGACTTCCGGAATCCGCTCAATGGCTTCTATCCAGGCCTGGATCGGCTTCAGGTCTGTCCATTCCGTGATATAGGTATCAATGATGGCAGACCAGTTGCAGAGCAGCCCGGGCAGGTCACCCGCGGCAACAAACTGATCATGGGCAGTCGAGAAGCGTTGCAGGCTTTGTTTCGGGTGTGATAGCTGATGACACAGTCCCTCATAGTGCAGTATCCACGGATCGTGCTCGATGCGATCAGCCGGGAGTCTCGACAGCCAGTGCTCAAGGGCCTGATGACGTCCCTGTGCGATCAAGCCCGGGGCAATTTTCTTGAGGCAGCGAGCAAATCCTTCCCATTCCCCAATTTCCTGGTACAGCGACAGTGCCGACTCGTGCTGATTGTTTGATTCAAGAATGGTTGCGGCGCGCTGTTGCAGGTTTGTCAGCTCCGGCGCAGGAAGCCGGCGAGTGCGAGACAATAGGAACTCCCGAAACAGCGGGTGATATTGGAAGACTGGTTCCGGAAGGTCAAACCGGTAGGTAAAAAAATTGTTTCGGCACAAGTGATTGAGAATGCGGCTGGCGCGCCGTTCCTCCGTCAGCGTTGCAACGGTATGTACTGTCATGGTTGGCAGAAATACCGACTTGAGCAGTACCGCACGCGTATCGGCATCGGTCTTGGCGAAGACTTCGTTGGCAAAATATTCGAACAACACGCCCGGAGTTTTCAGCGTGGCGGTATTCTCGGGAATATGCCCATGCATCGGTTCGAGCAGCAGGGTGAGACCGGCCGCCCAACCGTGTGTGGCCTCATGGAGCACGGCGATCTCCTGGCGTGAGTGCCGTTTGGGGAAGCGATGGCGGGCAATGGCCACGGCCTCCTCCAGTGTCAGGCGCAACGCGGTGTCGTCGAGGATGGCCAGGCTCTCATTCAATCGTGCTCGCGCCATACTTCCCGGTGGTTCCTGCCGGCTGATGCCGACCAGATGGCCACCCTTTGGCAGCGACTCGACAGCCAGACGGACGACCTCATGCAGCCGGGCATCCATCGGGATCTCTTGGTAGTTATCGAACACGATTACAAAAGGAGTTTTGATGCGCGAGTACAGTTCGCTGAAAAATTCTCGCGCAAAGTGGTCAAGATCACCGAGACGTTCGGGTGTGAAGCGAGGCAAGGGCCGACGATACCGGGGGGCCGCCTTCTGAGCGGCGAACCCAAGATAGTGAAAGAAAGTGGCAATATCGGTGTCACCGGCATCCGCCTGATACCAGAGTGTGGTCAGGCGCCGACGTTGCAGGTAATTGCAGATGAGCGTGGTTTTTCCCGATCCGGGAGGGCCCAATACCCAGATTACGGGTCGGCGACGGGCGTGATCCAGCCATTTGAACAGGCGTGGGCGTGGGGTGCTGTCCGCCGCCTGCGGTCGAGTGACTTTGGCGGGTACGGGTCGGTTTTCCATGACCGAATACGCAAGCCGTAGTTGAATGATTGGTGTCTAGTGAGCTTCCATGTTCAGAGTAACATACCTGAGCCCCGACTCTTGCAATATTCAGCTAAAGTAGATTAGATTCAGGCACATTCAGGCTTGCCGTTTGGTGGGCAGTGTCCCGTTCTGACGGCAGTAACAGCAGCGGGTTTGATGCGCGTGTATCCTCTCAGCCAGCAAGTGTTGCGAACCGATGTGGCCGGTATGCCGCTGGAATGGATTAATTTCCAGGACGCTGTGCGGCTCTACCATCTGGATCAGGTTGCCTATAGTTGCGGTGCAACGATTTACCTTGTGCATGGTGGCTACAATGCCGTAACCGGCCTGCGTAGCGTAATTGAAGTGAATTCCATTATCGCCACGCAAGGAGAGCATAACGGTCTGCTCAAGGCGCGCCAGCATTACACTCCGCCTCTGAGCAACCCGGCGCTGTTCGCGCGCGATGCTCACCTATGCCTGTACTGCGGCAGCCAGTTTCCCGCCCGTGATCTGTCGCGCGACCATGTCACTCCGCTATCACGTGGTGGCCAGGATTCCTGGAACAACGTGGTAACGGCCTGCAAGCGCTGCAATAACCATAAGGCCGGTCAGATGCCGGACGAAGCCGGGATGGCGCTGCTGGCAGTGCCATTCGTCCCCACCCACGCCGAGTATGTGTATTTACAGGGGAAGCGGGTGCTGGCAGACCAGATGCAGTTCCTCCTGCAGCATTTCCCGCGCCATAGCCCCTTGCATCAGCGTCTGGCGCTAAAGCTGGGATGACAGGGCAGGCATCAAAGTCGATAGAAAAAGAAAACCCGCCAGTGGCGGG
>DKBE01000064.1 GCA_002451085.1 Proteobacteria bacterium UBA6908 | reverse complement strand
GTTAGAGCGCATCAAAGCCAATAAACTCGTGGCGTCAACTGGACATGAAACATCTAGCGATTTTCGTCGTAGCCATTCTTACTCTACCTATCGCAACAGCCACGTTGGCGAATCAAAGTCTTGATGAACAAATGTTGGCAGAATTGAGGAAGGCAAATCCTGATATCAATCACATTAACGACCGAGATTCCAAAAAGATAGATAATCATTACTCAATATTCGCCATTTATGCGTCAGCAATATATGAGACCACGCGCCCACACTATAGGCTCGGATCAGTACCGGTAAAGGTGAGCCCACTGAGTGGGCAGAAAATCGGTATCTTTATCGTGGATGATATATCTAAGAAGATCATAATCACTCTAGACATTATGCAATCAGAACGCGGTAATGACTTCTTCCCACACATTTTGGATGTGACGCAAAGCGGGGCCAAGGTAAGCTTTACCAGCGATTATGCTGTCGAAGCGATGAAAGAATATAAATTCGATTTGAAAACAATGAAGCTTCTTGAAGCAATAAGACTGCCAACTCCACCCCATCCGACGATGTGTGATCATGGGGGAAAGATCGAGCCTTGTTTTGATTAACAGAATGGTTTTATCGAAATTAATGAAGTCGCTCTCTAACCCGCCACTTAAGCGGACGCGCCAAGCGACGGCGCACCGCTTAGCGGCACGTTAGGCGGCGCAGGAGGTTCCATGACGATCAAGCGGATGGATAACGTGGGCATCGTGGTAGAAAACCTTGAAAACGCCATTGAGTTCTTCACCGCTCTCGGACTCAATCTCGAAGGTAGGATGTTGATCGAGGAAGAGTGGGCAGGCCGTGTAACTGGAGTGCGCGATCAGCGCGTGGAGATCGCCATGATGCGCACCCCTGACGGCCAAAGTGGAGTGGAACTCTCGCGGTTCGACGCTCCCGCTATTGCCTCCGACCACCGTACCGCGCCCGTTAATTCTTTTGGCTACTTAAGAGTCATGTTCGCAGTCGATGACCTCAGTGAGACAGTAGCCCGGCTCGCTAAGTTAGGAGCGTCCGTAGTCGACGAGATCGTTAATTATGAGGACATCTATCGGCTCTGCTACATCCGGGGTCCCGAAGGAATTCTCATTGGGCTCGCCCAACAGCTTGGGCAACAGACATCCCGAGAGAATCCAATGGAACGTAAGCGTTGAGAACTCAAGCGTTGGCGTCTAACAACCGGTTGCAGCGGACGGTACGCTGCGCGGCCAGTCGCTGAACCGGAGCGATAGACTGCGTCGAGCCAACTCAGGAGACGGTCAGATGTACTTCAGAATGTCATTCTCGGTGGTATTCGCTATTGCCCTGCTGGCAACAGGGTGCAAATCGTCTGGCCCGGCAGTCGTGGCCGATGCCATCTATTCAGGTGGTCCGATCGTGACGGTGAATGATGCACAGCCCACGGCCGAAGCGCTGGCAGTCAAGGATAGGAAGATACTGGCGGTTGGCACCAAGTCGGACATAGATCAGGCTTACAAGGGCACTGCAACAAAGACAATCAACCTGGGTGGCAAAATTCTTGCGCCAGGTTTTGTAGATGGACACGCCCATTTCCTTGGACTCGGCGCCCAGGCGGTAGGCGCCAACTTGCTCGCCCAGCCCGATGGGACCGTCAACACCATCGACGATCTTGTCGCGAAGCTTAGGGAGTTCGCAAAGAGCCCGGACGTTGATCGCACCGGCTGGATCTTTGGTATGGGATACGACGACGCCCTGCTTGGACGACACCCAACTCGCGATGACCTCGACAAGGTATCGAAGGACAAGCCGGTGATCGCAGTTCATATCTCAGGCCACTTTAGCGCGATGAACAGCGCGGGTCTGCGCAAGATTGGATACACGGCGGCCACCAAGAATCCGGAAGGTGGAGTCATTCGCCGCAGGCCCGGTTCTATGGAGCCGAATGGTGTGCTGGAGGAACTCGCGAGTATCCCGGTGATGATCGCTGCCATCAGTCCCGCGACGCAGGCGGACAAGGACTACTACGCACAACGTGCGTTAGACATGGCAAAGAGTTTTGGCTACACGACCCTCAGTGAGGGTCGCGCGTTTGCACCCAATCACCAGGATCTGGTCGGTTTTGCAACGCGTGGGTTACTTGATATTGATGTAACCTCGTACATCGACCATGTCGACCGGCGGATCATCACCACGGAGTGGTTCGGTCACAGTTACAAAAACCACTACCGGATCGCAGGCATAAAGATCACTCTGGATGGTTCGCCGCAAGGACGTACCGCGTGGCGTACGATCCCATACCGAATCCCGCCGGACGGCCAGAAGAAGGGCTATAAGGGCTATCCGGCGATCCCGGACACGAAGGTCGTGGCGGCCGTCTTCGAGGAGTCCTATCAGAAGGGCTGGCCGGTGCACGTCCACGCGAACGGCGACGCGGCGATCGACCAGATGATCAAGGCGATCCGGCCGGCGCATCAGACGCACGGACCCGGCGACCGGCGCCACACCCTTATCCACGGCCAGTTCCTGCGGAAAGACCAGATCCCGGCCCTCAAAGAGTTGCAGATCTTCCCGTCGCTCTTCCCAATGCACACGTTCTACTGGGGCGACTGGTACAACCAGATCATCGGGCCGGAACTGGCCCAGCAAATCTCGCCCATGCGCTCGGTGCTGAACGCCGGCATGATCGCCACAAGCCACACCGACGCGCCTGTTGCACTACCGAACCTGATGCAGGTGATGTGGGCAACCGTCAATCGAACGTCTCGCAGCGGCAAGGTGATGGGACCCGACGAACGGCTGACGCCGATCGAGGCGCTCAAGGCCATCACGCTCTGGGGTGCCTATGAGCACTTCGAGGAGAAAACCAAGGGGTCACTCGAGCCCGGCAAGTTAGCCGACATGGTGATCCTCTCCGACAACCCGCTCACAATCGACCCGAAAAAAATCAACACAATCGTCGTGCAAGAGACCATCAAGGAAGGGAATACCGTTTACAAGCGAGAGCAGTGAACCAATGCACGGAAGATCATGCGTACGCGGTCTAACAACCGGTTGCAACGGACGGTCCGCAGCGCGGCCCACCGCTGAACCGGAGCGTTAGGCACTAAAGAGCCGGAGGATACCTTCGTGAAAGACTCTTGGCAGTCAGGTAATCCTTACGAATATTTCATGGGCAGATGGAGCAAAGTAGTAGCCGACGCCTTTGTGGATTGGCTGTATCCGAATACTGGGCTGCGATGGCTGGATGTTGGATGTGGCTCGGGAGCTTTGAGTGATGCCATTATCAGAAAATACGACCCCGAGGTAGTTATCGCGATCGACCAATCAGAAGGTTTTGTACGTATGGCCCAAGAGCGACTAGGGCCTCGGGCGATGTGCAAAGTTGGTGAAGCACTTTCATTGCCTATTGAGGATTCAATTGTAGACATGACAGTATGCGGCTTGGTGCTGAATTTCATACCTGCACCAGAAGAAGCGCTCACCGAAATGAGACGAGTCACTACAAGTGGCGGCACGATCGCAGGATATATCTGGGACTATGCAGGGAAGATGGAATTTCTAAACCATTTCTGGGATGTTGCAGTTGAGTTGAATCCCGGTGCATCAGATCTCCATGAAAAGCGGCGGTTCGCAAGTTCCAATGCTGAGGAATTGAGCGCCGTATTTATTCGATCCGGCGTCGTCAATGTCGAAGCCGGTCCAATTGAGATAGCAACAAACTTCGCAGACTTCGACGATTATTGGAAGCCGTTTCTTGGTGGCCAGGGGCCTGCGCCAACCTATGTATCGAAATTAAATGCAACGGACAGGGATGAGCTTAGAGATACTCTGATGAATCGATTGCCTCTAAACCCAGATGGGTCTATTCAACTGGCTGCACGCGCATGGGCAGTGAAAGGGTCATGTGAGAAATGAGATGCGCCCAACAAACGCATCCAACGAACTCCGCTTCGCTGCGCCGCGGATGTGTAGGTATGCATAGGAGATGTGAATGAACAGAAGTATTTACTTGTGTGTCGCATTGCTGCCTATTGTTGTAATTTCTAGTTGTGCTGTTGGAAACCGCTGGCGCGCATATTCAGGTTCAGAATTACCAGATACTGAAATAGTACGAATCACCCGAGATTAACCAATAATTACAAGAGATAAAACCCCAGAATCCCGTGAGGTCACCATTAGCTCCGTGTGCGGACGTAACGTCGCTAAGGAGAGCGGTGGATTTTTCCCGTACCGTATCGATCTGAAGCCAGAGAAATGCAAAATAGTTATTAACTACACTGAAATTGTAAAGACACCGGGCTTAACGGGGCTGCTCGGTGAGTTGGCAGATGTGCGTATAAAACAAACAAAAATGGAAATACAGCTGGATGCGGGTGCTGTCTATCACGTCACTTCAAACTATGACTATGATCACCTTGAAATATTTATGGATATAAATCGATCAGGAAAGGTGACCCGTGCTATTGCTCCGCGCCCCGCAGTTCTGCCGAATGACTAAAATTAAACCCATGCTATTGATACATAACAACCGCATCCCGTCGACGTTGGCGCTACGGCGTTGCCGAAGCTGAAGCTGATTGAACTCGAACTCGTTGATTGAAGAAAACGACTATGCCATGGCAAGTTGATAGAAATGAGGATCACGGCCTGATAGAGATTATGTACACAGGCGTGATCACCAAGCACGACAGTGACGCGGCGACGGCAGAAGCGCTTTCCCTGGCCACCGGAGAAGGGCCGCATCTCTTTCTATGTGATTTCTCGGCTGCGAAGTCAGCGCTTTCCCTCGCGAACCTTCAACAGGCCCCGGATCTGTGGGAAGCGGCTCGAGCATCCAGAAACAACCGATTGGCAATCGTTGTGCCCATTACCGCCGCCAAGCCCGAGGATTCACAGTTTTTTGAAGTCGTGGCCAACAACCGTGGGTGGAAAGTGCGCGTATTTGGTGCCCGGCAAACGGCCATCGATTGGCTTATGACAAGCTGACCTTCCAGCAGGTGGGCGTCATCGACAGGTGCACGGCCGCGCAGTCGATGGACTATATTCTTCCAGTTTATTTTTTTGTGAAGCGCAGGTAGAAGTTTTCCTTGAGCAGTTTTTCATCCCCGGCCAGGTGAAAGCCGGCGGTTTCGATTTCATGAATCACTGATTCTTTTCCGGCACGTACGTGTCCGAGCACCCAATTCGAACTTTTCCCTTCGATGCGTTCAAAGTCGATCACCACCAGGATTCCACCGGGCTTCAGGGCGCGATGGATCGAAGCGAGCATCGATGCCGGTTGCTCGAAGTGATGGTAGGTGTCGCAGATGAACGCGAGGTGGATGGAAGCCGGCGGTAGCCGGGTTTCGCTTTGCGAGCTCACGATGCCGGCGATGTTCAGCAAGCCCGCCTGTGTTGCGCGGTGTTCGATGTTCGCGATGAAGTTTTTCGAGATATCGACGGCGTACACCCGGCCTTGCGCACCGACCTGTCGGGCAAACATCAGGGTAAACAGGCCGGTTCCGGCACCGATGTCCGCGACGTGCATGCCGGGTTTCACGCCGGTCGCTGCCACAATTGCCTCACGCCGGTCATAGACTTCGCGGCCCGGGCGCTCAAAACGCTCCACCCACTGCTCGAAATCCGCATCCAGATAGGGACGGTTGATAGCCGGGTCAGCGCCGTCGCGGGCGGCAACCGCAGCGGGCAACATCAGAAATACCCACAGCAGGGCGAGATGTCTTCGGGTGAGCATGGGGTTTAGACTAGTGGCATTCACGTCTGCGGGCAACGCCGACATTGATCACGATCGCGCCAGGAGGGCACGCATGAATCCATTACGTCTCATCCGCTTGTTCGGTGCGCGCAAACGCCGGGATCTGGAATGGTTCCCGCCCTGGTGGCTGATGCAGATCCGTATCCTGGAGAACCGTGACCAATGGCGGCATTTACGTATCCGGCTGCCGCTCGGGTTTTTCACTCGCAATCTCGGTGGTCATATGTTTGGTGGCAGCCAGGCCGCCCTGGCCGACCCGGTGGCGGCCATTGCCTGTGCCCACCTGTTTCCGGAGTATTCGGTGTGGACCCGGTCCATGACCATCGATTTTCGCGCCATCGGTGACAGCGACCTGGAATTGCGCTTCGATTTCGATCCACAGCTCGAAGCGCGAATCCGTGCCGAGCTCGCAGAGAATGGCCGCAGCAATCCAACGTTCGAGTTCGGGCTCTATCGTGCCGACAATATCCTGTGCACGCGTGTGATCAATACCGTGGCGATTCGTCCCAAGGGCTACAAGTCACAGCATGGTGCCTATACTCCGCCCAGGGCCTGATCATGCAAATTCCCCTGTTTCTGCTGCACACCGTACTGATTCCCGGCGCGCACTTGCCGCTCAAGGTCTTCGAGACACGTTATCTCGACATGGTGAGCCAGTGCCTTAAAAACAATACACCCTTTGGCGTCTGTTTGATCCGTTCCGGCCAGGAGGTCGGCTCCGCCGGTGAGCCGTGGCCGGTCGGGACCCTGGCCACGATAGAACAATGGGACATGCCGAAGCCCGGGGTGTTGCACATCGAGGTTGTGGGTACCGAACGGTTTTCCATTGTCGATCAGGACAAGCACGGCGAGTTGATAACCGCCACCGTCGAGATCTGGCCAGCCGATCCGGAACTCGAAATCCCCGCGCGTTATGCCGGTTTGGTGGAATTTCTGCGCGCGGTTCTGAAAGATCGTGAAGACGTCGACGAAGCGAATTTGGAAAATGCCGGCTGGGTCAGTTGGCGGCTGGCGGCGCTCCTGCCGGTCAGCAATGAAATCCGGCAGCAGTGGCTGATGTTGCGTGACCCGGTCATGCGACTCGGTGAAATACTGGAGGAATTGACGCGCCTGGCCGACGAGCGCCGCTGAATCAGCGGCGACGCGGGCGCCGTTCTTCCTCGAGCAGCTCCGCCTCATACGGAATGAACACCAGCAACCGGGCGGTGATGAAGTTAAATCCGAACCCGAGCAACACGCCAATGGCGAGTGCCGTGATCTTGTGACTTTCGAAGAACGGCACGTAATGGGTCAGGACGTAATAGCTGCCGACATTGATGGCAAAGCCGATGAGTGAAGTCAGCAGGAAACTCGGCCACTGCACGAGTTTGCGCGTCTTCTGGCGATTCGAGAACGTCAGCACCCGGTTCCACACCCAGTTCCAGCTGGCGGCGCCCCAGAACGACAACGCGCGTGCCATCAAGTGCCCCATGCCGGTCAGTGATTGCAGGCCAAGATAGAGCAGGACGTCAACCGCGAAACCGCTGACGCCAACGATGCCGAATTGCAGAAACTCGGCCAGGAACGGAAAGCGATACTGGTAGAGCCGGCGCAGATGACGCAGGTAGCGCACCTGCTCCTTCCAGCTCAACTTGCTTTCACCGTGCACACGATCGGCGAAATGGATCGGCACCTCGCCGGGTTTTTTAAATTCACCCTTGACCAGCAGCTCCAGGCCGATCTTGTAGCCGATCGGTGACAGCCGGTGTGCCTCGGGCATATCGGCACGCCGGAACGCGAAGAAACCCGACATCGGATCACGGATGCGTGCCAGCGGAAGCGCCAGCCAGGTGGCCACCTTCGAATTGAGGCGCCGGAACCAGTTCCAGGACGGATCGAGCGAGCCGCCGGTCACATAGCGCGATCCGACGACGAAATCGTTCTTTCCGGATTCCAGCCGTGTCACCATGTCGGGTATCCGCTCAGCCGGATGGGACAGATCGGCATCCATGACCACGACGATCTCGCCGCGTGCCTCGGCAATGCCATGCAGGACGGCGGTCGACAGGCCCTTCTCGCCGTGACGGACAATCATGCGCACCGGGAGACTGTCGGCAAGCTGTGCGGCCAGCGCCTCCGAGCCATCCCGCGAATCGTCGTCCACGAATATCACTTCGTAGGCGATCTGCTGTGTGCGCAGCGCCATCTCAACCGCGCGCGCCACTGCTTCGAGGTTGCGCACCTCGTGGAAGGTCGGAATGACCACGGACAGCTTGAGGCTCATGGTGAAGGCGCGTCGTCTGGACCGCGATAGTCGCGGCAGAGGTAAAAGTAGTAGGTTACGACAGGCCGGCCCCCGCGGACAACGCTATAGGGTTCGGCCTCGCGGCAAGCCTCAAAGCGAGTCAGAATACGGCGACCGGTCTTGAGCATGGTGTCGGGCACGACCAGCACGCCATCGGTGCCCACACGCGGTGTGCCAAACCACAGATCGAACTGGTCAAAGCGGGTATCGGTTACCTGCACCGGCAGCGGTCGTGCATACCACGCCAGACGGCTGGCCAGCGACCAGTTGGGCACCAGCAGCACTGCCTCGGGTTCCTCACGGGAAAACTCGGCACGCAACACTTCCGCGCGCGCTGCGGCCTCCGGCCAGCCGAGTAACGGCGAAAGCGGGTGTCGCGACCCAGGAAACGGCAGGGTCGGCACCAGCAGCAGTGTGTACAGCAACGCCAAAAAGAGCAGTGAATAGCCGGCCGAACCATAAACCAGGAACCGCACGGAACGTTGCGACCAGTGCTGTAGTATCCAGCGGGTGGCGAGTGGAGTAACCCCGGCCCAGGCCAGCGCCGTCCAGTGCGGCAGGGTTTCTTCGCGGCCGGAACCCGATAAAAATAACAACAGCACCGGAACCACCACCAGCAGGGTAAGTTGCACGCCACGATCACGCCAGGCTTGCGCAGCACCTATGAGCGCGAACAGTCCGAACACGTACAGTGCCGGTGTGTAGGCGAACAGCTGGCCGAGTTGGGAAAGGCCAAAGCGCGACCACTCCCAGTCCTTGGCGCGAAAACCATGACCGAGCTGATAGCGAAACGAGATCCAGTCATGGCTAGCGTTCCAGTAGAGCACCGGGGTAATGACCAGCAACGCCACCAGCGCGGCCAGAAACAGCGCCATCCACAACTTCGGCATGCGCAGCACGTCACCGCGGCGCTGCAAGAGGACAAACAGGGCGGTCGAGAGAATCAGTGTGACAGCCGTGTATTTAGACAGGCCCGCCAATCCGACACACAGACCAAAGGCCAACCAGTCGCTCCAGCGGTCATGATCGAGCGCACGCAGCAGGGCCAGCAACGCCAGCAGGGCGAAAAACAGGAGCGGCGTTTCCGGTACCAGCGCCAGCCCCAAAGCCTGAAACAGCAGGCCGGATTGGTAGAAGGCCACACTCCAGAACCCAAGCCAGGGATGATCGTGCGGGAACAGGCGTTGCGTGAATCCATACAGCAGCAGGGCCGTGGCGGAAGACAGCGCAATCGGCCAAAGTCGCAAGGCGAATTCGCTGTCTGAAAACGGCAGCACCAGCGCCTGCAGCCAGCCCACCATCGGCGGGTGATCGAAGTAGCTCCAGTCGAGATGCAGACCGTAGAGGGCGTAGTGTGCCTCGTCGGCAGTGAGTGGCACGCGCCCGGCCACGAGCAGGTGCAGCCCGGCCACGAGCAGCGTCAGCCACAGTGTGGCCGGCCACGGACCGGGTTGGCGCCAGCCGGTCATCGACGCTTGCGCCGAACCGGCTTGTGCAGCCGGACCGGTTCAACACGCCGGCGCAGGCGCAGGTTGAGCATCTCCACGCCGACCGAGAAGGCCATCGCGAAATAGATGTAACCCTTGGGAATGTGGAACTCGAGACCTTCGGCAATGAGCGCGGTGCCGACCAGCAGCAGGAACGCCAGCGCCAGCATCTTGACGGTCGGGTGGCGGTCAACGAACTCGCTGATGGTGCGCGCCGCGAACATCATCACCACGACCGAAATGACGATGGCAATCGCCATCACCGACAGCTGCTGGGCAAGCCCGACCGCGGTGATCACCGAATCCAGCGAGAAGATGATGTCGATGACCGCAATCTGGGCGAGCACACCGGCGAACGAGGCGACCGCCTGATGCTGGCGGGTCTCCTCCGGCCCCTCCAGGCTTTCATGAATCTCGGAGGTGCTTTTCACCAGCAGGAACAGGCCGCCGCCAAGCAGGATCAGGTCACGCCCGGAGATCTCCTGGCCGAGCGCGACAAACAACGGCGCAGTCAGAGTCATCACCCAGGTGAGCGAGGCAAGCAGCATCAGCCGTGTGCCCATCGCCAGGCCCAGGCCGAGGATGCGGGCCTTTTCGCGTTGGCGCGCCGGCAGTCGTCCGACCAGGATGGAGATGAAAATAATGTTGTCGATGCCGAGAACGATCTCGAGCGCCGTAAGGGTGGCGAGCGCCGCCCACGCCTGCGGGTCGGAAAGCCATTCCATGTATGCACCCTGCCTTGTAAGTGATGGCCCCGCCGGGTGGCGGTTTTACAGGGCAGGAGTGTAGCAGGACGATTCCGGCGCCGGCTATGCGCCGCGCCGGCGAACCCTCAATGCTTGCTGCCGTGCTTGGGTGTGCTCTCGGCGATCTTGTCCATGAGCGCGAACAGTACGCCGGAGATCACCAGCAGGATGTGAATGCCGACCTTCCAGGCGATGGCCTTGTCGATCGCGGTCCAGGATGTGGGGGCGTTTTGCGCCGCGAGCGTATCGAGCCCGGTATCGACATTGACAAAGGCCTTGAGCAACTCGATCGCGGAGATGGCGACAATCGAGGCAATCACCTTGATCTTGAGGCCGGAGAAATCAACCTTGCCCATCCATTCCGGACGGTCTTCGTGGCCGGCGGTATCGATCTTGGAGACAAAGTTTTCATAACCGCTGAAGATAATGATGATCAGCAGGTTGGCCACCAGAGACATGTCAACCAGGGTAAGAATGGCGAGAATGATTTCGCTTTCCGTACCGGTGAGCGCATGCCCGGCCACGTGGAAGAATTCCTGGGCGAATTTGATCAGCAGAATCACGATGCCGGCGACCAAGCCAAGATAAAACGGCGCCAGCAGCCAGCGGCTGTTGAAGATGAGTACTTCCAGAAATTGTTCGAAGGCCTTGCCCATGATGTCGGTCTCGAAATTGGTCGATTTGGGTGCCGCGTGGCAGCGGCGTCGGCGGCGATTATCGGGCAACCGCAAAAAACTGCAAGGGCCGGCCGGGCCGGGAATGTTAAGATGCGGTGATGGATGTTTCCCGCCTGCTGAACGATCTCAACCCCGCCCAGCGCGAAGCCGTGGCCGCCCCGGAAGGCCCGCTCCTGATTCTGGCCGGTGCCGGGTCCGGCAAGACCCGGGTGCTGACCCACCGGGTGGCCTGGCTGGTCGAAGTGTTGAATATCTCGCCGCACGCAGTCCTGGCCGTGACCTTCACCAACAAGGCCGCCGCCGAGATGCGCGGCCGCATCGAGACCATGCTCGGGTTTTCGGTTGGTGGCATGTGGATCGGCACGTTTCACGGGCTATCGCACCGCTTGTTGCGGGCGCACTGGAAAGACGCCGGGTTGCAGCAGAATTTCCAGATTCTCGACAGCGAAGACCAGTACCGGGTGATCAAGCGCATCTTGAAGAATCTGGAGCTGGACGAGGCCTACTGGCCACCGCGCCAGGCCCAGTGGTTTATCAACGGCCACAAGGAGGCCGGGCGCCGCCCGGCACAGCTTGGTGAAGGGCAGGATCCGCACACCCAGACCTGGATCAGGGTCTACCGCGAGTACGAAGAAACCTGCAAGCGTTCCGGCCTGGTGGACTTTGCCGAGCTGTTGCTGCGTGCCTTCGAGCTGATGCGTGACAACACCCAGCTCCGCGGCCATTACCAGCACCGCTTCCGGCATGTGCTGGTCGATGAATTCCAGGATACCAACCATATCCAGTTTGCCTGGCTGAAGTTGTTCGAGGGCCCGCAACGCAATCTGTTCGTGGTCGGCGACGATGACCAATCCATCTATGGTTGGCGTGGCGCACTGGTCGAGAACATTCTCAAGTTCGAAAAGGATCACCCCGGTACCAAGGTGATCCGCCTCGAACAGAATTACCGCTCCACCGGCAATATCCTCAAGGCCGCCAATGCCGTAATTGCCCACAACAGCGGCCGGCTCGGCAAGGAACTGTGGACCGATGGTGCCGAAGGCAAGCGCATTGTGCTCTATACCGCGTTTACCGATCTTGACGAAGCCCGCTTCGTCATCGATCGCATCCAGGATTGGCAGGGCGAGGGCCACAAACGTGCCGAGGTGGCGATCCTGTACCGCTCCAACGCCCAGTCGCGGGTGTTCGAAGAGCTGTTGGTTCAGCACGGCATCCCGTACCGCGTGTATGGCGGCCTGCGCTTCTTCGAGCGCGCCGAAATCAAGGACGCCCTGGCCTATTTGCGTCTGGTCGCCAGCCGTCACGACGATCCGTCATTCGAGCGTGTGTGCAACGTGCCCACCCGCGGGATCGGTGACCGCACCCTCGACACGGTCCGGACCCATGCGCGTTCCAAAAACATTTCGCTGTGGGAAGGCGCGCAACAATTGCTGGCCGAGAAGCAATTGGCGGCGCGCGCCGCCAATGCATTAAAGGGGTTTCTCGATCTGATCGAAGCGATCGCCGCCGACACCGCCGGGCTGACGCTCGGTGAGCAGGCCGAGCACGTGATCCACGCGAGTGGTCTGCTCGACTTCCACCGCAATGACAAGAGCGAGAAGGCCGAAATGCGGGTCGAGAACCTGGAGGAGCTGGCCAACGCCGCGCGCAATTTCGAGTACGACCCGGCCGACGGGCTCGACCCGTTATCAGCATTCCTGGCGCACGCCGCTCTCGAGGCCGGCGAAGCCGAGGCCGAGGCCTGGGAGGACTGCGTACAGCTCATGAGCCTGCACTCCGCCAAGGGACTGGAGTTCCCCCTGGTGTTCCTGACCGGCATGGAGGAGGGCCTGTTTCCTCACCAGCGCTCGCTGGAGGAGGAAGGCCGGCTCGAAGAGGAGCGCCGCTTGTGCTACGTCGGCATGACACGGGCCATGCAAGAGTTAGTGATTACTTACGCAGAAGTCCGCAGATTATATGGATCAGAACACTATACCCAACCATCCCGGTTCCTGGGCGAGATTCCACCTGAGTTGATTGATGAGGTGCGCAGCCAGCCGGTGGTGACTCGTCCGGCCTGGGCGTCCACGGATGCAGCCACGGCCGAATTTGCGCATACTGTCGCGCCCGGCGGCAGCGCACTGCGCCTTGGCAGCCGTGTGCGGCACGCCAAGTTCGGGGAAGGCGTGGTCCTGAATATCGAGGGCCAGGGGGAGCATGCCCGGGTGCAGGTCAATTTTCACGGCACGGGTGCGAAATGGCTGGTGCTGGCGTATGCGAATCTGCAGCCCCTGTGAGCGGTGGTCCGGTTTTTATGTTCTATAGTTAATAAAAACAGCTGTATTGGGAATTCAGGATGGAAGGAGGAAAAAAGAACATGGACTCAAGCACTCAGGCTGGTAGCGGAACAGGATTTGCCAGCTGGTACCAGAGCCGGAACGGCGGGCTGGCCGTATGGCGCACGCTGCTGGTGATGGCGTTTCTCACGGCGGTCTCTGCTGTTATCGCGGTCTCCGCCGGAATGAGCAGCGGAGCCACCGCCGCCATCATGGTGCTGCTGGCCGTTACCCTGGTTCATGCGCTGGTGCTGACGCCAGTCGCCCGCCTGACGCTGGCCGGGCCCGCGGCCAAGGGCAAGGCCAAAGCCAAGGATTCAGAATCGGATGCAGAGGATGCGGTGAGCGGGATTGCCAATCGCCGCGGGATCACCGCGGCCCTGCTCAATGCCATGGCCTATGCCAACCGGTATAACCATCCGCTGTCCGTCGCCAAGATCGAGATTGAGTTGTTGCGCGACATCGGCAGCGCGCTCGGACGGCGCGCCGGCGACCGGGCATTGCAGACGGTGGCCTCGGTATTTCTGGAAACCCTGCGCATGCCGGACCGCGCCGGGCGCTATGGCGATGAGGATTTTCTGATCATCCTGCCGCACACGCTGCTCAAGAACGCCAACCAGATCGCCGAGCGGATCCGCAATCGCATCGAACATGTCGAGTCCGCCAGCGGACGCAACAAGCTGCCCTTGACCGTCAATATCGGCATCACCCAGTTTCGCAAGGGCGAAGACCTGGAACGCTTCCTGTCGCGCGTCGACAAGGCCCTGTCCGACGCCAAGAAGTCCGGCCACAAGCGGGCACCGGCCGCACGCTCGGCCTAATTTTCCCGTCCCGATTCTCCCGGGTTGCAAGTTCCGGAGGCAGCGTCACAATGTGACACTGCCTGTCTGAACCATTTCAACTCCAGGGAGACCCCCATGCAACGTCGTGATCTTCTGAAAGGCGCCGGTGCCGGACTGTTGGCCGGTGTGGTGAGTAATGCCCAGGCTGCCGATCTGCCGACCATTCGTTGGCGCATGGCGTCCAGCTTTCCGAAAAGCCTCGACACCATCTATGGCGCCGGCGAAGTGCTGGCCAAGCGACTCGAACAAATCACCCAGGGCAAGTTTCAGATCCGCGTATTCGCCGGCGGGGAGCTGGTTCCCGGTCTGCAGGTTCTGGACGCGGTCGAAAAAGCGACCATCGAGTGCGGACATACCGCCGGTTACTATTATGTGGGCAAGAACATGGCGCTGGCCTTTGACACCGCCATCCCGTTCGGCATGACCCAGCGCCAGCAGAATGCCTGGATGGTATCCGGTGGCGGCGCAGCACTCGTCAATGAATTGCTCAAGCAGTACAACGTGAAAATGTTTCCGGGCGGCAACACCGGTACCCAGATGGGTGGCTGGTTCCGCAAGGAAATCAAATCGCTCGCCGACCTCAAGGGTCTCAAGATGCGCATTCCGGGCCTGGGCGGCCAGATTCTCTCGCGGCTTGGCGCCGTGCCGCAGACGCTCGCCGGCGGCGACATCTATCCGGCGCTGGAAAAGGGCGCGATCGACGCCACCGAGTGGGTCGGACCGTACGACGATGAAAAGCTCGGGTTCCACAAGGTGGCGAAGTATTACTACTATCCCGGNNTGGTGGGAAGGCGGCCCGCAGCTGTCGTTCTATGTGAATCTGAAAAAGTGGGCCGAGTTGCCAGCGGCCTATCAGGCCGCCTTCGAGGCCGCCGCCGCCGAAGCGAATGCCCACATGATGGCCGAGTATGACGCCAAGAATCCGCAGGCGCTCGGCCGGCTCCTCCGGCAAGGGGTTCAATTGCGCGCGTTCCCGAAAGACATCATGACCGCCGCGTACAAGGCATCGGTCGAGTTGTACGACGAGGAAGCCAAAAAGAATCCGTCGTTCCGGAAAATCTACACAGACTGGAAGAAATTCCGCGACAACACCAACCAGTGGCTGAAGGTGTCCGAAGCCGGGTTTACCAACTTCATGTACACCGTTCGTTAGCCGCTACGGCGTCTCGCTCGGCAGGCGGATGTCGAGCAGTTCATCGCCGCCGAGGGTGGTGTCCACGCCAACGATTTCCGGGAAGGACACCACCAGCGCGATCATGACAACCTGGATGATCAGAAAAGGCACCGCGCCCCAGTAGATATCACTGGTGCGAACGGACCTCGGAGCGACGCTGCGCAGATAAAAGAGCGCGAAGCCGAACGGCGGATGCATGAACGAGGTCTGCATGTTCACCCCCAGCAACACGCCGAACCACACCAGGTCAATGCCCAGCTTCTGCGCGACCGGCGCCAGCAACGGTACCAGGATGAAAGCGATCTCGAAAAAATCGAGAAAGAAGGCCAGCACAAATACCAGCAGGTTCACCACCAGCAGAAAACCGAGCGCACCGCCCGGCAATTGAGTCAGCAGGGTTTCCACCCACTGGTCACCGTTGACCCCGCGAAACACCAGCGAGAACACGGTCGAGCCAACCAGAATGAAAATGACGAAGCTGGTCAGCTTGGCGGTGGTTGTCATCGCCTGAATGAGCAGTTCGCGGTTCAGGCGCCGGTGTGCCGCCGCCAGTACCAGCGCCCCGACCGCGCCCATGGCGCCGCCTTCCGTCGGGGTCGCCACACCCAGAAAGATGGTCCCGAGCACGAGGAAAATCAGCGCCAGCGGCGGGACCAGCGAGACCAGGACGCGTTGCAGCAGTGCCGCACCGCGCAGGGTACGTGCCGAAGCGGGCAGGGCCGGCGCCGCCGCCGGCTTGAAGATCGATACGCCCAGGACATACACGACATACAGACCGGTCAGCAGCAGACCCGGCAACAACGCACCGGTGTACATGTCGCCGATGGAGACGCCGAGCTGATCGGCGAGCACGATCAAGACCAGTGAAGGCGGGATAATCTGGGCCAGCGTACCGGAGGCGGCAATCACCCCGGTGGCGAGACGCTGGTCATACCCGTAACGGAGCATCACCGGCAGCGAAATCAGCCCCATGGCGATTACCGAAGCGGCGACCACGCCGGTGGTGGCAGCCAGCAGTGCACCGACAAAAATCACCGCATAGGCGAGACCACCGCGCACGGCACCGAACAACTGGCCGATGGTGTCCAGCAACTCCTCGGCCATGCCGCTGCGTTCCAGCACCAGGCCCATGAAAGTGAAGAACGGGATCGCCAGCAAGGTCGAATTCGACAGGATGCCGAACACCCGCTCGGGCAGTGCCTGCAAGAGGGCAAAATCGAAGAAGCCGGACTGGATGGCGATGACGGCAAACAGCAAGCCATTTGCGGCCAGCGCAAACGCCACCGGGTAACCGAGCAGCAGGATGACGACCAGCGCCGCGAACATGAGCGGCGCCATGATCTCGAAACTCATGTCCGTTCCTTGCGGTGATTCATACGTTTTCCTGCGGGGTTTCCGGGGTCAGGGACTGCACGCCTCGCAGGACGGCAATCCGCTTGATGATTTCAGAAACACCTTGCAGACCGAGCAGCGCAAAGCCAAGCGGGATCATCAGCCGCACCGGCCAGCGCAGCAGACCGCCGGCATCCGGCGAGACTTCGCCCCGCAGCAGTGACTCGGTAAAACCCGGCCAGGACAGCCAGACCATAAGCAGGGAAAACGGCAGCAGAAACAGGAGGCCGCCAACCAGATCGATCCAGGCCTGCGCGCGCGCAGACAGGTGGCCATAGAGCACATCGATCCGCACGTGGCCGTTGTGCTTGAGCGTATAGCCGGCGGCCAGCAGGAATAGCGCCGCAAACAGATACCACTGAACCTCGAGCCAGGCGTTGGACGAGAGATTCAGCGTGTAGCGCATCAGGGCATTGCCGGCCGAGATCAGCGTGGCGACCAGTACCAGCCACAACGTGGCGCGACCGACGCGCTCGTTGACAGCATCAATGATTCTGGAGATGGCGAGCAGTGTCTTCATTCAGGGTAGGGTGGTCGCCAGGCTGGTTATTATTGACGGATGCGCGGAGACAGGTCGGCACCGATGAATCATCTGGATTCTGGCCAAGCACGATTGCAATGTCAAAGCGCTGTGGATCGCATTGCCGCCGGCATGGGAGTAAGCTTGAACAAAACCTAGGATGCCGACCATGACCGCCCCGGCCGAAACCAACAACATGGCGCTGTTCTGCGATTTTGAAAATATCGCTCTGGGTGTGCGTGAAGCCAATTACGAGAAATTCGATATCAACAAGGTGCTCGAGCGCCTGTTGCTCAAGGGCAACATCGTCGTCAAGAAGGCCTATTGCGACTGGGAGCGGTACAAGGAATTCAAGGCCGGCATGCACCAGGCGGCTTTCGAGCTGATCGAGATCCCGCACNNACCTTCGTCATCATCAGCGGCGATTCGGATTTTTCGCCGCTGGTCAGCAAGCTGCGCGAGAACAACAAGACCGTAATCGGCGTGGGTGTCAAAAAATCCACATCCGACCTGTTGATGGCGAACTGCGACGAATTCATCTTTTACGATGATCTGGTGCGCGAAACGAAATCCAAGAAGGCGCCGCGCAAAAAGGTCGAGCCGAAAGGCGCGTCCGCCGCGCCGAAGCCGGAAGATGACAAGAAGCAGGAGGCGCTCGATCTGGTCGTAGAGACCATCGAGGCGCTGCTCGCCGAGCGCGGGGCCGGCGGCAAGATCTGGGCGTCCATGGTGAAGCAGACGCTCAAGCGCCGCAAACCGGAGTTCAACGAAAGCTACTACGGCTTCCGATCGTTCGGCGCCCTGCTGGAAGAGGCCAAAGCCAGGAATCTGCTCGAGCTGGAACGCGAAGAAAAATCCGGCAACATTATCGTCAGCGGCGTGGCCCACTGACCATCAATCAGGTGTTTGGCCGGCCTCTATCCAGCAACGCCTCGACCACGGCGCACCAGGCGGACGCCAGACTGGCACGGTCGTAACCGCCACCGCCGGTGGCCAGCAATCGTCCATCACACAATTCGTCGGCCAGCCCGTGCAGGCGGGCAGCGGCGTGTGCGTGCGCCGCCGGGGTGTAGCGCAGGTGGGTGAGCGGATCGCCATCGATGCTGTCGGCACCAGCCTGGAGAATGATGAATTCCGGACGGCCGGCGCGCACGAAGGCTTCCACCCGTTCCCACTCGCGCCGAAACATGATGTCATCCGCGCCCGGCGGCATCGGGATGTTGAGCTTGGTGCCGGTCGCGGTACCCCGGCCGGTTTCATTCGCGAAGCCGGTGCCGGGAAACAGGTAGCGTCCGTCCTCGTGCATGTCGGCATAGATCAATTCGGGATCGTTCTCGAAGGAGTAGAACACGCCATCGCCGTGATGCGCGTCGATATCGACATAGGCCACGCGCCGGATGCCGTGTACGGACCGCAGGGTTTCGATGGCCACCCCCAGATCGTTGAAGACGCAGAAACCGGCAGCCCGATCGCGGCGTGCATGGTGCAGCCCGGCGATCGGCACAAACGCGCGGCGCCGGGGACGTTCCACGATCCAACGCACGGCGTCGAGCACGGATCCGACCACCGTGGCGGCGGCTTCGTACATGCCGGGAAATGCCGGCGTGTCTCCGTTGTCGAGATACCCTTCACCAGTCAAGGATTGCGCGTGTACGCGCGCCAGGTGTTCCGGGGTGTGGAAGCGGAGCAGTTCGTCTTCGCTAGCAAGCACCGGCATGGCCAACTCGACCTGTTGATCCAGTCCGCGAGCGACACATTCTTTCCAGAATGCCGCCTGCCGATCGGGCCCGAAGGGGTGGCCACGGCCAAACCCGTAGCGTGCCAGGGCTTCGCCGGTGTAGAGCCGCAACGGCATGCTGGCGGACTACACGACGCGTGGCTTGCCGAACAGGTCGCGGTAGCTGGCGTGCAGCGCGCCGATCAGGATCGGCAGGGCCACAAGGCCGATGATCAGGAACACCAGGTAATCGAGCGGAAACGCGAAGAAGAAAAACAGCAGACGGCTCAATTCGCCAAGGACCAGGAACGCGCCGGCGAATAGCGCGAACGCGCCAAAATTGCCAAGCGCCGCGGAAAAGCTGGATTCAATGGCCGGCAGCGGATATTCGCGGCGGAACAGCAGCAGCGGCACCGTATACAGAAAGGCCATGATCAGCAGAACTTCGAGGACGAGAATCACGACCAGCCCGATCAGCGCCGTGACCCACACGGTCGGTCCGACCGTGCCGGCCAGCATGGCCGGCAGGGCATGTCCGCCGACCTTGAAGAGCTGGGCAAGTATGCGGATCACCACCACGCCGCCCAGCAGCAGTGTGCTGATGACCATCATCGGCAGCAGTTCATCTTCGCGGGTAAAACCGGAGAACAGGCGGCGCAGTGAGCGCAACAGCACATCGCGCACATAGCGCCCGACGGCGCGCAGGTCGCTCCAGGCGGGTGCGGCCGGTTGTTCCTCCGCTGGCAGGGTGTGGTCGGTCAGCTTCTCGGCCACCGACAGGGTGCCGAACAGGAACATCGGAGAGAGCAGCACCAGAATCAGCCAGCCAATGAACGGAATCTGTTCGAGCAGCATGGCGATGACCAGGTAGGTAAACGACAGGCCGAGCCACAGCACCGGCGCCGCACGAAACAGCGCCCAGCCCTGCACCAGCCAATCGCGGCCACGGCGCATCTCAACAGGATTGGCATGGATCATGGAGACTCCTTAATTAATCAGAAACGCTTGATGACCCACATCGGCGGGCGAACGCTGGGAACAAGGTCGCTGCGGTCGAACTCACCATGACCTTCGCGATCGATGAGGTAATAAGGTTTACCGACTTTCGGAATCACCTTGATCATGTACAGTACGCCGCCCACGCGATACTCCTCGTAGCGATCATCACCGCGGGTGGTGATGACGACTTCCGGCTCCGGAATGGCCGCCTCGGGCTCTTCCGCGGTGGGTGCTGCGGTGGGTGCCTGATACTGCTTGGCCGGCGGCGGTGGTTCCGGCAAGGGATCGTCGGCGCGCGCCGTGACGGCGCAGCACAACAGCAACAGGGGGACTATCGGCAATCGATGCATACAGTGGATGATCTCAGAGATTGAGCTGGATCTGTTCTTCCTCGGCCGAGGGTTCGAAGCCGCGGTGGGCATAGTACCGGAAGATAGCCTTCAGCACATCCTGCGGCTGATCGAGCACGGTGATGAGTTCGAGGTCTTCGGGTCCGATGGCACCTTCCGGGATCAGCGTTTGGCGGAACCAGTCGAGCAGACCATTCCAGTACGGGGCATGCACCAGGATGATCGGGATGCGGCGGCTCTTGCCGGTCTGCACCAGCGTCATGATCTCCATGAGTTCATCGAGGGTGCCGAAGCCGCCCGGTAACACTACGTATGCCGAGGCGTATTTTACGAACATGACCTTGCGCGCGAAGAAATGCCGGAAGGTAAGCTGGATATCCTGATACGGATTGGCCACCTGTTCATGCGGCAACGCGATGTTGAGACCAACACTTGGGGACTTGCCGGCCTGGGCGCCCTTGTTGACAGCCTCCATGATGCCGGGGCCGCCGCCGCTGACCACCGAAAAACCGGCGTCCGAGAGCAGGCGTGCAATCTGTTCAGCCGCCTGATAGTACGGGTGGCCGGGTGACGTGCGCGATGAGCCAAAGATGCTGACCGAGGGGTGAATCTGCGCCAGGCGCTCAAAGCCCTCGACGAATTCCGCCATGATCTGGAAAATCTTCCACGACTCACGCGACAGGATTTTCGAGGAGGTATTGAAGGATTCGATGGATTTCTGGCCGCCGACTGATTTATCTTCCATAACTCCAATTTAGCACAGACACCGATCGCGACACCGAATGGCCGACACCCCTGCTTCCGCGCACAAACCACTGGTATTGGTGGACGGCTCCTCCTATCTGTACCGGGCCTTTCATGCCATGCCCAGCCTGTCGAACTCGCGCAACGAACCGACCGGCGCCGTGTACGGGGTTATCAACATGCTGCGCCGCCTGCTCAAGGACTACGACCCGGAGTACATGGCGGTGGTGTTCGACGCCCCCGGCAAGACCTTNNGACATCTATCCCGAGTACAAGGCGCATCGCCCGCCGATGCCGGATGAACTCAGTGGCCAGATCGAGCCGTTGCACGAGGCGATTCGCGCCATGGGCCTGCCGCTGCTGATGATCGAAGGAGTCGAGGCTGATGACGTGATTGGCACGCTGGCCCGGGCGGCCACCCGGCACGGCGGCGCGGTGCTGATCTCGACCGGCGACAAGGACATGGCGCAGCTGGTGGATGGCGGTATCAAGATCGTCGATACCATGAAGGATGTGCGCTACGACCGCGACAAGGTGATCGAAAAATTCGGCGTGCCGCCGGAACGGATCATCGACTATCTGGCGCTGGTCGGTGACACCTCCGACAACATCCCGGGGGTGAACGGGGTCGGTCCGAAAACCGCGGCCAAATGGCTGAACGAATACGGCTCCCTCGACGCGCTCGTGGCGCGCGCCGGTGAGATCAAGGGCAAAGTCGGCGAAAACCTGCGGGCGGCACTCGACCAGCTGCCGCTGGCGCGCCAGCTGGCGACGATCAAATGCGATGTCGCGCTCGATATCGGCCAGTCGGCCCTGCAGCGTCAAGCTCCGGATACGGCGCGGCTGCGCGAACTGTTTCACCGGCTCGAATTCAAGACCTGGTTGGCGGAACTCGGCGGGATCAATACTCGACCGGCCGGATTGGCAGGGACACCGAACACACAGGGGCAGATGTTTGGTTCGCCCACGGATACCGCGCCCACGGCCAATTACCAGACGATCTGGACCCGCGCGGAACTCGATGCGTGGATCACGCGCCTTGAGAAGGCCGAGCTGTTTGCCGTCGATACCGAAACCACCAGCCTCGATGCCATGCAGGCCGAGATCGTCGGCGTGTCATTTACCGATCGTGGTGGCGAAGGCGCCTACCTGCCGCTCGCGCACCAGTATCCGGATGCACCGGAACAGCTGGATCGTACGGCAGCACTGGAGCGACTGCGGCCGCTGCTTGAAGCGGAACAGCCGCGCAAGGTCGGACAGAACCTCAAGTACGACATGAACGTGCTGGCCAATCAC
>DKBE01000093.1 GCA_002451085.1 Proteobacteria bacterium UBA6908 | reverse complement strand
GGTGTGGTGGTTGTTGTGCAGCTCTTCACCGCCGATGAGGATGCCCCACGGTACGATATTGGTTGAGGTGTCCGCGACTTCATAATTGCGATAGCCCCACCAGTGGCCAATGCCGTTGATAATGCCTGCAGCGGTAATGGGGATCCATGCCATCTGGACAGCCCAGATGGTGATGCCGATCGGTCCGAACAGGGCGAAATCGATCAGCAACATCAAAATAATGCCTTTCCCGCTGTACGGCGTGTAGAGGTGGCGCTCAATCCAGTCATCCGGGGTTCCGTGACCGTACTTCTCAATGGTTTCCTTGTTCTTGGCTTCGGCACGGTACAGTTCCGAGCCCTCAAGAAGGACCTTTTTAATGCCGTAGACCACGGGACTGTGCGGGTCGCCCGGCTTGTCGGAGGTGGCGTGGTGCTTGCGATGAATCGCTGCCCATTCCTTGGTGACCATGCCGGTGGTGAGCCACAGCCAGAGACGGAAAAAGTGGCTAATCACCGGATGCAGGTCCAGCGCGCGGTGCGACTGGTGTCGATGCAGGTAGATGGTGACGGCGGCGATGGTGATGTGGGTCATGACCAGGGCGGCGATGACATAACCCCACCACGGAAGGGTAACGAGACCTTCGAGAAGGAACATTGAGATTGGATTCTCCATAATGAACAACGCAGTGAATTATAGCTGAAAGCACGATTTCATTCGGGGGGTTTTCAGTAACCCCATGATAGTTAGGCGCTTTTCAGTGGCGCGTGCAAGGCCTCGAAAGCCGGAACAACAGCCAATACAGGCTGTATGGGATAATGGGGCCGTTCTTGAGTGATAACAAGGAATCTGATGCCTGCCCCAGTCACTCCGCTACTCACGGCGGACATCATTATTGAGCTTGCCGACCACCCAGATCGTTCAATTGTGCTGATTGAGCGTCGAAATCCTCCCTTTGGCTGGGCCATTCCGGGCGGTTTTGTCGATGTCGGAGAGAGCATCGAGTCCGCTGCGATACGCGAGGCCTACGAGGAAACCGCGCTAAACGTGCGCCTCCTGCTGTTGCTTGGTGTGTATTCGGCACCAGACCGTGACTCGCGCGGCCATACGGCATCTGCTGTTTATGTGGCCGAGGCGAACGGAACGCCAATTGCCCAGGATGACGCACGTGCGGTCGGACTCTTCAGTCCGGACTCTCTCCCGCAGCCGCTGGCGTTTGATCATCACCAAATCCTTTCGGACTACCGGATATTCCGGGAGACGAACCAGCGACCGGCACCGCGTGTGACGAAATGAAACGCACGTCGCGCTGCGGATAGGGAATGCTGATTCCAGCCTCACGGAACAGGCGCCAGATGCGCAGATAGGCTTCGGAGCGAACATTGTTCACACCATTTTCCGGATCGTGAATCCATAAACGCAATTCCAGATTGATTCCATCGTTACCGAATCCCATGAGACGCGCCACGGGTTCCGGGTTGGCGAGCACCCGTTGGGTATCGCGCGCGGCGCGAATCAGGATAGCCATGGCCTGTTCCGGATCATCCTGGTAACTGATCTGGACCGGCATCCGGAAGCGCACATTGCGGTCGCCGTACGACCAGTTCTCGATTTGCGATGTGAGTAGCGTTTCGTTCGGTATCAGAATGTCCTTTCCGTCGCGATCCCGCACCACGATATGGCGTGCATGCAGTGCTTTGACTTCGCCAAACGTATCACCGATCCGCAACACATCCCCCGGTCGAATTGATTCCTCGAAAGCGAGGATGACGCCGCTGATGAAATTGCTGACGATGCGTTGCAGGCCCAGGCCCAGTCCGACACCCAAGGCGCCGCCAAAGACCGCGAGGGCCGTGAGGTCGATCCCGGCCGTCACCATCGCCACCACCACGGCCAGAAACAGCAACAGGAAACGTGAGAGCTTGCCGAGGACAAGTTTGATGCTCTCGTCCAGGGTGCGGCTGTGTTTCAGCAGGCTCTGGAGTGCGTTGTTGAGCCACAGGGCCACCAGCGACAACAAGGCAATCGACAGGATGAAGCTGACCACGGTGTACAGTGACAGGCGGGTCTTGCCGAGGGGCAGTGCGTATTCGTCCAGCAGCTCTATTAAGCCAGGCAACAGGCCCAGCATGTGCAGGGCCACCAGCCCCCAGATGGTCACGGTCAGGGTCCACTCCCAGGCCTTCAATTTACTGCCGGGACTGAAGCTGTGACGCAGTACGAAGACCCCCATGCGGATCACGGTCAGGGCGCCGACCAGGGAAATGGCTATCTGGAGGATCTGGCTGGGTTGGCCGCGATGGCGTAACCAGGCGTTACCGGCCAGGAGCAGCAGCCACCACAGCAGTGGAATCAGGGCATGAAAGCCGGTCCGGACCGCAGTCCGCTTCACCTCGGCCATCACCCCGGGTTCTACGATCGGCTGTAGGCGTGTTTGCAGGAATTGTCCGGTGAGCCAGGCGACCGCCAGCCCGGTGGCGATCAATACCAGTTGCCCCCACGTGGAGGGCAGGGAAAGCAGGTCGTGTGCCGCTTCGACCCAAACGGCGAGATCAGAAAAGGTGTCCATGCGTGGAGAGGCAGGATAACCAGTCGTCGGAACAAAAAAAAGCCCGCTTGCGCGGGCTGAGAGGAGAAGAAAACTTTAGTTGTGATTGTTGTTTTATTTGCCGAGTTACGGCTTCACGTAGGCAAAACCTTCGCTTTGGAGCTTGGCCAGTTCAGCCACACCGCTCGGGACGATGTCTTTCTCGGACACATCGAACAGGTCGTTCTTGTAATTGATTTTCTTGCCCTTCAGGGTGTTGGCGCAGACGTTGAACGCGATGCCCTGCTTCTTGAGGCTGATCACCTTCTGCTGCATGTCGGGGTCGGTATTGGCCTGCTTGAGCAGATCCACGCCCTTGCCGTGCATCACGATTCTCAGGTCGAGTTTTTCAGTGCACGGGGTGGTGTCACCCTTGGCGCAGACGGCATTGATGTGGTTCTGGACGTTGCGGAGCGCGCCGGTCAGTTCCTTGGTGTCGTCGTAATTGATGTGATAGACGACCTTTTGCTTGCTGGGGCCGCCCAGTGTGGCGCAGCCGGTGGCACCAATGGCCAACAGGCCGACAGCGAAGATGGCGAGTACTTTGTGCATTGAATCCTCCTAGCGGATATCTGATGAATGTAGAGTAATAATTAGACCTGCAGGTAGGTCCACCCCTGATGCTGGCGGCGCATGATTTCCGCCATCCCGGAGTCGGTCACGACCACCCCCGGCAACAGCCGGGCGATGATTCCCCGTTCGCGTTTGAGCCGGTCAATCGTGTTCTGACAGGCGGCGAACGTCAGGTTGTCGTATTCATTGAGAAGCTGGGCGATCTTTGCAGCGTGCATCGAAGTGTCAACGCGCACGAGCTCCATGCCACGGCCATTGATGACCACCTCGACATGGGCGCTCACCTGATTGTCGCGATAGTAGCGCATCAAGTTTTCGATTTCTTCCATGGCCTGGCTAAGGCGCGCGGGATCGTCACTGGCGATATGAATCAGCACCTTGTTGCGGACGCTGCCGATATGCACCTCGTTAATCGAGCGCGGAGCGCTTGTCGTCGGCTGGGATGCCGGCATGTTGGTGGCGCGCTGTGCGGTCGCCTGTGCAACGACCGGAGCTGGCACCGATGCAGGCTTGACCGACCTGGCGTGCTGAATTACCGCCTTTGCGGGCTGAACGGTCGGGGTGTCAATCTTTGCGGATTGTTCACGCAGGCTATCCGGTAATTTGAGCTGGATTCCAAGGACAACCCCAACGGCCAGCACCACGGCAGCCGCGATGCCGAATCCGATGCCTACACGGAGTGATGATGATTTCGTGGCGCGAACCGGTGGCGGCGGAATATCGCGATAGGCGAGCTGCACGAGATCGCGCATCTTGCGGAGTTCGCAGACCTGACGATTCAGGGATTCATCCTGCGAGATTTCGATATAGGCGTGGCCTTTGTCCTCGTCAGCCAGCTGGTTGTCCACAAAGGCATTGAGGAACTCATCCGAGAAGCGTTTTTCCTGATTCATTATTTCACTCTCCTGAGTGAGCTTCTGCCGATTGCGTTTGAAGCAGATTTCTGGAATTCAGCCATCAACAACGTTTTCATCGCATTGCGTGCGCGACATAGCCGGCTCATGACGGTGCCGATCGGCACTTCGAGTATCTGGGCGACTTCCACATACGAAAAGCCCTCCAGATCCACGAGTGTCACAACCTGTCGCTGGCCGGCCGGTAACTGGGCAATGGCCTCGCGCACCTTTTCCACCACCTGAGCCTGGCCGGTTTGGGTTTCGGGCGTGACGTCATCGCTGATCTCGAGTTCGTCAATATCGTCCATGTCCCGCTGCTTGCGGAAATGATCCCGATAGCAGTTGGCCAGAATGGTAAACAGCCAGGCATCCCGCGCTTTCGGATCGCGCAATTGCGATGAGTGCTTGAGCGCCTTGGTCAGCGCTTCCTGCACCAGGTCATCAGCCAGAGCCGGGTTGTGACACCAGGCATAGGCCACGCGATAGAGCCTGGAGCGCGCCTCTTTCAGGGCACGCTGGGCATCGCGGGACTTCAGGAAGAAATCGATCAGATCCATAGCGAAAATTTGGTGACTTGTGAATTAGACGTCCAACCACCCGTCATTATTCCACTGCCAGGTGATACATATGAGGACAACTTTACAGTACAGCCGCCGGGAACATACCGATAATCGCTATATATCAGTAAGTTATCAAATATACGCTTGCATAAACCTAGCGTTTTTGTGCCCCAAATGTCAGCGCTCCCTGAGCGGATTCCAGCTCCAGTACGGTGGTTTGGCCACGTTTCTGGGTTTCGATCCGGACCGGGAGGTTATGGTAGTCAGTCGCCAGCCAGATGCGGAATGCTTCATCGCCGGACTTCCGAACAACGCGATCGATAATCCGGGTCTGGATTGAGCCAATGGCGGTCTTGAGGCGCGCCTGGCCGGCATCGGAATACTCGTATTGAAGCAATTTCTTGCCGGAGGAGATATGCAGGGTCTGGGATTTCCCGGCGATCGGCGGATGCAGCATAAAGGCATAAAGCAGGCTGCCCTGATCCTGGGTGCCTGTCGGCAGATCCATTACGACACCACTGGCATAGCGGATTTTGCCGGCCGACCAGTCAAAAATTGCTTCGTGACGATGTGGCTTGTCGGCGCCGACCCGGTACTCCAGGAAACGCAGCGGACGCACGGCACCATTCACAACTTCAAGCCGTCCGTCCTCGTTCCACTCCACCTCGGTAAACCAGCGGGCCATGCCCTTCGGAACAGACAGAGAGTGGTGACGGTAGCGCCCATCGGCTTCCCGTTCCAGGGTCTTGGTGACATTACCGACCGTCAGTTCCCCATACCGGAGCACGAAGTTCAGGGTGAGTGGAACTGGCAGGGCAGGTCCTGTTGCGCTTGCGATGTGTGCAAACACCAGCAGTGCAGTACCGAGGCCGATACGGTGAAGGGGGCTCATGGGCACACCGTGTTGTTGTCGGTGGAAAATCCCTGCTCCGGTCGACGCTGACCGTCGAGCAGGATCTGGCCATCCAGTAAGGTCAGACGTTTTTCGATGAACCAGCGGATGGCCAGCGGGTAGATTCGATGTTCCTGTTCGAGCACACGTGCAGACAGGGTTGTCGGTGAATCGTCCGGCTGCACGCGGACCCTGGCCTGGGCGATCACGGGTCCGCCATCCAGATCACTCGTCACGAGATGCACGCTGGTTCCGTGCTCGCTGACTCCTGCGGCCAGGGCGCGGCTATGGGTATTGAGCCCTTTGAAAGCCGGCAGCAGGGATGGGTGGATATTCATAAGGCGTCCCGCATAGTGGCGTATAAACGCATCTCCAAGAATTCGCATGAAGCCGGCCAGCACGACCAGTTTCGGTTGCTCCTGATCAATGGCCTCCATCAAGGCTCGATCAAACTCGTCACGCTCGCTGAATTCGCGATGGTCGATCACCCGGGTACGAATGCCGGCGGCTTGTGCTATGCGCAGGCCTTCGGCGCCGGGGTTGTTGCTGATGACGAGACGAATCTCAGCAGGCAACCGACCGGCACGGACTTCATCCACGATGGCCTTGAGGTTGCTGCCGCGCCCCGAGATCAGGATCACAACCGGAGCCGGGGCAACGCTCATGCCAGGATAACCACCTCGGACTCACCAGTGTGCGGTTCGATGGTGCCGATGGGGAAGGCGCGTTCGCCGGACTCGGCCAGCGTGCGGATCACCGTTTCCGAATCCTTCGGGTGAACCGCCAGCACCATGCCGAGACCGCAATTGAACGTCCGGTACATTTCATCGGCAGCGACATTGCCTCCGTCCTGCAGCCAGTCGAAAATTGCCGGGCGCTTCCAGGAACGGGAGTCAATCACGGCGCGCGTATTTTTCGGCAACACCCGTGGCACGTTACCGGGCAGACCGCCACCGGTGATGTGGGCTATGGCGTGAACCGGAATGTGTTCCAGCAAGCGGAGTATCGCCTTGACGTAAATCCGCGTTGGTGTGAGCAGGGTTTCCCCGAGCGTGCTGCCCTCGAACGGCTGGTCGAGACTGGCTCGGGTGTGGGACACAATCTTGCGAATCAGCGAGTAGCCGTTTGAGTGCGGCCCGCTTGAGGCGATGCCCAGCAGGGTATCGCCCGTCTGCACGGCGCTGCCGGTGATGATCTTCGATTTTTCCACGACGCCGACGCAGAAGCCTGCCAGGTCGTAGTCTTCCTGGCTGTACAGGCCCGGCATCTCGGCCGTTTCGCCACCGATTAACGCGCAGCCAGCCTGGCGGCAACCTTCGCCAATGCCTTCGATGACGCGTTTGGCTACAGTCGTCTCGAGCCTGCCGGTTGCGTAGTAGTCGAGGAAGAACAGTGGTTCGGCGCCCTGCACGATCACATCGTTGACGCACATGGCGACGAGATCGATGCCGATGGTGTGGTGGATACCGGTATCTATAGCCAGTTTGAGCTTGGTGCCGACGCCGTCGGTGCCGGAGACCAGCACCGGCTCCCGGTATTTGCCGGGGGGGATCTCGAACAGTGCGCCAAAGCCGCCGAGTCCTTCCAGCATGCCGGGCCGGCGGGTGCTCTCCGCAATCGGCTTGATGGCGTCAACCAGGGCATCGCCGGCGTCGATATCCACGCCGGCATCGCGGTAACTCAGGGAAATTCTTGGGGATTGGCTCACACGGCCTCCAGAAACAAGGTCGTTATGGTAGGCTTTCCGCCGGCGGAGTGTAAACCTTGACTTGATCCACCGGGACGCGATGCGACCGCCAGACTTGCCCATCCTGCCTGCGAAAAACGAGACCTTCCGACATCCGTCCATGAACCTGCCCGGTTTGCAACATCTTCCCAATCTGATCACGGTGTCTCGCATCGCCCTGGTGCCGGTACTGATTCTGCTGCTCCGCGACAAAAGCTATGGACTGGCGCTGGCGGTTTTTATCGTGGCCGGGATCTCGGATGCCGTGGACGGCTATCTGGCCAAGCGGCTGAACGTGCAGAGCCAGTTTGGCGCGATGCTCGATCCCATAGCCGACAAACTGCTGCTGGTCTCGGCCTATGTCATGTTGACGATCCTCGGTCACATTCCGTTCTGGCTGACACTGACGGTGGCCTCGCGCGACGTGCTGATCGTGGGCGGGTATCTGCTGTACACCTCCCATGCCGGCCCGGTCAAAATGCGCCCCAGCATACTCAGCAAGCTCAACACGCTCTTTCAGATTGCACTGGTCTGTCTGATTCTGGCCAAGCAGGCAGCCGGCCTGCGCATGCCGTGGCTGGTCAATGCCATGGTCTATAGCGTGCTGGTGAGTACCGTGCTGAGCGGGCTGCACTACCTGTGGACCTGGACGGTGCTCAGGCAAATTGAACCGGCCACGAAGGAGCGCGGATCATGATCGGCTTTCAGGTGCAGCACCGAACGTGAATCGCGAGTCCACCCGGCGCGCGCAATTGCCGCTCAATCTTCGTTTGCGCGACGCGTCTTCCTTTGAAAATTACCTGGTCGCGCGCAACCGCGAACCAGTCGAGCGACTGCGCCAAGCGGCGCACAGCGTCGGTCAGGCGCCCCATTCACCGGCATCGTGGCTGTATCTGTGGGGCGAGCCAGGCACCGGCAAGACCCATCTGCTGGAAGCGGCCTGTCGTGCCGTACAGGAACAGGGAAACGCGCCACTGTATGTGGCGCTGGCCGAGAAGGCGGACATCACCATTGCGCTGCTCGAGGATATCGAACAGGTGCCGTTCGTCTGTATCGATGATGTGGATGCGATTGCGGGTGACCGCGCATGGGAAGCGGCGTTGTTCGCGCTGTATGAGCGCCTGCGCGCACAGGGTGGCATGCTGGTCGTGGCCGCACGCAACAGCCCGTCCGCCATTGGACTCACGCTCGCCGATTTGGCGACGCGCCTCGCGGCCGGACTCGTGTATCAGTTGCAGCCGCTCACGGATGACGAAAAGCTTGCGGCCCTGCGTCTGCGTGCGCAGCGGCGCGGATTGGAAATGACGCAAGAGGTGGCGAACTATCTGCTGACACGATTCCCGCGCGACACGCATTCACTCTTCGCGCTGCTGGATCGTCTCGATACTGCCACGCTCGCGGCGCAGCGGCGATTGACCATTCCGTTTTTACGATCGCTGGAATAGGCCCGGTCAGCGTGATAGCGGCACGCCGTGCGCGCGCAGGGTTCGTACCGCATAGGCCGCACTGAGTATAAAGGCCACGCTTAAAATGGTTTCGGCCAGTGCCCAGGGCAGGTGGCTTCCTGGACCGAAGCCCGCGGCGCGTTCAGTCCACAGCAACACCAGGCCCTCGGACAGATAGAGCAGCATGAACAGACTGGCCAGTACCAGACTCCTGGCCCGTTGGCGCAACAACCCGGGAAGCAGCCACAGTAACGGCACAATCTTCACGGCCAGCCAGAAGGCCGGCGATGACTTCGGCGCCAGCCAACCTTCCCAGACGATCGTCAGCACGATCAACAGCAGATAGCTGGCCAACGCCAGCCCTTGCAGCCATCGTGACGCAGCTGATGAGGGTGCCGTGTCAGTGGGCATGATCGGCCAGTTGGCGGGCGAGGGTGGCAAGACGCTTGCCGAGTGCCTGACAGAGTTCCTTCTCATCCGGAGACAACGGCCGGTCATTGTTCTGGCCGGCGACATGGCTGGCGCCATACGGGGTTCCGCCGCCGGTGGTGCGATTCAGCGCCGGTTCGGTATAGGGCACGCCGAGAACCACCATCCCATGATGCAGCAGCGGCACCAGCATGGCCAACAAGGTCGACTCCTGACCGCCATGCTGGGAGGATGATGAGGTGAATACAGCGGCTGGTTTCCCGACAAGCGTTCCGGAAATCCACAGCGCCGTAGTCTGTTCCAGGAAGTACTTCAGCGGTGCCGCGATATTTCCAAAGCGTGCCGGGCTACCGAGCGCCAGGCCAGCACATTCGCGCAAGTCATCCAGTGTGGCATAGGGCGCACCCTGTGCCGGAATGTTGCTGGCCGCCGGGTCATGGGTCGGCGCCACCGGTGGGACGGTGCGCAACCGGGCCTGCATCCCGGGTACGGATTCAATGCCGCGCGCCAGCTGCTGGGCCATGGCCTCGACAGCGCCATGACGGCTGTAATAGAGCACGAGAATGTCCGGCATGGTTACAGGAGCTTGAGTACGTTTTCGGGTGGACGACCCAGTACCGCACGCTTTCCCTTTACCAGGATCGGGCGTTCGATGAGTCGGGGATGTTTGGCCATCGCAGAGAGAATCTGTTTGTCGGAAAGTTTCGGGTCACCCAGCCCGGCGGCGCGATATTCTGGTTCCTTGGTGCGCAACAGGTCGCGCGGTTGGATGCCCAAGGCCCGAACCAGGGCCGCCAGCTCGGATGTGCTGGGCGGTGTTTTGAGATACTCGATGATTTGCGGCTCAATGCCGTGTTGGCGCAGCAAATGAAGGGCCTCGCGTGATTTTGCGCATTTCGGATTGTGATAGAGCGTGATCGACACAGGCCACCTGGCAATGAAAAATGGGCGTATTCAACGATTTCAGGGCATTGTAACGGCTGCTTTCTTGACAGCCCATAGCGTGAATGATAGGTTTTTATAGGAATTATAATAAATCGGAGCTTCCCAAAATGATCAAGCGCGTTAGCAGCATCGTCCTCGCTATTGCCGTCAGTGCCGCACTCGGTGCTTGCGCCACCACCAAGAAAGAAGAGCCTGCTCCGGTTGCTGAACCGGCGGCTGCCGCGCCGGCACCTGCTCCGGAACCGAAGAAGGCCGCCAACGACGCCTATGAAGTGAAGCGTGGCGACCATCTGTGGGGCATCGCCAGCCAGCCGCGCATTTACGGAAACCCGTATGCCTGGCCGCTGATTTACAAGACCAACAGCGCCAAGATCAAGGATGCCGACCTGATCTATCCAGGCCAGAACTTCGACATCAATCGCGGCGCCTCGTCGTCTGAAGTGGATGCGGCAGTGCGTCATGCCAAGACCCGCGGCGCCTGGAAGCTCGGCGTCACCGAGTCGACCGACACCGACTACCTGGCGGGCAAGCGCTAATTACTTTTTTGTAGCATCCCGAAAAGGGCCCGGATCGGGCCCTTTTTGTTTTTGGGTCGTGGTCATCAAACGAATGATCAAGCACAAGACAGCCGATCGGTTTAAGCCCATCAAGCGCTTTGTCCGGCAGGTGGCGCAGCGATTTATACATGATCGTTGCCAGCGCGTGGCCGGTGCCCTGTCCTTTACGACGCTGCTGGCGATCGTGCCGCTCACGGCGGTCACCGTGTCGGTGCTGTCGATGTTTCCGGTGTTCGGCGCCTGGATGAGCGTGATCCAGGAATTCATCTACATCAATTTCGTGCCGGCCGCCGGCGATGTGGTGGAAAAATATCTGACCCAGTTTGCCGCCAAGGCCGGCCGATTGACTGCGGTGGGTATTGCCTTTCTGGTGCTCACGTCAATTATGCTGATGGCCACGATCGAGCATGCCTTCAATGACATTTGGCGAGTTCGCAATACACGCAAACTGCTGTACCGCATCCTGTCCTACTGGGCGCTGCTGACGCTCGGACCGATCCTGGTGGCCACCAGCCTGGTCCTGACCACCAATCTGTTTACCTCACTGCCGTTTACCACAAAACCAGATGCGACCTTGAACAATCAGGCGCTCGAACTGCTGCTGCCCTGGATGCTGGAATTCGGAGGTGTCGTGTTGTTGTATTTCGTCGTGCCGAACGTATCGGTGCCGTGGCGTCATGCCGTGGTCGGGGCCGGGTTCACCGTGGTGTTGCTGGAAGTGGCCAAGGCCCTGTTTGCCGGGGCGATGAAGTACTTTGTGCTGACCTACAAGATTGTGTACGGCACGGTGGCGGCGCTGCCGATATTCCTGATCTGGATCTACATCTCGTGGGTGGTGATCCTGCTCGGCGCAATTGTCACGGCGACACTGGGGGATGAGGGCCTGTGGCTGGGCTCGCCGCGCAAGAAACGTCGCGCCGGGTGAAGCGAAGGCGTCAGGGATCAAGAAATTCGTATTGGAAGCGTTCGAAACTGCCGGACAGCTCAATCAGTTTCAATGCCTTGATCTGGCGCGTGCGATAGGCGTTGTCCAGATAAAAGACCCGGTTCGGTTTGTAAAATCCGCGCACCGTCACCAGCGTTTCCGGCTGCTTCATCGGCTTGACCTCCGGCAGGTTGAGCGCCAGAAAATACCGATCACGGCTGTCTTCCAGCGGCAACACGGCCACGGCCGAGGCCGAGGGAGAAAGGCGCTGAACGCCGATCTCGATGCTGTCCGTGCCGCTGGTGCGTACCCAGCGGACCACGCCGATTTCCCAACCACTGCCGTTGGCTTGCGGGCGACTGGCCAGCAGATCGCCCACACGCACCGGATTCGGAGCAGTGCCGGAGCGCGCCAGGGCATAGCCGCCGGCACTTTCGTCGATCAGCTCCCAGCTCGCCTTCAGGGGCGCTGACGGTGACTGCTGAATCTTGTTGGGCGTACCCGCCGTATCACCGATGGCCGTGCGGTTGGGTTGCGGACCCACTTCGCTGGTGCTGGGCGTGAACGGCTCCGAGCCATGGAGATAATAGTTAATGGCGTCCACGCCGAACGCAACGTCTCGTTGGTCGTTCTCCCGCGCCGATCGGGTAAACACCCGTTTCGGGTTTACTCCCCAGGCCTGGATCATGCGCACCAGCAGATCCTGACCGAACTGCACGAAATAATCCTTCTCCAGTCCGTCCGGATCCGGCATCTGCCCGGCCTGCACCACCATCAGTTGCTGGTGGATGATGCGCGCCAGATCCGTGGTGTTGAGCAGGCGGTAGCGGACTTCCGTTGTGATCGGCGAGGCTTCGGTATTCACCGCGCCGGCGCGATCGTTGTCCAGGTTGAGCAGGAACTGGCAGTGCGACTTGAGGGCGGCAATGCCGGGTGACAGTTGCGCCAGTGAAGCGTAACGGTCCAGATAACGGTTGATCTTGGTCAGCATGCGCGCCGGCAGGTGATAGGGATCACTGAAGTCGAGCAGCAAGGCATGCTTGTAGGCATGGCTGATGGAAACCTGCGGCAATGTGTTATTGAGCTTGTCGTCGACGGGAGATTCGGTGATGCCCAGCATTTCGGCATAGCGGTAGAGCTGGTGGATCTCGAACCACGTGCCCTCTGGCGGCGGGCTGTACAGTTCATATCCGCGGTACAGGATCTCGGTCAGGTAGCGGATGCCGCGATGCAGGGCGACCGTGAGCAGGGCACGGTCGGCCAGTTCCAGCTTGGGCACCGCCGTCGAATTGAATGCGATCAACTTATAGCCGTAGGCCATTTCGGTCAGCAGCAACCGTACCTGATTGGCGATCTGGCGAGCCTTGTCCGGCAGGGGCTGTGGCAGACCCATATAGGTCTTGTGCAATTCCTGGCAAACGGCCTGCACCGGGGCGCGCAGCAATTCCAGCAGTTTCAGGCGCTGCTTGTCCTCGAGCGTCATGCGATTGAGGCCGATCAGCTGGCGACTGAGCAGTTGCGTGGCCTCCGCCGTATTCAGCAGCGGCAGGCGCGCGATCCAGCGTTCAAGGTCCGCCGGGCGGGTCTCGGTCTCCGTGCTGGGGTGGTCCGTGCGCGGGGGAAGGCTTAATTTCAGATACATGGCGGACATAGCGTAAACGATAGACGACAAAATAGGCGTTTGTATTTCATAATATAGGAAGAATTACGCGGCCGTCATGGAAATATGCCGCAGGCCCATACACGACAATAATGTCATAAAATCAGAGCGCTTCACTCGACCATGTCGGCCCGTTGGATCTGGACACTTGCCAGTATTGCGGTCTATTCCGCCATTTTTCTGTTTGCGCGGTTCCCCGGGGTCAATCCGTGGCTGTATGGCCTGTTGTACGGCCTGCTGGGAACGGTATTGCTCGGCGCCATTTCGCGCTGGTGGGTGCGTGGGTCGGCCGCCCTGTGGCGACCGGCCATGCTGGGGCTGGGCTCGCTGGCCGCTGCCGGCGAGATCGGTTTGCGGGTCGGTACGCGCTCGGAGTCGCTGCAGCAACAGTGGATGGTGGCCCTGCTGGGACTGCTAACCGTCGCGGTGGTGATGCGGCTGACACCGCTGACGCTGACCCGTCGCTGGCTCGGCATCGAACGCCGGGTACACGACCGGGGTGTCTGACCGACACTATTTTCGGATATTGCCTTCGACCGCCGCCTGTTCAACCAGTCGATCAAACTCCTCGGCCTTCATCAGCCCCCGCGCGGCAACAATGTCGCGCACCGGTTTTCCGGTTTTCTCCGATTCCTTCGCCACCTCGGCGGCAGCGGCATAACCGATCGAGGTATTGAGCAGCGTGGCCAGACCGACACTGGTGTGGATGAACATCAGGCAGCGCTCGTGGTCGACCTTCAGGCCCTTCAGGTTTTTAGCCGTGGCCGCGTTCAGCGCCTGCGTCAGCCAGTCCATGGCATCGAACAGCGCGCTGCCCAACGCCGGCATCATGACATTCAGCTCAAGCTGGCCGGCCTGGGTCATGAGCGCTATCGCATGATCCTGCCCGAGCACCTGGTAGCAGACCTGGTTGAGCATCTCGAACATCACCGGATTCACCTTGCCGGGCATNNATAACCGGATTCACCTTGCCGGGCATGATGGACGAACCGGGTTGCACCGCCGGCAGAACGATTTCGCCGAGTCCGGTACGCGGACCGGAACAAAGCAGGCGCAGGTCGTTGGCAATGCGCGTGACTTCCAGCGCCAGCGCACGGATCGCGTTCGACAACTGCAACAGATCGTGCATGGACTGCATCTGCGCGGCCAGATCGGGCGCCGGCCGGATGGCTTCACCGGTGAGTCGTGCCAGTTCCTGGGCAACATTCTCGACATAGCCGGGCGCGGTGTTGAGCGCGGTCCCGGCGGCTGATCCGCCCAGTCCGATTTCCACCAGCAACGGCCGTGTGGCGTCCAGTCGATCGGCGGCGCGCCGCAGGATCCAGGCGTAGGCGCCGAACTCGCGACCGATGGTGGTCGGAACGGCGTCCTGCAGATGGGTGCGTCCGCTTTTCACGGTGCGCGCTTCCCGCTTGGCCAGGGCTTCCAGTTCCGCCGCCATCGCGCCCACCGCCTGCAGCAGTCGCGGCAGTTTGGCCAAAGCCGCCAGCCGAATGGCCGTCGGGATGGTGTCGTTCGTGCTTTGCCCCATGTTGACGTGGTCATTGGGGTTGACCGGCCGATAGACCCCGCGCTGGCCACCCAGGGCGACATTGGCCAGGTTGGCGATGACCTCGTTGGTATTCATGTTGTGACTGGTCCCGGCCCCGGCCTGGAAGCGGTCGACCACGAACTGGTCGTGGTACTGGCCGTCTAACAGGGTATCGGTGGCCTGCACGATGGCGTCGGCCAGTTTCGGGTCCAGCCAGCCGGCGGCCGCGTTGGCCACGGCGGCAGCCCGCTTGATGCGGGCGTGGGCAATGATAAAGTCGCGATCCGGCCGGCGCCCCGAAATCGGGAAATTGTCCACCGCGCGGGCGGTCTGGATGCCGTACCAGGCCGTGGCCGGGACCGGATATTCGCCGAGACTGTCTTTTTCGGTGCGCGTGTCGGAGGCCATCGGGATTTCCATTGGGCGGGGAGTTCCGGGATTATATAAGAAGCAGAACAGGCCCGGTATTTCCCATTGGCATGGGCGAAACAGGAGAAATGACAATGAAGGTCTGGTCCCGGTGGCTGGTGCTGGTCATGAGCTGGTGGGCGCTCGGTGCGCTGGCCTCCGAAGGCCCGCGCGATGCCATGCAGTATTTCTTCCATCAAAGTTTCCTCAACCTGCCCGATGAAGTGGCCACGGCAAAAAAGGATGGCCAGCAGGGCATCATGATCATGTTCGTGGCCGAAG
Source organism: Proteobacteria bacterium UBA6908 (assembly GCA_002451085.1). Classification (GTDB taxonomy): domain Bacteria; phylum Pseudomonadota; class Gammaproteobacteria; order Acidiferrobacterales; family UBA6901; genus UBA6901. The sequence continues at coordinate 5,972 of DKBE01000093.1, read as the reverse complement.
ACTGCCCGTGGTGCGCCAAGATGAAGGCCAACGTGCTCAGCCAGCCGCCCGTGCAGGAATATTATCGCAAGCATTTCCGCCTGCTGATGATGGATATCAATGGCGATGTGCCGATGACCGATTTTGGCAACACGGAAATGCCGCAGAAGGACTTTGCCTTCAGGCACAATCGCGTGCGCGCCACGCCGGTGTTTGCATTCTTTGATCTCAACGGCAAGCTGATGACCCGCTACACCGGCGCCACCAAAAATACCGAGGAGTTCCTGTGGCTGGGCGAGTTCGTGACCAGCGGCAAGTGGCAAACCGGGAACTTCACCGCCTACAAGCGCGAGCGTGCGGCAGGCAAACCGTAAGCAGAATCGCACCCAATCATGACTGCACGCCGTGCCCGACACCTCCTGCCGGCGATCCTGTCGCTGGCCGCCTGGCCGTTGTCGGCGGCGGAGTCGCCGTTACCCAGCCCGCTCACGCTCGAGCAGGTGCTCAACCAGGCCGATATTCCCCATCCGGATCTCGATCAGGCGCGTGCGCGGGTTGACGCCGCCCGGGCCGGGCTGACCCAGGCCGAATCCACCAGCGGCCTCCGTGCACTCGTCGACATCACTCCGCAATGGGTGCTGCCCTCGTTGCGGATTAACGATGATTTCGTGAATGACAGCCGCGCACGCTTTTTTGTCAGCAAGCGACTCTATGACTTCGGTCGCACCGCATCACTCGAAGGATCGGCGCGCGCCGACATCGAATCGCGTGAGCAGTTGTTGTTTGATGCCCGCCAGCGCCGCCGCCTGGAACTGATGTCGCGCTTCTTCGAAGTCCTGCTGGCCGATTTGCGCTACGCCGTCGACAATGAAGCGCTGGCGCATTTTTACGTTACCTATGACAAATTCCGCGAGCGTCACAAACTCGGCCAGATTTCGGATGTCGACCTGCTGGAGCATGAGACGCGTTACCAGGAATCGCTGATCGTTCGGACTCGCAGCCAGAAGCGCCAGGCCCAGAGTCGCCAGCAACTGGCGCTGGCACTGGGTCGGCCGGACGAACTTCCGGCCGAGCTGGTATTGCCGACCTTCCCCGGCAACGATCGTGAGCCCCCGGAACTCAAGACCGTGCTCGATCAGGTACGCCAGCGCAATCCGACACTGCTCGCCCAGCGCAAGGAGCTGGAAGCGGCGCGCCTGCAGGCCGATGCCGAGCGTGCCCGGCGTTATCCTGTGCTGTCGGCGGAAGGCGAAGTGGCCGCCTACGAGCGGAATTTCGTCTCGCGCGACGACGTCCGCGCCACGCTCAATCTGCGCGTCCCGCTGTGGCAGGGGGGCGAGGATCGAGGCGCCATCCAGGCCGCGCTCGCGCGCCAGCAGGAGGCCGACGCGCGTGCACGGCGCACCGAGCTTGATCTGCACCAGACCGTGCTCGATCTGGTGCAGGAGATCGAGACGTTACGCATCGAGCGCAATGCCGCCAGGATTCGCACGGCCTGGCGTGACCTGTATCTCGACCGTTCACGCGCGCTCTATGAGCTGGAAGTACGCACGGATCTCGGCGATTCCATGACCCGGGTGACCGAGGCGCAATGGCAGGCGGCCCAGGTGGAGTTCCGTCTCGCCCACGCCTGGGCGCGACTGGATGCATTGACCGGCCAACTCGCTGAAAATTCTTCGCAGGAGTCCAGAAAATGAAAACGAGTAAACTGCTTGGCGGTGTGATGGCCGGGTTCACGGCCGCTTCGGCGCTGGCCGCCGAACTGGACGCGCACCTCGAATGGTCGCGCCGCACCGAACTCGCGATGCCGGTTTCCGGCGTGATCGTCGATGTGCCGGTCAATGCCGGAGAGCGGGTGAACAAGGATCAGGTCCTGGTCAGCCTGGATCCAGGACCGCTTCAGACGGCCGTCAACGAGGCGCTCGCCCACCAGGCACGTGCGCGCATCGAACGCGATGAGGCGGTGCGCGACGCCAAGCAGGCACAGGAGCTGTACAACCGCACGGTGCTGTCGACGGTCGAACTGGAAAATGCCAAGAACAAGCAGGCGCGGGCCGAGGCAGCGTTCAAGGAGGCCTCGGCCGCTCTCGATCGTGCGCGTTATCGCCAACGCATCAGCGTTCTGCGGGCGCCGTTTGATGCCCAGGTGCTGAGCCGGCGCGTCGAAGTCGGCCAAACGGTGAGCGCCGAGCTGAATCCGCAGACCATCATGATCATCGCCGCCGCTGGCGAATACCTGGCGCAGGCACGCCTCGCCGCCGATCGGGCGGCTGCCGTGAAGCCGGGGCAGGATGTGCAGGTGTCTGTCGGCAGCAAACGTTACCCGGCCAAGGTGCGCGCCGTGACCTACGATCCGGCCGGTGGCAAGGACCCGTATGTGCTGGATGCCGCATTTTCCACCAGCGAACGTTTCACGGCCGGGCAGGCGGCCCGTATCACCTTGCCATGAGCGACGGCGCCAGGCGCTGCCTGCGCTATCGGGTGACCGGTCGCGTGCAGGGAGTGTTCTACCGCGCCTCGACGGAAGCACAGGCGCGGCAACTGCACCTGTCCGGCTGGGTGCGCAATTGCGAAAACGGCGATGTCGAGCTGGTGGCCTGTGGCGCGGCCGACGGACTGGCGCAGCTGGAACGCTGGTTGTGGCAGGGGCCGCCCTCGGCACAGGTGAGCGCGGTACAGCGTCAGGAATTGCCGTGGCAGGACTGGAACGGATTCGAAGTGCGCCGCTGACGCCGCTGACGGCCTACGGCCGCCAGTGTCTGTCGAATGCGCTGTAGACCTTGGTGGGGTAACGCCACTCACGAGTACCGTTGTAGCGCATCAGCGCACGCGTGCGGTTGCCCTTTTCCTTGTCGAGATAGAACTTCAGGATCGTGCAACCGTAGCGCAGATTGGTGTACGGGCTGAACAGGTTATCGCCCGGCTTGCCGATTTCCTTCAGCCAGAACGGCATCACCTGCATCAGGCCGATGGCCCCGGCGCGCGAGATGGCATAGGGGTTGAAGTTGCTCTCGACCTGGATTACCGACAACACCAGCTCCGGTTCGAGTTTCGCGCGCGTCGCTTCATAATGAATGTTCTTGAGCAACTCGATGCGGGTGTCGTGGTCCGGGATTTTTTTCTCCAGGCGCTGCGACATGTCGGTGAGCCACACCTGGCCATCGAAACGGTCCACAAAGCTGTCGGATTCATTGGCAGCCTTCTTGAGCATTTCACGCAGTTCCGGATCAATGGCCTGACGCGCCTCGGCCAGGGCCGACAGCGGAGTGCTGGCGAGCAGGGCGACGATCAGGGCGATTACGGGGCGATTCATGTCGGAAGCGGTGCCGGGGGCCTGGTCAGGGTTCTTCTTTTACCAGCATAGACGGCCGGTGACGGCCTGTCAGGCAGGCCAGACTAGGGGAAACCGCCCGGCCCGGCAAGCTCAGGCAAAGGCCAGCACGATCACCGCGTAGCGTGCCGTCTTGCCCAGTGCCATGAACGCCAGCGAGGCGAGAAACGGCAGGCGCAGGTATCCGGCCGCAAAACATAGCGGGTCACCGACCACCGGCAACCACGAAAGCAGCAGCAGCGGGCTGCCGAAGCGACGCACTTGCCGCAGCGCACGCTGGCGTGATTCCGAAAGATGCGCTTCCGGCGGCATGCCGCGGGCCACGAGCGCACCGAGCAGCCAGGTGGTGAGTGCGCCGAGCGTATTGCCGAGGCTGGCAACCATCAGCAGCGTGATCGGTGTTTGTTGGCCCTGCGCCGCCAGCACACCCAGCACCACTTCCGATCCGCCCGGGAACAGGGTGGAGGAGATGAAGCTGCTGAAGAACAGCCCCCACAGGCTCAGGTCCGCGGCCATGTTCAGGGCAGCAGCGGTGGAATCTCTTTGGTGAGCGCCTGCTTGTCGGTGGTTGCGGCACCGACCAGCGCGTAGCCGCGCAACGCACCGGTGGTATCACGATAAAGCGCGCGCACACCCTCGGCGGTGATGGTTTCCTCCCAGCCGCCGTCCACGCCCGGCGGTGGCGGGCAAACCACGGTCGGACAGGCTGGTGTTTTCACCACCACCGGCATGGCCGGGTACTGCACGGCGGTCTCCGTGCCGGCCAGGGTTTTGGCCAGCGCCCGGGCCGCCTGCATGATCGGCATCACGTAGGGCAGCTGATGGCCGGCGACCTCGGCGCAGTCACCGAGCGCGTACACGCCGGGCGCGCTGGTCTGCAACAGGGCATCGGTGACGATGCCGCGCTGTACTGCGAGGCCGGCCGCTTCGGCCAGCGCCACGCGCGGCTTCNNAGCGCCGTGCGCAGAAACGCCGCCGCCTGCGGCGGCAGCAAGCGGCCAATCAGCTGCGGCGCCAGGTCGATCACGTCCACCTGCACGCCGCCAAGACGCAGGTCGTTGGCAAACTCGCAGCCAATCAGCCCGGCGCCGAGGATCGCCACCCGTTGCCGGCCTTCCAGCGCCGAGCGGAATCGCGCGTAGTCGTCGAGATCGTTCACCGACAGCACCTGCCCGGCGGCGTCGCCGGCCAGCGGCAAGCGGATCGGATCGGCGCCGAGCGCCAGCACCAGCCGGTCGTAGCCCAGCACCGGTCCATTGACGGTGGCCACCGTGCGTGCGGTCGTGTCGATGGCCCGAATCTCGAGGTGGGTGTTCACGGTCGCGTGCAGCTGACGGGACATGTCGGTGGCGCTGTTGAGCGCGATTTGGGCCGGGGCTTTTTTCTGAGCCAGGGCGTTCGACAGCACCGGCTTCGAATAGAAGCTGCCGGCGTCGCGCGTGACCAGCGTCAGCGGGGTCTGGGAATCCAGCTTGCGAAACTCGCGCGCTACCGTGTAGCCCGCCAGTCCGGTACCGAGGATCAGGATGCCTGTCATGGGGTCGACCGGTTATTTGTCGGGTGCGCATCATAGCCGGAAGCATGGCCGCGGGACAGAAAACCCGGACCGAACGCGGGGGTGCGCAGTTCCCGTGGCGGCATGCGTATACTGTGCGGGTGCGTCACGGAATCGTCCCCATATAGTCAGGGAACAGGTGAAACCCGCATGGTCCAAATCAGCAGTCCGCCATCCAGTCTGAGCAGCATGGACACGCCCGATCTCGAGGCGTGGCTGGCAGTGCTCGGCGCGCAACGGCCGGCGGCCGAAATGGATGTCATCCGCCGCGCCGCCGCCTGGGCGCAGCGCGCCCACGCCGGCCAGACGCGTGCCTCCGGCGAGCCCTACATCCAGCATTCACTGGCGGTGGCCGGCATCCTTGCCGATCTCGGCCTCGACCACGAGGTGCTGGCGGCGGCCATGCTGCATGACGTAGTCGAAGACAGCGACATCGCCCTCGACGACCTGAAGCAGGAATTCGGGCCGCGCATCGCCGCGCTCGTGGATGGCGTCACCAAGATGAAGGTCATTCAGGAATTCCGCGCCGGTTCCGGCCCGGTGCACAAGGAACACACCCAGGCCGAAAGCCTGCGCAAGATGCTGCTCGCCATGGCCGAGGACGTGCGTGTGGTGCTCATCAAGCTCGCCGACCGCTTGCACAACATGCGCACGCTTTCCGCCCTGCCCGAGGACAAGCAGAAGCGCATCGCGCGCGAAACCGCCGATATCTATGCGCCGCTCGCCAATCGCCTCGGCATCTGGCAGATCAAGTGGGAGCTCGAGGACCTGGCATTCCGCTATCTCGAACCGGGCGATTACAAGCAAATCGCCGGTTTCCTCGCCGAGCGTCGCGTCGACCGCGAGGCCTATATCGAGCGTTTCGTGGGCACTTTGTTGGCGGAACTGGAAAAGGCCGGCATCGTCGCCGAGGTCACCGGCCGCGCCAAGCATATCTACAGCATCTGGCGAAAGATGAAGCGCAAGCACAAGGACTTTCGCGAGATCTTCGATGTGCGTGCGGTGCGCGTGCTGGTGAACGACCTGCGCGGCTGCTACGCCGCGCTCGGTATCGTGCATTCACTGTGGCAATACATCCCCGGTGAGTTCGACGACTACATCGCCACG
>DKBE01000029.1 GCA_002451085.1 Proteobacteria bacterium UBA6908 | reverse complement strand
CATCAAGGCCGCCGCTATCCGCGGCGTCGAGTCATCCGGCATGCTGTGTTCTGCGGCCGAACTCGGTCTGGAAGAGTCTTCCGAGGGATTGCTGGTGCTGGATCCGGCGGCCAAGCCCGGGGCATCACTCAGGAAAATTCTGAAACTCGACGATCAGATTCTGGACATCGAGCTGACTCCCAATCGTGGAGACTGTCTGAGCGTCATGGGGTTGGCGCGCGAAGTGGCCGCACTGGGATCCTCTCGGTTCATTCCGGTGTCGATTAAGCCGGTGAAGGCGAAGTCCCGTCGTCGTCTGGACACCAAGCTGACTGCCAAGTCGGCCTGTGCCCGTTATACCGGGCGCGTGATCGAGGGGTTGCGTCCGGACAGTCATGTACCGTGGTGGCTCAAGGAACAACTGCGGCGCAGCGGTGTTCGCAGCATTCATCCGGTGGTCGACGTCACCAATTATGTAATGCTGGAACTTGGCCAGCCGATGCATGCCTTCGACCTTGACCGCCTTAGCGGCGGTCTTCAAATACGACTCGCGCGATCAGGGGAAGCGCTGACGCTGCTGGATGGGCAAAACCTTGTGCTTGATCCGGCTGACTTGGTCATTGCTGATCACAAACGGCCTGTCGCGCTGGCCGGAATCATGGGCGGTATGGACACAGCGGTCGGCGCGCAGACCATAAATCTGTTTCTCGAGAGCGCCTGGTTCAGGCCCGAAAACATCGCCTTGCGAGCCCGTGAATATGGTTTGCATTCTGAGTCTTCGCATCGCTTTGAACGCGGGGTCGACCCGAATCTGCAGCGCATGGCACTGGAGCGTGCGACGGCACTGATATTGTCGATCTGCGGTGGCCGAGCCGGTCCCGTGATGGAAGTGAAATCCACCGCCCATCTCCCCAAGCAATCGGCCATCCGTTTGCGAGCAGATCGGATTAGCCGGGTATTGGGCATGAATCTGGCGGCCTCGACGGTTGAGACCATTTTGAAACGATTGGGTATGCGGATCGCCAGAGCCGCTGTCCAGGGAAGACGTGGTTGGAAAGTTTCACCGCCGAGTTGGCGTACCGATATTGTCCGCGAAGAAGACTTGATTGAAGAGTTGGCGCGGGTGCACGGTTACGACAAGGTCCCGGTGCATGTTCCCCGCGCACTACTGCATGTGCCAGCACTGCCCGAGACCCGTATTGCCGAAAGTCGCCTGCGATCGGCTTTGGTAGATCGCGAGTACCAGGAAGCGATCACATATAGCTTTGTTGATCCTGCGATACAGGCCTTGATCGATCCGGGTGCGCATGGCGTGTCGCTGGTCAATCCTATCGCCTCGGATCTGGCACAAATGCGCACCACGCTATGGCCTGGTCTCATTCAGACGGTTCGACACAATCTCAATCGTCAACAGACTCGGGTGCGCCTGTTTGAGATCGGGCATCGTTTTTTGGGTGCATCGAATGGTAAGACGCTGGAACAGTCCGTGGTCGCCGGGGTGGCCTGTGGAAATGCCATGGCAGAGCAGTGGGGTCTGAAGCCACGTCCGGTGGATTTTTATGATGTCAAAGCTGACGTTGAAGCATTGCTGGCACAAACACGCGGGCATTATGCGTTCAAGGCGGCTGGCCACCCGGCATTACACCCTGGTCAATCAGCCGAAATTTTCATCGTGGACAGGGATATATCCATTGGAAGAATAGGGGTTATACACCCGGAAGTGCAGGAAAAAATCGGACTCGACCGCTCGGTTATTCTCTTCGAGCTAAATGCCGATATTTTGAGTTCCACATTGCTGCCAGAATTTCATGAAATTTCGCGATTTCCGGCTATTCGGCGTGATCTTGCCCTGCTTCTGGCCGATTCCGTACCGGCTCAGGCAGTGTTTGATGCTGTGCAAGTAGCCGCCGGTCGTCTATTAGTCAACCTTGAGCTATTTGACGAATATCGCGGCGAAGGCATTGATTCCGGAAGAAAAAGTTTGGCATTGGGCTTGACCTTCCAGGATACTTCGCGCACTCTTAATGATGAAGAAATTGAAACAGTTGTGGGGAGGGTCGTGACGGCTTTACAGGCTGGTTTCGGCGCCCAACTGAGACAATAAAAAGTTTTCAAAGAAAAGGGCTGAATTTCATGTCGTCGCTGACCAAGGCGGATCTGGCCGAGGCTCTGTTCAATGAGCTGGGCCTCAACAAGCGGGAGGCCAAGGAATTCGTCGAGCTGTTCTTCGAGAAGATTCGTGAGGCGTTGGAACGAGGTGAGCCGGTCAAGTTGTCTGGCTTCGGCAACTTCGGTCTGCGCAACAAGAATCCACGCCCCGGTCGTAATCCCAAAACCGGCGAGGAGATCCCGATCTCGGCGCGCCGGGTTGTCACTTTCCGGGCCAGTCACAAGCTGAAGGAACGAGTCGAGCAGAATGCTGGATCCAGACGACAACCTTGAACTCCCACCCATCCCCAGCAAGCGCTACTTTACGATTGGGGAAGTCAGCGAGTTATGTGGGGTCAAGCCGCATGTCCTCCGCTACTGGGAGCAGGAATTTCCCCAGCTGAAACCGGTTAAACGCCGGGGTAATCGCCGTTATTATCAGCGCCATGATGTCATGCTGATCAGGCAGATCCGCAGCCTTCTCTATGTGGATGGTTTTACCATTAGCGGCGCCCGCAACAAGCTGGTCGTCGAGAATGATCTGAGTGATCCCAACCAGCGCTCAGCGGTCATCCGCCAGCTGATTCAGGAACTCGAGGACGTGCTGGCGCTCCTGGGCCCGCGTTCCGGCTGACGGCATTTCGTTCCTTCCCTCGATGGTCTCGGGTATGATGGCGCCCACGTTGTGGCCACTGGCCGGAACGAGCCGTTGTTTCGGGGCGTAGCGCAGCCTGGTAGCGCACCTCCTTGGGGTGGAGGTGGTCGGAGGTTCAAATCCTCTCGCCCCGACCAACTTTTCCAGCATGTCGCCATACCCCTGCCGTGATCGGCGCCTGAACATTTTTTGCATGTTGCAGCAGAGATGCGCATCCTTCTGAGCAACGACGATGGATATTTTTCGCCCGGCATTGCCTGTCTTGCCGAAGCACTGAAAACCATTGCCCAGGTCGATGTGGTGGCTCCCGAGCGCGATCGCAGTGGGGCCAGCAATTCATTGACGCTGGTAAATCCTTTACGGGTGCAGCAGGCCGCGAACGGATTTTATTTTGTCGACGGCACTCCTACCGATTGCGTGCATCTCGCCATCACCGGCCTGCTTCAGCATGAGCCGGACATTGTCATCTCCGGGATAAATCATGGCGCCAATCTGGGCGATGATGTGATCTATTCCGGAACGGTAGCGGCCGCAATGGAGGGACGCTTTCTCGGGTTGCCGGCGATTGCGGTGTCATTGACGGATCGGAAGGGCAAGCATTTTGACACGGCCAGCCGGGTAGTGCTCGATCTGCTCGAAAAGCTTAAAAATCACTCGTTGCCCACCGACACGATTTTGAACGTCAATGTTCCGGATGTGCCGTATGCGGAACTGAATGGGGTTGCGGCCACGCGACTTGGACATCGACACAAGGCAGAGCCGGTGATTCGTGCAGCTGATCCGCACGGTAATCCGATCTACTGGGTGGGCCCGCCAGGATCAGAAGCCGATGCCGGTCCCGGTACGGACTTTTACGCAATTCGCGAACGCCGCGTCTCCATTACCCCGCTGCACGTGGATCTGACCCGTCACGCCGCCCTCGATACCCTCGGCACCTGGTTGGTGGGTACATGAGCGTTCATCATCGCGGCATCGGGATGACATCGGCTCGAACCCGTGATCGCCTGGTCAGTCGGCTGCGTGAGGCCGGTATACGCAATGCCTCCGTGCTTGAGGCCATTCGGCAGATTCCGCGCCATCTATTTGTGGATGAGGCATTGGCCCACCGTGCCTATGAAGACACAGCCCTGCCGATTGGCTTCAATCAGACAATTTCCCAACCCTATACCGTGGCTCGCATGACGGAACTGCTACTCGAGCAGGGCGCACGGCGAATACTGGAAGTGGGGACCGGTTCCGGGTATCAAACTGCGGTGCTGTGTAGTCTGGCACACGAAGTCTATTCGGTTGAGCGCATTGATCCTCTGCTGAAATCGGCCCGCCGTTGCCTGCAGGAAATTGGACTCCGGAATTATCGCCTACATCATTCAGACGGTAGTTTGGGTTGGCCGGAATACGCGCCATATGACGCCATCATCGTCACGGCTGCCGCCGCGGAGCTTCCCCATGCGCTACTGAATCAGCTCGTCCCTGGCGGAACGCTGGTGGCGCCAGTAGGTACTTCCGATCGCCAGGAGCTGATTCGCGTTCGACTCACTCCCGAAGGGATAGAGCAAGAGAAACTGGAGATGGCCAATTTCGTACCGCTGGTGCACGGGGCCTCCCACTGAGCCGGTGGTCCTCATTCGCATGCTGGGCATGACCAGAAGCCTGATCCTGCTGGCCGGATTGAGTATGATTCTCGCCGGTTGTGGCGGAGGATCCACTGCAAAGCCGGATGCGCGCACGCCATCCAGCCGTCCGGCTGTCGAGCGCAGTCAAGGGCCCACCATCAGCGATCAATCCATCTCCCGACGTGAACCTGAATCACCGTTTCGCACGGTAGTGCGTGGCGATACCTTGTACAGCATCGCTTGGGAATCCGGACGGGATTATCGTGAATTGGCCACCTGGAACCGAATACCGTCTCCATACCTCATCAAGCCGGGCCAGCAATTACGGGTGATTCCTCCTGACAAGGGATCAGAAGCAAAACAGAAGGCTCCTGCGTCCGGATCGGACACCAAGAGCCGGGTGCGCAGCACTGCGCCGCAAACCACCAGTACCGCCGGAAAAACGGTTTCCGGCAAGTCCGACAAAAAGCCGGAAACCGGGTCAACGCCGAAACCACCGACGGTGGTTTCGGCGACCTCACCGCCTGCCACGAAACCGGCCGTTGGCGTCAAAAAGAATGAAAGCCGGAGCAGCTCCGCAAACCGCGCCGGCAAGCTCGACTGGAGCTGGCCAGCGGATGGAGCGCTCATCAATCGCTACAGCGAGGGAGATACCAAAGGCCTGGACATTGCGGGCACACGCGGATCAGCAGTGCGCGCCGCTGCAGGTGGACGAGTGGTCTATCAGGGGAGTGGACTTCGCGGTTACGGCCAGCTTATTATCATCAAGCACAATGATGAGTTTCTCAGCGCTTATGCGCACAATGACAAGATCCACATCAGGGAAGGAGACGCGGTGAAGCGAGGGCAGAAGATTGCGGATATGGGCAGTACCGGTACTGACCGCATCAAACTGCATTTTGAAATTCGTCGTCAGGGAACTCCGGTGGATCCAATCAAGTATCTACCAAAGCGATAGCGTATGGCGACCCGGAAACGTTCAAGCCGCACCACCAGCAAGGCTGCCCCCAAGACTCGATCGCGCAAGCGCGCGCCAGCCGCGAGCGAGACGCCGTCCAAGAAGGCCAAGACACTGGCCGTTGAACTGCTTGATCCCGAGGGCGAGGGTGAAGAGCTGCCTGTTGTCCAGGACGAGGACGAAGAGGAGTCAGCAGAAGAGGAACAGGAGGCCGAACAGGAGGCAGAGGCCGCCGATGATTCGTCCGAAATAGTTCGCGAAACCAAAGAGAAGCGCGACTCCTCGGATGACCATGCCCTGCAGGCTGACGCCACGCGGCTGTATCTGAAGGAAATCGGCTTTTCGCCGCTGTTGTCCGCTGAGGAAGAGGTGTATTACGCGCGGCGTGCCCGCAAGGGCGAGGAAGCATCACGCAAGCGCATGATCGAGAGCAATCTCCGTCTCGTCGTCAAAATTGCCCGCCGTTACATGAACCGTGGTCTGGCGCTACTCGACCTGATCGAGGAGGGCAATCTGGGCCTGATCCGCGCCGTTGAGAAATTTGATCCGGAACGTGGTTTCCGCTTCTCCACTTATGCCACTTGGTGGATCCGGCAGACGATCGAACGTGCCATCATGAATCAGACTCGCACCATCCGGCTCCCGGTGCATGTACTCAAGGAAATTAACGTCTATCTGCGCGCCGCTCGCTACCTGTCGCAGAAACTGGATCACGAGCCGACGCCGGAAGAAGTGGCCATGTTGCTCGACAAGCCGATCGAGGACGTAAAGGAAATGTTCGGTCTGAACGAGCGCATTGCTTCAGTCGATGCACCACTCGACAATGATCCGGAACGATCACTGCTCGACGCCATCGCCGATGAGCACACGCCGGATCCCGAACGGATCATGCAGGACGAAGATCTGCACTCGCTGGTGCAGGCGTGGCTCGATGAACTGAATGACAAGCAACGAGAAGTGGTTGAGCGCCGATTCGGTCTCAACAATCGTGAAATATCGACACTCGAAGAAGTTGGGGCCGATATTGGCGTGACGCGCGAACGAGTGCGTCAGATCCAGGTCGAGGCGTTGAAACGGTTGCGCGTCATGCTGGAGAAAAACGGATATACCATCGATTCGTTGTTCTGAGCCGGATCTCCAGCCCGGCGGTTCCTTAGACAATTGGCATCAGCGCCGCCGCCACGCGACGGCCTTCTCCCATGAGGATGTTGTAGGTTCGGCAGGCCGCACCGGTATCCATGACCTCAATGCCGATACCGGCGTTTGTCAGCGGGGCAAGGATGGCCGCAGGAGGAAAGCGAAGCAGCTGACCCGTTCCCAGTAACAGCACTTCACAGTCCAGGCCGGCCAGATCCTGCATATGGCTGACCGACAAGGCCGCCACGGATTGTGGAGGCCAGTCGGTGAACAATCGATCGGGCAGAACGATCAGGCTGGAGCGGTAAGCGGTTTCACCCACAGTGATTTGACCGGGTCCGTAACTCCGGATCAGGTAATGCCGACCGCCGGTTTCAAGCTGAATCTGCATTTCATCATTCCTGGTCACTCAAGACCGGTATTTTCCCCGGAAAAACCGGCAATTGCATTGACAGTCCGGCAATCCATTAGTAATGTTGCTTACTTCGTAACATCCTATATTAAAAGCATTTCCGTTCGCCGGAACAACTCCGGCCAGAGCAGCATGAACCCGACCGATCAGTTTCCCCGCATTCAGCGACTTCCCCCGTATGTCTTCAACATCGTTAATGAGCTGAAGGCGCAGGCCCGCAAGCGTGGCGAGGACATCATCGACTTTGGCATGGGAAATCCCGACCAGCCGACCCCGCAGCATATTGTCGACAAGCTGATCGAGGCGGCACACCGTGGTGACACCCATCGCTATTCGGTGTCCAAAGGCATTCCACGGCTGCGTAAGGCAATCACGACCTGGTACAAACGTCGTTTTGATGTCGAACTGGATCCGGACAAAGAAGCCATTGTCACGATTGGCTCAAAAGAAGGTTTATCGCATCTGGCGCTGGCCACCGTCGACCGTGGCGATGCCGTGCTGGTGCCGAATCCATGCTACCCGATTCATACCTACGGGTTTGTAATCGCGGGTGCCGATATACGGCATGTTCCGCTGGTGCCGGGGGGTGATTTCTTTGGCGAGCTGGAGAAGGCGATCAAGAATGCCTGGCCGAAGCCCAAGATGCTGGTGCTGAATTTCCCCGGCAACCCCACCGCACAGTGCGTGGAGCTCGATTTCTTCGAGAAGGTGATTGCCGTCGCCAAGGAGCATGGTATCTGGGTGATCCACGATCTGGCCTACGCCGATATCGTGTTTGACGGCTATGTGGCACCCTCGATCTTGCAGGTGCCGGGTGCCAAGGACATTGCCGTTGAGTTCTTCACACTGTCCAAGAGTTACAACATGCCGGGATGGCGGGTTGGTTTCATGGTCGGCAATCCGACACTGGTGGGAGCACTGGGACGGCTGAAGTCATATTTTGACTACGGCACCTTTACGCCTATTCAGGTTGCGTCGATCCTGGCCCTGGAAGGTCCGCAGGACTGCGTAGAAGAAATTCGCATGATGTACCAGAAACGCCGTGATGTCCTGTGCCACGGTCTGCATGCCGCCGGGTGGATGGTGGATGTGCCCAAGGCCACCATGTTTGTATGGGCCAAGATCCCGTCGCAATACCGCCACCTGGGTTCGCTCGAATTCACCAAGAAACTTCTGATCGATGCGCGGGTGGCCGTTTCGCCCGGAATCGGCTTTGGTGAATACGGCGATGAATATGTACGATTTTCTCTGATTGAAAATGAGCATCGAACTCGTCAGGCGGTGCGGTCCATCAAGGAAATGTTCCGGCGTGATCAGGGCAAGGAACCATTGCAGGTAGTCAAATAACAAGCAGGCCGTCTTGCACAACTCGGCATTCGACTGCAGATACAGAACAATCAGAGGTACGGCGTGGAACCTGTCAAGATTGGCATTCTCGGATTGGGTACGGTGGGGAGTGGCACGGTCAACGTGCTGGCCCGCAACGCCGATGAGATCTCGCGCCGGGCTGGCCGCGAGATTCGCGTGGTACATGCTGCCGCCCGTGACCTCAAGCGTCCACGCGCCTGCTCGACCGAGGGAATCCGTCTGACCGACAAGCCCGAAGAGGTAGTGAACAATCCAGAAGTGGCAGTCGTGGTGGAATTGATGGGCGGTTACGAACCAGCGCGGTCGCTGGTACTCAGGGCCATTGAGAACGGCAAGCATGTCGTGACCGCCAACAAGGCGATGATCGCTGCACATGGCAACGAGATATTCGCTGCCGCCCAGAAGAAAGGTGTCATGGTCGCTTTCGAGGCAGCCGTGGCTGGCGGCATTCCGATCATCAAGACCATTCGCGAGGGCCTGGCCGGGAATCGCATCGAATGGCTGGCCGGCATCATCAACGGGACCTGCAACTATATCCTGACCGAGATGCGTGACCGCGGCGCCGATTTTGGGGACGTACTCAAAGAGGCGCAGCAGCTCGGCTATGCCGAGGCCGATCCAACCTTCGATGTCGAGGGCATTGATGCCGCTCACAAACTGACGATCCTTGCCGCGATCGCCTTTGGGGTCCCGCTGCAGTTCGACAAGGCCTATACCGAGGGGATTTCAAAAATCACGCGCCTGGACGTCGAATATGCCGAACAACTTGGCTATCGCATCAAGTTGCTCGGGCTGGCGCGACGTGCACCAACGGGCATCGAGCTGCGCGTGCACCCCACACTGATTCCGGAACGACGCCTGATCGCCAACGTCGACGGCGTGATGAACGCGGTGCTGGTCAAGGGCGATGCCGTCGGGCCGACGATGTACTACGGTGCCGGTGCCGGTGCCGACCCTACGGCTTCGGCAGTCGTGGCCGACATTGTGGATGTCGTGCGCACCCTCACGGCCGATCCCAACAACCGCGTTCCGC
Source organism: Proteobacteria bacterium UBA6908 (assembly GCA_002451085.1). Taxonomy (GTDB): domain Bacteria; phylum Pseudomonadota; class Gammaproteobacteria; order Acidiferrobacterales; family UBA6901; genus UBA6901. The sequence goes on along the minus strand of DKBE01000029.1, from coordinate 16,407 downwards.
ACCTTGCCTTCCAGCCGGATCAGCTGTCGAATCTTCCGATTCTGCCGATCGACGAAGTGGAGACCGCCTACTATTTGCGTTTGCAGGCTCACGACAAACCGGGTGTGCTGGCCAATGTTACTCGCATCCTTGGCGATCTCGGCATTTCCATCGAGGCCATTTTGCAAAAGGAGCCACGCGAGGGCGAAAATACGGTACCGGTCATCATCCTGACACAGCGCGTGCTGGAAAAGCACATGAACCAGGCAATTGCCAAGATCGAGGCGCTATCCTCGATTGCCGGCAAGGTAATGCGGATCCGCCTCGAACATCTGAATCGTGACTGGAAATAATCACATGAACCTCGGACAACGTTACACCGGCCTTATCGACAAATACCGTGACCGCTTGCCGGTCACGGATGACACGCGCGTGATCTCGCTCGGCGAAGGCAATACGCCGCTTATTCGCCTGAACAATATTCCGCGTGAGCTCAAGCCGCATGTGGATATTTACGTCAAGTACGAGGGGCTGAATCCCACCGGGTCGTTCAAGGATCGCGGCATGACCATGGCCGTCACCAAGGCCGTTGAAGAGGGCAGCAAAGCGATCATCTGTGCATCGACCGGAAACACCTCGGCCGCCGCTGCCGCCTATGCGGCGCGCGCCGGCATCAGCTGTTTTGTGCTGATACCGGAGGGCAAGATTGCCCTGGGCAAGCTGGCGCAGGCCATGATTCACGGAGCCGTGGTGATTCAGATCCAGGGCAACTTTGATGCCGGGATGCAGCTCGTGAAGGACGTCGCCAACGAAGCGCCGGTGACGATCGTCAACTCGATCAACCCTTATCGTCTGCAGGGACAGAAGACAGCCGCCTTCGAAATCATCGAAGAGTTGGGTGCGGCCCCTGATTATCATTATCTGCCCGTGGGCAACGCTGGCAACATTACTGCCCACTGGATGGGCTACTGTGAATATGCTGATCATGGCATTTGTAATAATCGTCCGGTAATGGTCGGTTTTCAGGCCGCCGGCTCCGCGCCGTTCATTCATGGCAAGATGGTCGATAACCCGGAAACTATCGCAACCGCCATCCGCATTGGCCATCCGCAGTCCTGGGACAANNGGCCTGAAGGACCCCGATACCGCCATCAAACAGAGTACGGCACCTGTAATCAAAATCCGGGCTGAGTTGAATGACGTGAAAAAAGCCATAATCGATAACATGGCCCGCTAGTCCAGCGCGCAGGGGTCTGGCGAGAAATCAACCCGTTCGGTGTATCCGAACGGGTTTTTTTGTTGTTTGGGAGCAGTCGGTGCTATTGTAAATCGGTGTATTTGGTGATTTCTCCACAACCATATAAACAGGAGGTATTCCATGTCCCGCCGCATACTCGCCTCGTTCGGTGTGATGGTATTAGCCTCGATGTCGAGCGCACATGCCGACAATTATCCTTCCAAGGTTATTACGCTAGTTGTACCGTTCTCGGCAGGGGGTCCGACGGATACGGTGGCTCGGCTGATTGCGCAGCCCATGAGCAAGAAGCTGGGTCAAACGATCATTGTCGAGAACATCGGTGGCGCCGGCGGCACATTGGCCGCAGGTCGGGTTGCCCGTTCGGATAACGATGGATATACCGTCTTTCTGCATCACATCGGCATGGCCACCAGCGCGACTCTGTACCGCAAGCTTCCCTATAACGTTCTCACGGATTTCGAGCCGATTGGCCTGGTAACGTCCGTGCCAATGACCATCATCGCGAAAAAGGATTTTCCCGCCAAGGACATTAAAGAATTTATTACATACGTCAAAACGAACCATGAAAAAATTACCTACGGCAATGCCGGCATCGGTGCGGCTTCGCACCTGTGCGGTATGTTGTTCATGAGCGCCATTGGCACGCCACTGACAACTGTCTCGTACAAGGGAACCGGTCCGGCGATGAACGATCTGCTGGGCGGAGTATTCGACTTCATGTGTGACCAGACCACCAACACGACGCCTCAAATCAAGGGTGAGAAAGTAAAAGCCTATGCCGTCACCAGCAAGACACGCGTTGCGTCATTGTCCAATCTTCCGACGCTGGCTGAATCAGGCCTGAAGAATTTTGAAGTATCGGTATGGCACGGACTGTACGCGCCCAAAGGCACACCCAAGCCAATTATCGAAAAAGTCTCTGCGGCGTTGCGCGAGGCGCTCAAGGACCCCATCGTCAAACAGCGCTTTGCTGATCTTGGCACGGAGCCGGAACCGCAAGACCGTGCCACCCCCGAGGCACACCGCGCTTACCTCAAAGCCGAAGTTGAGAAATGGGCGCCAATCATCAAGGCGGCCGGCAGCTACGCGGACTGATTTATGCATCCAACACTTCGCACGGCGGAATGCCTTGATCCCGCCGTGCGATATACCCTGACATGATGACATCCGTGGCGGCTCGCATCCAAAACCCGAAGGATTTCTGGACTGGGGTTATCTTCATGACCATCGGCGGCGCTGCCGTGATATTGGGACGTGAGTATCCGTTTGGGACGGCCTTCAAGATGGGTCCAGGGTATTTCCCGACCGTGCTGGGTGCATTGCTGGCTTTGGTCGGCCTCATCACATCCCTGCGTGGCCTGCTTCGGTCGGGCACAGCGATTGGTGCATTTGCCTATCGAGAAATGATTCTGGTGCTGGTCGCGACAGTGTTGTTTGGATTGCTGCTGCGTGCAGCCGGTTTGATTGTGGCAGTGATGTTGCTGGTTGTCGTCAGCGCCTATGCGAGCCGCTATTTTCGCTGGGGAGTAGCGATGGCACTCGGAGTCGGGATGGCCGCCTTCTGTGTATTGGTGTTTGTCAAGGCGCTGGGTTTGCCAATCCCGATGTTTGGGCCGTGGTTTGGACAATGACAGGCGCACATTAAATGGAACTGCTTGCCAACCTCAGCATTGGTTTCGACGCGGCCTTTACGTTCATTAACCTGCTGTATTGCCTGATTGGGGTAACGTTAGGCACGGTGGTCGGTGTGCTGCCTGGACTCGGACCGATTGCCACTATTGCCATTCTGCTGCCGGTTACCTTTACGCTTGAGCCGGTGTCATCGCTGATCATGCTGTCAGGCATCTATTATGGTGCTCAATATGGTGGATCGACCACTGCGATCCTGATTAACCTTCCCGGTGAAGCGACCTCGGTGGCGACTACGCTCGACGGTCATGCCATGGCCAAGCAGGGACGCGCCGGTCCGGCATTGGCCACGGCAGCTATCGGTTCGTTTTTCGCCGGTACCGTCGCCACATTCTTGCTGGCCGCATTTGCGCCACCACTCGCCGAACTCGCGCTCAAATTCGGTCCGCAGGAGTATTTTTCATTGATGGTACTAGGTTTGGTGGCCTCAATCGTGTTGGCGCATGGCTCACTGCTCAAGGCCATTGGCATGATCCTGCTTGGTCTGGTGCTCGGACTGATTGGTACAGACGTCAATTCCGGGATGCAGCGTTACACCTTCGAACTGCCGGAACTTGCCGATGGTATTGGATTCGTCATTGTAGCCATGGGCATGTTTGGTCTGGGAGAGATCATTCGCAACCTCGAGAATGAAACCACGCGCACGTCCGTCGTCAAGGGCATTACCGGTCTGATGCCGACGAAGGAAGACCTGAAACGCATGGCCGCACCGATCTTGCGGGGTACGGCGCTGGGTTCAATTCTAGGTATCTTGCCAGGCAATGGTGCGTTGCTTGGCTCATTTACCGCGTACTCAGTGGAAAAGAAAATCTCCAAGACCCCGGAGCGATTCGGCAAGGGCGCGATCGAAGGGGTGGCGGCACCAGAGTCGGCCAACAACGCTGGCGCCCAGACTTCTTTCATCCCGATGCTGACCCTCGGGATTCCGTCGAGCCCGGTGATGGCGCTCATGATCGGTGCGCTCATCATTCAGGGTATCCAGCCCGGACCAACCGTGATGACCGAACAGCCTGCGTTATTCTGGGGCATCATTGTCTCGATGTGGATCGGTAACCTGTTCCTCGTGATCCTCAACCTGCCCCTGATCGGGATCTGGGTGCGCATGGTGAGTGCGCCATACCATCTGCTCTATCCGGCGATATTGGTGTTTTGTGGAGTGGGTGTGTACAGCATCAACAGTTCGACCTTTGATGTCTATCTGATGGCCCTGTTCGGCCTGCTCGGATACATTTTCTCCAAACTGGAGTGCGAACCGGCCCCGATGCTGCTCGGGTTTATTCTTGGGCCAATGATGGAAGAATATCTGCGCCGGGCGATGATTCTTTCACGCGGCGACGCGACAACGTTCCTGACTCGACCCATCAGTGCCAGCTTGCTGGCCATGTCCGTCGTCGCCATGGCGATCGTGTTGTTGCCAGCGATTCGTCGCACACGCGAGGTTGCGTTTCGCGAGGACGGATGACGGATCGCGAAGTGTGGCGGCCTGTCCGGTATAATCCGTCGTATGCGTAAAACTGACCCTCAAACAGCATCTGAACTTGAGCGGCATATCACTATTCTGGTGCCAGACCTGTTCGCGATGACAGCCAGCGGGCCTTCTGTCTGCAAGCAGCCACCTTGTTTGAAGCGCCTTCTTGCGCGCGCCGATACCTCTCCACAAACGATCTCGGGTTTTGAGATGCGCCTGTTTCATATGTGTGGCGGCCGGCGTGAACCCGATTCCGATCTTCCTGTGGCTGCCATTACGCGCGTGACGGATATGGGGGTCGTGGACAACGAGTGGTGGGTACGTGCTGATCCAGTATATCTCGAGCCACATCGCGATCGCCTGGTCCTGCATACCGGTCTGGACCTTACCGTGACCGATGCCGAACGTCTTGCTGAAGAACTGAACGAATCCCTCGCCGTGGATGGCTGGTTGCTCAAGGCCCCCCATCCGGAGCGCTGGTACATGAAACCCGATGGCGAGACGGCCATAACTACCACGCCGCTGCCTGAGGCCATAGGCCATGATATTCACCCGTTACTGCCCCGTGGGGCAGATCAGCGGACTTGGCACACCCGCCTGAATGAACTGCAGATTTTGCTGCACACTTCGCCAGTAAATGCTCAGCGGGAAGCCCAGGGCCGTCGTCCAGCGAATAGTGTTTGGTTCTGGGGCGGTGGGCGGTTGCCGCGACTGCAGGCCGTGAATTGGGCCGCTATCTGGGCCAATGACCCGCTCAGCCTCGGTCTGGCGCGTTTAGCGGCCATCCCGGTCCATCCGCTGCCCCAGGATGCTGGCGAAAGCCTCAGGAAGGCTTGTCGGGGCAATAATCTGGTCGTCCTGGGCGATACCGGGCGGGCACCAGATGTCCTGAAGAACCTGACCGATTCCTGGCTGAATCCACTGCTGAAGGCGGTGCATGCCGGTGAGATGTCTTCGCTGACCCTGATTTCGGATATGGGTCCTGCGTTCTGCTACAGCCGCCGCTGCCGCTGGCGTTTGTGGAGACGCCCGCGTCCGCTGGAGTCCTGGCGGGAGGCCGCTTGAACACCACTCGCCGGCGCATTGTGCAACGACCGGCTACGGCCAGATTTCTGCCGAATTTGCACCCAGTGCTGGCCCGTGTGTATGCCGCGCGTCATGTGGCCAGCAGCGCTGAACTGGAGCATACCCTCGAATTGTTGCAGCCACCCGGACTACTCAAGGGCATGGAAGCGGCCGTGGATTTGCTCGCTAGGGCTATTCGCAACGGTCTGCGCCTGCTCATCGTGGCCGATTTCGATGCCGATGGTGCTACCAGCTGTGCGTTGGCGCTGCGGGCGCTGCGGGCCATGGGCGCCCGGGAAGTGCAGTTTGTGGTCCCGAATCGTTTTGAGTATGGCTATGGACTTACCCCCGAGATCGTGGCGGTGGCGGCCCAATACCAGCCGGATGTATTGATCACCGTCGACAATGGTATCTCCAGCATTGAGGGTGTGCAGGCGGCCAAGGCGCTTGGGATGCAGGTGTTGATCACTGATCACCATCTGCCCGCGGCGGAATTACCATTGGCCGATGCTATCGTCAACCCCAATCAACCAGGCGATGACTTTCCCAGCAAGCATCTGGCCGGGGTCGGCGTTATTTTCTACGTGATGTTGGCCCTTCGTTCCCGATTGCGTTCTGATGGCTGGTTTGACGAGCGGAGTGTCACCGAACCGAATCTCGCCCGGCTGCTTGATCTGGTGGCACTCGGCACCGTCGCCGATGTGGTGCCACTCGATCACAATAATCGTATTCTGGTGGCCCAGGGCCTGAAGCGGATCAATCAGGGACAGGCATGTCCCGGCATCCTGGCATTACTCAAGGCTGCTGGACGCAAACCGGGGCGACTGGCCGCCGCGGATCTCGGGTTCGTGGTAGCGCCTCGTCTCAATGCCGCTGGCCGGTTGACCGACATGTCGCTCGGCATCGAATGCCTGCTGACCGACAGCGAGTCACGCGCACAGGAAATTGCCCTGGAACTGGACCGATTGAATCGAGATCGCCGTGCGATCGAATCCGAGATGCAAAACCAGGCACTCGCCATCGTTCAGGAACTGCATCTGGGCGAGCATGGCCTGCCCGCCGGCGTGTGTCTGTTCGACCCGGCCTGGCATCAGGGGGTCATCGGTATCCTGGCGGCGCGTATCCGCGAGCGTGTGCATCGTCCGGTTATCGCATTTGCACCCGCAACTGAATTCGAAATCAAGGGTTCGGCGCGCTCGGTGCCGGGCTTGCACATCCGGGACGTGCTGGATGCCGTGGCGGCTCGTCATCCCGGATTGGTCAGCAAGTTTGGCGGTCACGCCATGGCTGCCGGTCTGTCATTGCCACAAACCCATTTCGATGGTTTCCAAAAGGCATTTGCAGAGGAAGTGGCGCGACATCTGGATGAGGAAGATCTACACGGCGAGATCCACTCAGATGGCACGCTGGCCGCGGACGATTTGACGCTGAATCTAGCTCAGCAATTGCGCGCCGCCGGGCCTTGGGGGCAGGGATTTCCAGAGCCGATGTTCGATGGGGAATTCGAAGTGGTGAACCAGCGGGTCGTGGCAGAAAAACACCTGAAATTGTATCTTCGAGCCGCACCCGGAGCCGACCCGATTGAGGCGATCGCCTTTCGCGCGCTTGAATCCGCAACATTGCCGGCGTGGTCAAGGGTAAGGGCTGCGTATCGGCTGGATGTCAATGAATACCAGGGTAACCGTTCCTTGCAACTGGTGATTGAATACCTTGTGCCCGCATAGGCCAGTCGACCCAGGTGTAACGCTTGTGAATGCATGGAACATGAACATCAACAGGAGTTTCTGATGACACGAATAACCGATACCGGCCTGAAATTCGAAGACACTGTCGTAGGCGAAGGTACGGTCGCCAGTAAAGGCCAAACCGTTTCCGTGCATTACACCGGGTGGCTGGAGAATGGCACGAAGTTCGACTCCAGCAAGGACCGGGACGAACCGTTTGTATTCAAGCTTGGTGCTGGACAGGTAATTCGCGGTTGGGATGAAGGTGTCGCCGGGATGAAGGTGGGTGGAGCACGGCGCCTGACCATACCGTCGCATCTTGCGTATGGTGACCGGGGCGCCGGCGGTGTGATTCCGCCCAAGGCGACGCTGATCTTTGAGGTCGAGTTGCTCGCGGCAGACTAGCCATTTCCTGCAAATCATCTGGATGACGAACGCTATCCAGAGATAATGCCGTCAAATGGTTGCGTGAAATAGCCTCTTGAAGAATCCAGCCAACCAAAAATGTACTTGGGCAGCTATAGCCGTATTTTGGCTTGTTGCTGTTAGTCACATGTGTATTATTTCTCCGGTGAATGGAGGGGAGATAAGCCATGGGTGCCAACAAGGTTGCTGACGACAATACCGAGATTGCCACAGGGGTTGTTGCCGCCGATGATGATGACTTCGGTTCTCTTGACCAGGAAAAATACAAGACGGAAATTGGCGGGGCCCTCTATGGAAACAAGACACGGGAGGATCACTTTCCCGCCCCAACCAAGGAAGACCTCAATCACCTTGCCCCGGGGTGTTTTGTGAGGATTGGCCTGGGGGATGCCGCCTATTGGGTTGAGATCGGCAAGATCAATGGCGTCACGATCAGCGGCATGGTGCATCCTGAGTTATCCGGCACGCTTTGCCTTATTGACCACGACTCCTGCGAGATAGCCCGTTTTAGTCGCGATCAGGTCACGGCCTTGGGGTGTGACCGTTATTGCTGGTGCTAGACATCATCGATTTGAAGTGGAATTGCTTTAATATGCGGTTATGAAAACCCGCACCCTCGAAGACTTTGTCGGAAATACCCCGCTTGTTCGCCTGCAACGGCTTCCCGGCAAGACCAGCAATACCATTTTGGCAAAACTTGAGGGCAACAACCCGGCTGGATCGGTGAAGGACCGTCCGGCGCTGAGCATGATCAAGCATGCTGAAGCGCGCGGCGAGATTAAACCGGGTGACACCCTCATCGAAGCTACTTCCGGCAACACCGGCATTGCGCTGGCCATGGCCGCAGCCATGAAGGGTTATCGCATGGTGCTGGTCATGCCTGAAAACCAGAGCCTCGAGCGGCGCGCGACCATGAAGGCATTTGGCGCCGAGTTGGTGTTGGTCTCAAAGGAGGCCAGCATGGAAGGTGCGCGCGATCTCGCCGATCAGCTGGGGCGCGAGGGCCGGGGGAGAGTGCTCAACCAGTTTTCCAATCCCGACAACCCACGCGCACATTACGAGGGGACTGGACCTGAAATCTGGCGAGATACCGAGGGGCGCATCACGCACTTTGTAAGCTCAATGGGGACCACTGGTACGATTATGGGCACCAGCCGCTTTCTGAAAGAGAAAAATTCGACGATACAGATCATCGGTGTGCAACCAAGTGAAGGATCACAGATTCCCGGGATCCGTGCCTGGCCGGCCGAGTATTTGCCGAAGATTTTCGACCGCTCGCGTGTTGACCAGGTCATGGAGATATCACAGGCCGAAGCCGAGGACATGACCCGGCGATTGGCACGTGAGGAGGGAATCTTCTGCGGCATTTCCTCGGGTGGCGCCACGTTCGCCGCACTCCGTCTGTCGCGCGAGCTTGAGAATGCCGTGATTGTGACGATCATTTGCGATCGCGGCGACCGTTATCTCTCCACGGGAGTCTTTCCGGACTAAATATGAATGTGCTCGTCTTTGATATCGAAACCATTCCGGACGTTGTGTCCGGCCGACGGCTGTATGATCTTGAAGGCCTGAACGACGCTGATGTCGCCAAGATCATGTTTCACAAACGCCGCGAGGAAACCGGCGACTCCGAATTTCTGCGCCACCATCTGCATCGCATCGTGGCAATCTCGGTGGTCATGCGTCATGCCGATCAGCTCAAGGTCTGGTCATTGGGAGATGAGCAGTCGGATGAAGCCGATCTGATCCGTCGCTTCTTCGATGGCATCGAAAAATACGCGCCAACCCTGGTAACATGGAATGGCAGCGGTTTCGATTTACCAGTATTGCATTACCGCTCACTGCTGCACGGTATCGCCGCCCCGCGCTATTGGGATACCGGTGACCTGGATCGTGATTTCAAGTGGAACAATTACATCAGCCGCTTTCATTGGCGCCATACCGACCTGATGGATGTCCTGGCCGGTTACCAGCCACGTGCCAGTGCGCCGCTGGACAGTATTGCTGTCATGCTTGGGTTCCCCGGTAAACTCGGCATGGATGGTTCAAAAGTCTGGGGGGCCTATCAGGCTGGCCGGCTTGGCGAGATTCGTGACTACTGCGAAACCGACGTTCTCAACACGTTCCTTGTCTATCTGCGCTTTGAGCTGATTCGCGGGAACCTAGATCAGCCTGGATACGATCTGGAAGTCCGGCGAGTGCGCGATCTCCTGAAAGCCGAGGGTAAGCCGCATTGGAAGGCTTTTCTGGAAGCCTGGAGCTAACAGCCTGGTCTGGCCGTCTCAGTGAACAAGGGTGATACCGTTATCGCGCGCATTGATTCCCTGAGCCACGAAGGGCTGGGTGTTGCGCGCGTCGATGGCAAGGCCGTGTTTATTGAAGGTGCGTTACCGGGCGAGCGTGTACGTTTTCAGGTCACCAAGCGTCGCAAGAGTTATGATCTTGGCAGGACTCTGGACATCATCGAAACCTCTCCCGAACGCGTTGCGCCACGCTGCCGCTACTTTGGCATATGCGGCGGTTGCAGTTTTCAGCATCTGCGCGCCGAAGCTCAGCTGCCAGCCAAGGAACAGGTGCTGCGTGACAACCTCGAACGCATTGGCAAGGTCGAGCCGGAGACTTGGCTGGCTCCGCTGACTGGTGCGCACTGGGGTTACCGGCGCAAGGCCCGCCTCGGCGTGCGGGTGGTGGAAAAAAAAGGCGGGGTGATCGTCGGTTTCCGCGAGAAGTCGCGATCGTTCATTACGCCGCTGGCCTCGTGTGAAGTGCTTGATCCACGGATCAGTACATTGCTCCCGGCGCTGCGTGAACTAATCACCGGCCTGTCGCAGCCCAACCGAATCCCCCAGATCGAAGTAGCGGCAGGTGACGACAGCGTAGCCCTGGCGTTCCGGCATTTGGTGCCGCTCACCGCCTCCGATAATCGCCAACTGGCCGATTTCGCCAGGCAATATGGATTGCAGGTGTTCCGCCAGTCAGGAAGGCCGGATGCGCTCGAACCGGTCTGGCCGGCAGAGGCCCGGCCGCTGGTCTACCTGCTACCAGATTTCGGTCTGGAGCTGGAATTTGCCCCCGCCGACTTCATCCAGGTAAATGCCGAACTCAATCGGAAAATGGTAGGCCGTGCCCTGCAACTACTTGACCCGCAGCCGGGCGACAGCATTCTTGATCTGTTCTGCGGGTTGGGCAATTTCACCTTGCCGATCGCCCGCCGGGCCGGGCGGGTAGTCGGGGTTGAGGCCGATGAGGCCCTGATCGCCAAGGCCCGCCACAATTCCGGTCACAATGGCATCGAGAATGCTGAATTCCAATTGGGTGATTTGTACCACGAGGATGCCCCGAATCCGTGGGGTGACGAGCGCTTTGGTAAATGGCTGCTCGACCCGCCGCGTACCGGTGCCATAGAGGTGGTCAAGCGCCTGCCGGATCAGGGCGGACCGCAGCGAATCGTGTATGTGTCCTGCAATCCGGCAACACTGGCACGCGACAGCGAGGTCTTGGTGCACGCCAAAGGCTACCGCCTCAAGGCCGCCGGGGCCATGGATATGTTTCCGCACACCAGCCATGTCGAAGCCATGGCGCTGTTCGAGCGCCCAGATTAACTCCATAATTCCAACCACGATGCTGATCGAAGTTAATGTCCCGACCCAGAAGCTGCGGCTGATTGACGACCGCGGCCGTGTGCTGATGGAAACCCGGATTTCCACCGGCCGGAAGGGTGTGGGCGAGGTCAACGGCAGTGAGCAGACGCCGCGTGGCTGGCACCAGATTCGCGCCAAGATCGGCGCCGGTAAGCCGGAAAATACCGTTTTTGTGGCGCGCCGCCCGACGGGCGAGGTGTTCCAGCCGGTCATGCGCCAGCAATATCCTGACCGCGACTGGATACTCACCCGCATACTGTGGCTCTCCGGGCTGGAACCGGGCAAGAACCGCCTTGGTGAGGTCGATACGATGCGCCGCTACATCTACATTCATGGCTGCCCGGATGAGGATCCCATGGGGATTCCGAGTTCGCACGGCTGCGTCAAAATGCGCAATCGCGAGCTCATTGAGCTGTTCGACCGGATTCCGGTCGGTACACGTGTACACATTATTGCGGAGGAGCCATGAGCCTCGGACCTGTCATGCTGGACGTAGCCGGGCTCGAGCTCGCCCCCGAGGAACGTGAACGTCTACGTCACCCGCTCACCGGTGGGGTGATCCTGTTTGCCCGCAATTATGAGACACCGGAGCAGATTGCGGCGCTGGTGCGCACGATTCACGAGTTGCGTAAACCGCCGCTGCTCGTGGCCGTGGATCACGAAGGTGGGCGGGTGCAGCGTTTCCGTGAAGGGTTTACGGCTCTTCCGGCCGTGGCCCGGTTTGGCGAGGTTTGGGACGAAAACCCGGCTCGTGGCCGGCGCCTGAGTGAAACCGCCGGCTGGCTGATGGCCACGGAATTGCGCGCGGTCGGCGTGGACTTCAGTTTTGCTCCCGTGCTGGATGTAAATCGCGGCATCAGCAGGGTGATTGGCGATCGCTCGTTCCACGCCAGCCCCGATGCTGTGGCTGAGCTGGCTCATGCCTGGATGATCGGCATGCACCGAGCCGGGATGGCTGCCACTGGCAAGCACTTTCCGGGGCATGGCGGAGTGGAGGCTGATTCCCACGTGGCCGTGCCAGTGGACGAACGTTCCTACCAGGATATATACATGGAAGATATCGTGCCATTCGAACGCATGATCGAATTCGGTCTGGAAGGGATCATGCCGGCACATGTCATCTACTCGCGAGTTGATCCCCAACCGGCAGGATATTCGCAGTTTTGGCTCCAGCAGACCCTGCGTGGCGAGCTTGGATTTGAGGGAGTGATCTTCAGTGACGACCTCAGCATGGAGGGCGCAAAAGTGGCCGGTGGAGTCGTGTCCCGCGCCAGGGCCGCACTGGGCGCCGGCTGTGACATGGTGCTGGTGTGCAATGACCCGGAAGCCGCCAGCGAACTGCTAGACGGTCTCGGCCATTACGATAATCCGGCATCGCATCTACGGTTGGCGCGCATGCATGGGCGCCACCCGGTGAGTCGCGATATGCTTCTGGCCGATGCCGGTTATCGCGAGGCAGTCCGGGCGGTGGGCAACCTGGCCTGATGAGGGTAAAATGCGCCACCATCCGCGCAGTGGACTACACTGGCTTTCATAACCTGTTGGGATTAGGGGGTTTACGGCATTGGCAGACCTGATTCAGCCGCTCAAGAAGCTCAAGCTCGAGAGTTTTAACAATCTCACCAAGACGCTGAGTTTCAACATTTACGATATGTGCTACGCCCAAAGCGAGAAGGCGCAGAAAGAATATATCGCCTATATCGACGAGGCGTACAACGCCGAGCGTTTGACCCAGATTCTCTCCGAGGTTTCGCAAATCATCGGTGCCAATATTCTGAATATTGCCCATCAGGATTACGATCCCCAGGGCGCGAGCGTCACAATGCTCATATCCGAATTGCCGATTACGGAAGAGCCGCAGAATCCAGAGGCGCCGGGACCTTTGTCAGCAGAGATAGTCGCCAATCCTCAGGTTTCGTTGGGCCTCGAGACTCCGCTCAAAGACTCGGTAGTGGCGCACCTGGATAAAAGCCACATCACCGTGCACACCTACCCGGAGTCACATCCGGATAATGGTATTGCCACGTTTCGCGCCGACATCGATGTTTCGACTTGTGGCAAGATTTCGCCACTACGCGCCCTGAATTACCTGATTCACAGCTTTGAGTCGGATATTGTCATCACCGACTACCGGGTTCGCGGGTTTACACGCGACGTGAAGGGCGTGAAGCATTACATCGATCACAAAATTAATTCGATCCAGAACTTCGTGGACAAGCAGACGTTGGCGCGTTACCAGGCGATGGACGTCAACATCTATCAGGAAAACATTTTTCATACAAAGATGATGCTCAAGGATTTCAACCTAAACTCTTACCTGTTTGGCATCACTGAAAGCGATTTGTCGGCCCAAGAGAAAAAAGCAGTGGTACAGCGCCTGCAGCGTGAAATTAACGAAATTTACAACGGTACGAATATCGCTTAACGGCCGTTATCGCCCACATGGCGAGCATTCGAAATACAATTAGCGGTCCTGAAAGGGTCCGCTTTTTTATGCCCCAATTTTCAGTAGAGTTACGAACTGTAAAATAGATAATATATTATAATAATCAGTATTATATAATACATTTCTAATCTTGTTTAGATATTTATTGTTTCTGTTAAAGTTTCAACACAGTCCACCAATACCCTGATTTGATAGCCATGCCGCAGTTCAGCCCGCATTGTGTCGATTGTCCGCGTCTCGCCAGCCACCTGGCCCACGTGCGGGAAAGATATGCCGGTTATCACGCTCGTCCAGTGGCACCGTTTGGTGATCCGAAGGCGAAATTCCTTGTCGTGGGGTTAGCCCCCGGTATGCACGGTGCTAATCGCAGCGGACGGCCGTTTACCGGCGATCATGCCGGGATATTGCTGTATCAAACCCTGCACCGGTATGAATTTTCCAATCAACCCGTGGCGGTGAGTCGTAACGATGGGTTGCAGCTGATCAACTGCCGCATCACCAATGCAGTCAAATGCCTACCACCACAGAACAAACCCACCCCTCAGGAGATCCGGGCTTGCAACCGATACCTGAAATCCGAACTGGATAATTTGTCGGATGACGCTGTCATCCTGGCGCTTGGTTTGGTTGCCCATAAAGCGGTACTGCAAGCACTCGGCGCCCGTCAGGTTGAATATCCGTTTTCGCATGGCGCACAACATCAACTGCCCACAGGAATGCGCCTTGTCGATTCCTATCATTGTTCCCGCTACAACACACAGACCGGCCGTCTAACGAAGACTATGTTCGAAAAGGTTATGGCGCGAGTCCGGGTATTGGTTGATCGCACGCCATGACCGGGTTCAATTCCAGGGCGGTTGTGCAGAGCCTGTCGGAAGCACCCGGCGTCTACCGAATGCTGAACGAACGTGGTGAGCTGCTTTACGTTGGCAAGGCGCGGAATCTGCGCGCCCGTGTGAGCAGCTATTTTTCACGCAGCACGAAGCCATCCCGAATCACCGTGATGTTGCGGCAAGTGGCGGCCATCGAAGTGACCGTGACTCATACCGAGATCGAGGCGTTATTGCTCGAGAATAATCTCATCAAGACACTGAAACCGCGCTACAACATCCAGTTGCGGGATGATAAAAGCTATCCTTATATCTATCTCTCCGATCACGAGTTTCCGCGCCTCGGTTTTTATCGGGGAGCGCGCAAGGAAAAGGGGCGTTTTTTTGGCCCGTATCCGTCCGCATCCAGTGTGCGTGAGAGCCTGAACCTTCTCCAGAAGGTGTTTCCGGTTCGCCAGTGTGATGACAGTGTGTTTCGTAATAGGGCCCGCCCGTGCCTGCAATACCAAATCAAGCGCTGTACGGCGCCCTGTGTCGGCTACATCTCGAAGGGCGAATACGCAGAAGATGTCCGCCATGCGGAGTTATTCCTGGAGGGTGAAGGCAAGCAGGTCGTGGATGAAATGGTCAAGCGCATGGATGCGGCTGCAGTCGTGCAGGACTATGAGAACGCCGCTCGCTATCGTGATCGGATTGCGGCTCTGCGACAGGTCCAGGAACGCCAGGCGATTAGCGGGGATTCCGGTGATGCGGATGTCGTTGCGGTAGCGGCCGAGCAGGGTGGGGCGTGTATAGGGGTAACGTTCATCCGGGCGGGCCGTAACCTCGGCACAAAACATCTCTTTCCACGATCAGGCGGGGTCAGTGAACCCGGTGAACTGCTAGCGGGACTGTTATCCCAGTATTACATTGGAAAACCGGTTCCGCCCATCCTGTATCTGAGTCATGTTATTCCCGATCCGGACTGGTTGGAATCGGCGTTATTGCAACAGACTGGGCATCGCGTAACGCTTGTCTCGCGACCGCGTGGACGGCGTCGCCAGTGGATCCGGCAGGCCGTGGTCAATGCCCATGATGCATTGCGCCGGCATCTTCTGGATCAGGCCAGTCTGCGTAATCGCTTTGAGGCTTTGCAAGAGGCGCTCGCAATGGATGGGATACCAGAGCGTATTGAATGTTTCGATATCAGCCATACACGCGGCGAGGCAACCGTAGCAGCATGTGTGGCCTTTACACCGGATGGGCCGCTCAAGTCGGATTATCGTCGCTACAACATCCAGGGGGTTGCACCAGGCGATGACTATGCCGCCATGCATCAGGCGCTATCACGTCGCTATCGCCGGGTCACGGGCGATGATTCCACAGTTGCCGGCAAATTGCCGGACTTGTTGTTGATCGATGGTGGAAAAGGGCAGGTTGCCTCAGCGGCTGCCGCACTGGCCGATTTGGGGATAGAAGGCGTTTCCCTGATAGGGGTCGCCAAGGGCGAAGCCCGGAAACCAGGCAATGAGCGTCTTTTCTTGTTCGGTCAGACGTCGGCCACTATACTGCCCCCGGACTCACCTGCGCTGCATTTGATCCAGTTGGTACGCGATGAGGCCCACCGCTTCGCCATCACAGGCCATCGTCAGCGCCGTGGCCGGGCTCGAACTGGCTCTGTGCTGGAAGAGATCCCGGGCATTGGCGATCGCCGTCGCCAGGCGTTACTTCGCCA
Organism: Proteobacteria bacterium UBA6908; assembly: GCA_002451085.1. Lineage (GTDB taxonomy): Bacteria > Pseudomonadota > Gammaproteobacteria > Acidiferrobacterales > UBA6901 > UBA6901. Next base: position 167 of record DKBE01000029.1, on the reverse strand, counting down.
TTTGGGTGGCTTGCAGGAAGTGGCCAGAGCCGGGGTCGAGGACCTGATACGTGTGCCCGGGATAAGCCCGGCACTGGCACGGCGAATACACGCCAGTTTTCATGATGGGGATGCCTGATCGTGTTGTGGAATGCGCCTAATGTTTTGACGGTCTTGCGCATCCTGCT
>DKBE01000080.1 GCA_002451085.1 Proteobacteria bacterium UBA6908 | reverse complement strand
ATACTCCGACTGGGCGAGATCCTGCTGTATGCCGCTGCGGCCTTAACGCTCTGGTCGATGTTGATTTACCTGCGTGCCGCCTGGCCAAGCCTGATTGGCCGGGGCGGGGCCGGCCCTGCTTGACAGTACCCGGCCACCCCTTAAAATGTCGAATTCTCGCGGGCATAGCTCAGTTGGTAGAGCGCGACCTTGCCAAGGTCGAGGTCGAGGGTTCGAGCCCCTTTGCCCGCTCCAGACATCCAGGGGAGGCTATTGACCTCCCTTTTTTTCGGTTTTTATGGGTCCCGCAGTGTTACCGGGGCTTTCAAATAGGGCTGGGTGGCAGAGTGGTCATGCAGCGGACTGCAAATCCGCGTACGCCGGTTCGATCCCGACCCCAGCCTCCATTTTCCCATAGCTCTTGATGAGCCTGAAACTGCCCGGGTGGCGGAACTGGTAGACGCNNAAGGCCATGCCGGTTCGATTCCGGCCCCGGGCACCAGGAACCAAGCGCACTTTATCCTAAGTATCGAAAGTGGTATTTCTGCCAGGCGGGGAGGCGAGGCCTCTCCATAAAAATTATGCGGCTGCGGTCACCACATGTTTGCCAGATACCTTCAGTTCTGCATTCTTCAGCAATAGCGCAGTCTGACTGAAACCTGCCTTGTTGGCCGCTTCCAGGGCATTCATTCCGGTACTGTCTTTTCCAAAAATATCGGCGCCATTGTCCAGCAGCAGCTTCACCACCAGTGCCTGACCATGCCGGGCAGCTACAACCAGGGGTAAATCGCCTTTTTCATCCTTAAAGTTTGGATTGATACCGGCGCTGATCAGCGAATACACCATCGACGCATGACCCTTGGCTGCTGCCTGGCAAAGCGTGCGTGAGCCATGCAAGCTGTTTACCTGGGCTATCGGTTTGACGCCTTTTGGCAACTTGATGATGAAATTCACGAACGACGTGGCCACCATCGCCAGCAGGGCAAACAGCATGATCTGCGGGTCCACACCAAGCTGATCAGCAATATCCTGTGGCAGATTGGCTCCTACCGCCATGATGGCGATCGCCAGTACCAGTGTAAATTTCAGATACCGCACAAGAGAGACGCCCACGACTGCGATCAGGCCAAACAGGAGGTACGTCTGGTTGATTCCAACTGAGGCGATGATAGATTCCGGAAGGTTTGCGCCAATGCTCATCAGGGTAACCAGCCCAATCAGCATGACGTCTTTTGTGAAACCGGAAAGTAAGGGTTTTTTCATGTCGTTAGGCTCAGAAATTCCTAGAGTAGTTATTACTTCTAGCATTTATTGCCCGGCTCGTTAACCGGGAAATATGATTATGCAATTTACATGCAATTCTTAACTTAACTATCAACATACTATTTTACATAATATACATTATGCGTACTTATCAATAAACGAATTACGCTGATTATTACAGGATATATAACTCATATATTCATATACTTAATGTGATTAATAAATGTAATTTCTCAGACCTGTACGGCTTGTCTAAACAACGAGAAGAAGTTTTTAGTAGTGACCATCGCTACGTCGTTCAGGGTGCTATTCCGGATACGTGCCAGCGTTTCAGCGACCTGGCGAACATAGGCAGGTTCATTGGTTTTTCCTCGATACGGCACAGGTGCCAGATATGGGGCGTCGGTTTCGATCAGCAAGCGATCTTGCGGAACCTGAATCGCTACATCGCGCAGGCTATCGGCACTGCGGAATGTCACGATCCCGGAAAACGAAATATAGAAACCGAGATCCAGCGCAGCCCTTGCTGTCTCCCAGCTTTCAGTAAAGCAATGCATTACGCCAGATACTGATCCAGCGTCCTCTTCGCGGAGGATGCGTATGGTATCCGCGGCGGCATCGCGGGTATGAATGATCAGAGGTTTGTTGCAGATTCGGGCGGCGCGGATATGGCGGCGGAAACGTTCCTGCTGCCAGGTCAAATCGCCCTTGAGGCGATAGTAATCTAGGCCGGTTTCACCGATTGCAACGACCCTGGGATCCTGGGCCAGTGCGCATAATTCGTCTACTGATGGATCGGCGCCCTGCTGCTCATCCGGATGGACACCGACGGAGGCAAATATATTTTCATGCGTTTGGGCCAGGGCCAGCACTTCGGGGAACTTCTCAATATTGACGGCGACACAGAGCATGTGTCCCACCCCATGCTCGCGGGCATTTTGCAAAACCTGATTCAGACTGTTGCCAAGTGGCTCGAAGTTGAGATGGCAGTGAGAGTCGGTAAGTATCGGCTCCATTTACATCGTGTGGGTAGGTTTTTCGGAAGTTAGCTGCCCAGCCAGCAATGCCTCAATTTTATTCCGTGCAGTACCGGAGTCCTTTTCACTAAATTGAATGCCAACTCCGGCTGCACGATTACCCTGGGCTCCGGCTGGAGTTACCCAGACCACGTGCCCGGCAACAGGAATTTTTTCCTTATTATCCATAAGGGTGAGCAACATAAAAACTTCATCTCCCAGCTTGTAGGATTTGCTGCTTGGCACAAAGATTCCTCCGCCTTTCACAAACGGCATATAGGAAGCATAAAGCGCACTCTTGTCCTTGATCGTCAGGGACAGTACTCCGGGACGCACAGGTTTGATATTGTTCATGTGGTCAACCATTCACGTTCGCTTCGGTCCATAAGATCAGCAAATTCTCCAGCAACAATGTTTCATCAACAGACCTCCCCAGGTACTGCCGTTCCCGGGAGACCGTTTCAGATAGATGGAATAACTGCTTCAAGTCTAATCGCTTTTCCAAGGCTTGCAAACGCAGCCGGAGGTCAGGATTGTGGCGGATTTCCGCTGCTGGCAACAGGCGCAGACGGATCAGATCGGCCAATCCACCCTGCATCCAGTGTAGGCAACGGTCGGCGCCAAATTGCCGCCAACGGTTGGCACAGGCAATCGGATCCGCCTTCCTCGCTGCGAGTGACTCCAGATCAGTGAGCAACTGATCGCGTTGAGCCAGAAAACCCTGTTCCGCCAGAAACAGGGCTTCGAGGGGGGCTCCACCTGCCAGCGCCAGAAGCCGTTCCACATCTTCAGAAGGAACCCGGCGGGAATTCAACCAGGACACGGCCTCGGGGTGGTTTGGAAAATGGAGATCGACACGGGTGCAGCGGCTACGAATGGTGGCCGGAAGCCGCGACGGCCGGTCGGCCACGAGTAGCAAATGGCTGCCAGGAGGCGGTTCTTCCAGGAGCTTCAGCAGGCTGTTCGCCGCATTTGTATTTAATGTGTCGGCCGGGCTTAGCAGAAACACCTTGCGTGCGGAGATTTGCGGACTGGTCTGGCTGGAGAGTATCAGCGCCCGAATCTGGTCAATTCGAATAACGGTGCTCTCTTTGCTGCCTTGGCTCTTATCTTCCGGTGGATATCGATGCGCATATTGGGCGAGCAACGAGGACGAATTCTTGTATACCTGCTCAGGTAACACAACATGTAAATCCGGATGGCTATGCGATGCAAACAACTGGCAACTTTGGCAGTGCCCGCAGGGCGCGACAGGCGTTTTCGGGTCTAGGCACAACAGGGATTGTGCGAGCCACACGGCCAGATCATTCTTGCCCAGTCCTCGCGGTCCGGCGATCAGTAGTGCATGCGGTATACGAGACAGGTCTCGCGCCAGAGTGGCGGCGATGGCTTCATTCCATGGATGCAGCATTGACATCATCATGGCATTGCGGCCAGTGCGTTGCGCAACTGCTCCAGAACAGCGGGCAGCGTCAGCGACGCATCTATGACTCGGAACCGTTGTGGTTCCCGCTTCGCGGCAGCCAGGTAGCTTGTGCGCACGCGCTCAAAAAAATCAAGTTGTTCACGCTCAAACCGGTCCGGAGCGCTGCGGCTTCCGGCACGGGCGAGGCCCTGATCTACCGGCAGGTCCAGCAGCAAGGTCAGGTCCGGACGAAGATCCCCTTGTACCCAGTTTTCCAGCACCTGGATCCGTGTTTCCGGTACGCCCCGACCACCACCCTGATAAGCATAGGTGGCATCAGTAAAGCGGTCGCACAGTACATCACTGCCGTTAGCCAATGACGGACGTATTACTGTTGCCAGATGTTCGGCACGCGCAGCAAACATGAGCAGCAGCTCTGTATCGACACACATGCTTTCACGACCATGCAGCAACAGATCGCGTATCTTCTCACCCAGCTCCGTTCCGCCCGGCTCGCGTGTCATGACCACACGGCGACCGGTTTGCTCGAGGTATTCGCGCACAAATGCCAGGCAAGTGCTCTTGCCGGCCCCTTCCCCGCCTTCCAAGGTGATAAAACGTCCGCGCATCATGGAGTCCGGCTTGGTATCGTCGTATCGGGTTTTTGGCTTACCGGTTTCGACATCGCCGGTTTCGCAGGCTTGGGTTTGCCCTTCAGCTGATACTTCACAACGGCTCGATTGTGCTGATCCAGCGTCTCGGAAAATTCGTGACTGCCGTCACCCCGGGAAACGAAATACAGCGCTTTCGTATCATCTGGATGCAATACCGCGTTCAATGCGGCACGTCCCACCATGGCGATCGGTGTGGGTGGGAGGCCCTTGATTACATAAGTGTTATACGGTGTGTACTGGCGCAGGTGGGCCACAGTCAGATTGCCATTGAACTTGTCGCCAAGGCCGTAGATGACGGTCGGATCCGTCTGGAGTTTCATACCGATCCGCATGCGCTGGGAAAATACACCGGCTATGATTGGGCGTTCATCCTGCCGGCCGGTTTCCTTCTCAACTATGGAAGCCAGAATGAGGGCCTCGTCCCGGGTTTTCACATGGGCATTGCTGCTGCGATTGGCCCACTCCTCATCCAGGACTTTTTCCATTTTCTGGAAGGCGCGTTGCAGGAGCAGGAGATCGGACATTCCCGAAGAATAATAGTATGTATCGGGGTAAAACCGACCTTCCGGGTGGAGGTTGGGATAACCGAGCATGGCCATGATCTGGCGTGGTTTTAGTCCTTGCAGGGAATGAGTCAGCTTGGGCGCCTGCGCCATGCTGTCCAATACCTGTTTGAACGTCCAGCCTTCAATAATGGTGACCGGGTATTCAACGACGCGTCCGGCCATCACCTGGTCGAGCAACTCAAGGGCGGTAATGCCTTTGCGGAACCGGTATTCACCGGCCTTGAGATCACGACTTTGGCCTTTGAGATAGGCCAGCCACACCAGTGTGTGCGCATCTGTCAGAATTCCTTCACGGTGCAGTTGTCGTGCGAAACCTTTGAGGGTAACACCCTGCCCAACCGTGTAGATGCGCGGTTCGGGATCCAGCCGAGTCACGCTGAACCAGTACACGTATGTCACCATGCCCAGCAATAGCAAGGCGATGGCCGCCCCGACGTAACGAATGCTGTTGCGTTTATGCCAGACGGTCGATCGTGTGTTGTAGCGCCGTCTGGAGCGTCTGCGTAATTTTTCCAGCCACTTCATAGTGCCTTGTCTCAAGCCGGAAGATCGGCCAGATGCCGATCAGGCTGTTGGTTAGAAAGAGCGAATCGGCCTCTTCCACCATCGGTGGCGTGACCGGACGCACCGTGTGCGGAATGCCGCATTGTTGGGCAAATTCCAGAATGGCGGCGCGCATGACTCCGGCGACGCCGCATTGTGACAGATCAGGAGTTATCAAGGTACCCCGATCTACAAGAAACAGGTTGGACATTGTTCCTTCAATGACCAGCCCATCAGCGTCACGCATCAGTCCTTCAGTGTAGTCGTCCTGCCATTCCGCGCGCGCCAATACCTGCTCAAGGCGGTTCAGGTGCTTCAGACCGGCGAGACGTGGTTGTCTTGCCAGACGGGTTTTACACCAACGTGCCGTGACCCCGGTGGATTTCGCATCAACAGGCAGTACAGGCCAGGGCAGCCCCATGACAATCCGGGTAGCGGAGTCCATTGGCATTGGACGGTAGCCGCGAGTACCGCCGCCACGGGTGATGATGATCTTGGCAACTGATCGTTCCGCATTGCTTGATACCTGCAGGACTTCAGTCAGCAATTGATCCGGATTCGGGGATGGAAGTTCCAGGCGACGACAGCCTTCCGCCAGCCGCTGCATGTGGCCAGACCAGAGGACGGGGGAACCCTGACGCAAGGCTACCGTTTCGAATAGACCATCGCCGTAGAGCAAGCCGCGATCGGTGATCGGTATGGCATCTGATGGCTGACCGTTGATCAGGGTGTGCATGTACGGGGGCCATATTGACGAAACATCGACAGAAGCCCTTTTGCCTTGGCGCGTGTTTCATCGAGCTCACGTTCCGGATCCGAGTCGGCGACGATCCCGCCACCGGCACGGAAACTGATCCAGTTCCCGTCAATCTGCAGCGTGCGAATCAGGATGCTCAGGTCGAGGCTACCGTCGCGGTTCAGATATCCCATGGAGCCGGTGTACGCTCGCCGCGGTTCATTTTCGAGTTCGGCGATAATCTGCATGGTTCGAATTTTCGGACAGCCGGTAATGGTCCCGCCCGGGAATAGTCCACGAATCGCCTGTCCCGGTAAGATTCCGGGACGCAGGATTCCGCTGACACCGGATACCAGATGGTGAACATGCTGATAACTTTCTACAACGAGCAAATCATCCACTTCGATACTGCCCGGTATACAGACTCGGCCGAGGTCATTGCGCTCGAGGTCGACCAGCATGACATGTTCGGCGCGTTCCTTGGGATTTGTGACGAGAGCAGCACGTTGCTGGCGATCATTGCCCTCCTCCACCAGTCGTGGCCGTGTACCGGCAATGGGACGCGTCTCGATTCTGCCATGGCGTACGGCCACGAGGCGTTCTGGTGATGAGCTGACAACGGCCCGCCCGGGTCCGATGGTCGCAAAACCGGCAAACGGTGCCGGATTATTTGTTCGTAACTGTGCATAGACACTGACTACCGGGGGCGGTGTGGCCAGTTCGACGTTCCATCCACGAGACAAGTTTACTTGAAAGGTATCGCCCGCACGGATGTAATCAAGGGTTCGCAGTACCCGTTCGTGATGTAGGGACGGATCTTCCTCAACGATCTGCAAGACGGCAGGCAGTGTTGTGTCGATAGCATCATGGTTATGGGCGAGCAGATCCCTCTCGATCTCTGTCAGCAGGTCTTCGCGACCGGGTTCGCAAAGCATCCATGTAATTTTCTGCAGGTGGTCGTGAATAATGGCCGCCGGAATCCGGTCCGCCAGGGCCACAGGGTAGCCGGCATCTACCGGAATACCGTGCAGGGATGGCTCAAGTTCGCGTGTCAGTTCATAGCCGAGGTACAGGAACCAGCCACCGTGGAATGGAAATGGCGGTTCCCCGGCCGAATCAATCCGGAAACGTTGCCAGTCACGATCGAGGGTAGCAAGGAAATCAAACGACCCCCCGGAGACTTCACGACCCAGAAGCTCAGCGCCAGTTAAGACCAGGCGTTTTTCCGGGAATGCGAACAAAATATCGTAACGGGCGCCGGCATTGCCGCGGGCCACGCTTTCGAGCAAGTGCGGGTATCGATCGGGACGATACGCATGGAGAACGGCAAGGTCCGCCGCGCCCGGCACTTCCTGCCACCGGCAGGCCGGTGTCAGATTACCGAGCCTGCTGACCGAGCTCACGTCAGTCGGCGAAAGACCAGAGTGCCATTGGTGCCGCCAAAGCCAAATGAGTTGGAGAGTGCTGCGCGTATGGTCATCTCGCGTGGTGTGTTCGGCACGTAATCGAGATCACATTCCGGGTCCGGCGTGAAGATATTGATGGTCGGTGGTGCCACCTGGTGATGTATGGCCAGCGCCGTGTATATCGCCTCCACGCCGCCAGCGGCACCGAGCAGATGTCCGGTCATGGACTTGGTGGAACTCATCGCAAGCTTGCGCGCATGGTCGCCAAAGGCGGCCTTGGCGGCCATAGTTTCCGCGCGGTCGCCTTGGGGAGTGGAGGTGCCATGGGCGTTGACGTATTCAATCTCGCTGGAATTGATCCCGGCATTTCGCATGGCATTGCGCATGCAGCGTGCAGCGCCTTCACCGCCCTCGGACGGGCTGGTCATGTGATATGCGTCACCGCTCATGCCAAAACCGGCCAGTTCGCAATAGATGCGGGCACCGCGCTTCTTCGCGAACTCGTATTCCTCCAGCACCACCACACCGGCACCCTCGCCAAGGACGAAACCATCGCGGTCCTTGTCCCACGGGCGGCTGGCGGTGGTCGGGTCATCATTGCGGGTGGACAGGGCCTTGGCATTCCCAAAGCCGGCCATACCCGTAGGTGTAACCGCAGACTCGGCACCACCGGCAACCATGACATCTGCGTCGCCATACTCAATCAGGCGCGCGGCATCGCCAATGGCGTGCGTGGCCGTGGCACAGGCCGTAACCATGGCCAGATTTGGACCCTTCATGCCATAGAGAATCGAAAGGTTTCCGGAGATCATGTTGATGATGCTCATCGGGATATAGAACGGAGTGATGCGGCGGTGCCCTTTTTCAAGGATCGTCTTGGTGGCACCTTCCATGGTATTCAATCCGCCGATACCCGACCCGATGTGCACGCCGATCTGTTCGGCATTGGCTTCCGTCACCTCGAGACCTGAGTCCTTGATCGCCTGAATGCCAGCTGCCATCCCGAGGTGGATGAAGCGGTCCATGCGCCGGGCCTCTTTCTCGCTGATGTACTGGGTGATGTCGAAGCCCCTGACTTCACCGGCTATGGTCGAGGGGAATCCGCTGGCATCAAATTGGGTAATCTGGCCAATACCGCTGGTGCCGGCCATCAAGGCCTGCCAGTTTTCGCTGAGATTCAACCCGATGGGTGAAACAACACCCATGCCGGTGATAACCACACGTCGTTTGCTCAAGCGGTTTTCCTCATGCAGCAGATTGGATATGACGATGCAATCGGGTTGTCAGAAAATCGAAAGGCCGCCGCCACGCCGTGGCTGGCGGCCTGTCCGAAGATGGATGCCGGTTACTTTTGATGGGCGTTGATGTAATCGATCGCCTGTTGCACCGTCGTGATCTTCTCGGCTTCTTCATCAGGAATCTCGCAATCAAATTCCTCTTCCAGGGCCATGACAAGCTCAACGGTGTCAAGGGAGTCGGCGCCCAGGTCGTTGACGAAAGAGGCGGCTTTGGTCACTTCGCCTTCATTCACACCCAGCTGCTCGGCAACAATCTTGACTACGCGTTCATCAACACTGCTCATGGTCGGTTTTTCCTCCGCTAAATTAGCCAGTTGGAGACTGCTTGGACTGGCGAGGCCGCATAGTAAACACGATTCAAGGGTTCAAGTCCACCCGAAAAAAAGGGTGTCAATTCATGTACATCCCGCCATTTACATGGAGGGTCGTACCGGTAATGTAGGCGGCACCCGGCGAGGCCAGGAAAGCCACTGCCTGAGCGATTTCCTCAGCCTGCCCTAGACGTCCAAGCGGGATCTGTGCGAGCAGACCTTCGCGTACTGCCTCAGGTAGGGCCCGGGTCATGTCAGTATCAATGAAGCCGGGAGCAACCGCATTGACGGTGATGTTACGGGAGCCGACTTCCCGCGCCAGCGATTTGGTGAATCCGACCACGGCCGCCTTGGCGGCAGAATAATTGCACTGACCGGGATTACCGGAGGCCCCGACAATCGAACTGATACTGATGATGCGCCCCCGACGCGCCTTGGTCATGCCGCGCAACACCGCTTTGCTCATTCGGAAGACAGACTTCAGGTTGGTGTCCATGATGGTATCCCACTCCTCGTCCTTCATGCGCATCAACAGGTTGTCACGGGTTATGCCGGCATTATTCACGAGGATGCTGGGGGCGCCCCAGGCGCTCTGGATTTCCGTGATGGTATTGTCGATCGAGCCCTGGTCAGTAACGTTTAGCACGACACCTTGTCCGCGGATCCCGGCGGCCTTGAGCTGTCCGCTGATTTTCTCGGCACCGTCATTGGAAGTCGCAGAGCCAATCACCGTGGCGCCCTGGCGGCCAAGCTCCAGGGCGATGGCCAAGCCAATACCGCGGCTCGCGCCGGTCACCAAAGCAATTTCGTTTTCCAGCTCCTTCGTGCTCATAGTGGCTCCTTCGTTATTTTCTCAGGCACCCAGTGTCTGGCGCGCCAGTTGGAGAGTTTCCGGGTCATAGACCGGGAGAGTCTGGGTAACTTTGGAGATTCGCTTGTTGAGGCCGGCGAGCACTTTGCCGGGGCCGCACTCGATAATCTGGCTGGCACCGCCGGCAGCGATCTGTTGAATCGTTTCAACCCAGCGGACCGGCGATTCTACCTGGCGGACCAAGGCATCCCGGATGGCTTCCGGCGAGGTTTCGCTTTTCACGTGCACATTGTGCAGCACGGGGATACGCGGGGTGCTGATCGAAAGCTGATTGAGACGTTCGCGCATCCGTTCGGCTGCCGGGTGCATCAGGGCACAGTGTGACGGCACGCTGACCGGTAGTAGTTTGGCCAGCTTGGCGCCGGCGGCCTTGGCATTCTCGACTGCGCGGGCCACTGCCGAAGCCGTGCCGGCAATAACTACCTGACCCGGAGAATTGAAGTTAACCGGCGAGAGGACCTCATTGCCGGCGTTCTGCTCGCACAGGGCGAGCACCTGATCATCGTCCAGGCCGACAATGGCGGCCATACCGCCCTGGCCGGCGGGTACGGCTTCCTGCATATAGCGGCCGCGGTCGGCGACCAGCTTTACGGTGTCGTCAAAGGCCAGGGCACCAGCACAGACCAGTGCGCTGTATTCTCCCAAGCTGTGGCCGGCCATGATGACGGGAGACGGTCCATGCTCGGCCTGCCAGACGCGCCACACCGCGACACCGGCGCTGAGCATGGCTGGCTGGGTAATTTCAGTCTGGTTGAGCTTCTCTTCTGGCCCATTGGCGACGATCGTCCACAGGTCATAACCCAGTGCCTTTGAGGCTTCGTCGTACGTTTCCCGGACTGATGGATAGGCTGCCGCCAATGCCGTCAGCATCCCTACGGATTGTGAACCCTGTCCAGGAAAAACAAACGCTAGCGACATGATGGCTTCCTGAAATGCTGAAATTGAAAAATTGTAAACGCGTTAGTCCAATTGCCGAGCAGATTAGTACTTAAGCAGCACTGAGCCCCAGGTAAAACCGCCGCCAAAGGCCTCCATCAGTACGGTTTCGCCCCGCTGTATACGGCCATCACGAACCGCGACATCGAAAGCCAATGGAATCGATGCCGCCGAGGTATTCCCGTGGTGCTCGACGGTGAGAATCACGTGGTCCATGGACATGCCGAGTTTTTTGGCGGTCGCCGCAATGATCCGCACATTGGCTTGGTGGGGCACCAGCCATTTCACATCCGATTTTTGCAACTGATTGGCTTCCAGTGTTTCATCTACGATGCGGCCAAGCGTAGTGACTGCGACCTTGAAGACTTCGCTGCCTTCCATGTTGAGGTGCGCTTCACCCTTGCGAACCTGGTCATAGCCCTGGGAGATACCAGCTGGGACAGTCAGGAGATCCTTGTACTGACCGTCAGCATGCAGGTGTGTGGAGACAATGCCCTGCTCTTCCGAAGCTTCAAGAATCACGGCTCCGGCGCCATCCCCAAAGAGCACGCAGGTTGACCGGTCGCTCCAGTCGAGGATGCGTGACAGTGTTTCCGCACCGACCACAAGTGCCCGTTTGGCAGCGCCAGTACGAATGAATTTATCGGCAATGGAGAGTGCGTAGACGAAACCGGTACACACGGCTTGAATATCGAAGGCGGCACAGCCATGAATTCCGAGACGGTCCTGAAGCAGGCAGGCGGTGCTCGGGAAAACCCGGTCAGGAGTAGTCGTTCCGACAACAATCAGGTCGATGTCATCTGGTTTCAGGCCGGCGGCCTCGATCGCGCGACGTGCAGCCTGCTCGGCCAGGTCGCAGGTAGTTTCGCCGTCAGCGGCGATATGGCGCTCACGTATGCCGGTGCGTTCCACAATCCACTGATCTGTGGTATCGACCATTTTTTCCAGGTCATGGTTGGTAAGTATCTTGTCTGGAAGGTAGCTACCGGTGCCGGAAATACGGGAATAAATCATGCAGATTCACTCGCGGCTGATTCTTGAGCCAGACCCTGCAGACCGGCCAGCTTCTCTCCAATCAGTTGCGGTAACCGATTCTGTACTTCGTCGACCGCGACTCGAATCGCATTGGCAAAACCGACGGCATCAGTACCGCCATGGCTTTTAATGACAATACCATTGAGACCAACCAGACTGGCACCGTTATAGTTACGTGTGTCGAGTCGGTGCCGGAAGGCCTTGAGCACCGGCAATGCAATTAATCCTGCCAGCATGGCCAGTGGGTGGCGACGGAATTCTTCCTTCATAACCTGCGCGATCATGCGGGCCAGGCCTTCGCTGGTTTTGAGGGCGACATTGCCGACAAATCCGTCGCATACAATCACATCGACCTGGCCGTTATGTTTACCGAGATAAATCTCGTCACCCTCGACATAACCTTGGTAGTTGAGGTTGCTGGTTCGGAACAGTTCATCGGCTTTCTTAACCACTTCGTTACCCTTGATGTCCTCGACACCGACGTTTAACAGGGCGATCGCCGGACGTTCCTTGTGGTCAAGCGCACCCACCAGCAACGATCCCATGATGCCGAATTGCAGCAATTGTTCCGGTGTGGAATCAACATTGGCGCCGAGATCGAGCACATGAACGTGCCCGTGGATGGTGGGCAGCGCGGCAATAATGGCCGGCCGATCGATGCCGGGTAATGTCTTCAGCACGAAACGCGCTGTTGCCATCAGTGCACCAGTGTTGCCTGACGAAACGGCAGCCTGTGCAGCACCCTGTTTGACAAGGTTGATGGACACACGCATGGAGGAGTCTTTTTTACCACGCAGGGCCTGAGCCGGTGGCTCGTCCATGGTAACCACTTCCGACGCGTGCTGGATGGACAGGCGATCGTGTTCGCCCGATTTGTGTCGTGCAAGCTCCTGCGTCAGGAGTTCGCGCTGTCCGACGAGAATGAGTTTGAGATCAGGATGCTGATTGAGCGCGGCGAGTGCGCCCGGTATCGTGACGGTCGGGCCATGATCGCCACCCATGGCATCGAGGGCGATAGTGACCGCCACGTGCGCTATCCTCCGGGAAATCGCAGGGCGTGGCTTCAGTCGGCCTTGACGTCAATCACTTTGCGACCGCGATAGAAACCGCTGGCGCTGATGTGGTGACGGCGATGATTTTCACCGCTGGTGGGTTCGATCGACAGGTGTGTCGGATTCAGGGAATCGTGCGAGCGGCGCATTCCGCGACGTGATGGTGACTTGCGGCTTTTCTGGACAGCCATGGTATTCCTCGTTCAGGTTAACGACTGGTTCTCAGTTTTTCGGTTTGAATCCGCCTAACGCGGCAAACGGATTCTGTTTTCCTTCAGTATCCGATTCCGGCAACAGCCCGGTGCTCGGGGTACTGCACTTCTCATCGTCATGCACCGGAATCATGGGCATAGCGAGGATCAATTCATCTTCCACCCATTCACTCAGGCGGATCGGGCCGTCCACTACCTGCGTTTCGGCCTCTTCCGGTCCACCGGATGGCTGATCGCCAGGAGCCAGCAACACCATGAGCGGGTTTGTTACCAGCACAAGCGGCATTGGGCCCAAACAGCGCTGACAAGTGACCGTCAGGCGGGTTTCAATTTTTCCGTGAAGCAGTCTGACGCCATGTGTAGTCCGTTCAAAATTCAGTACAATCGAGACACTTTCGGGTTTCGATCCGGGCGCACACGACTCCAGTAAGCGGGGAAACAGCTCCCCCGGGATTTCTCCCTCGAGACGGACCCCTTCATCCGCCAGACGCAGCGGGTCGATTTCACGGGGCAACCGCTCAGACATAAGCTGCGCATGATAACTTCGCACGTAACTCCTGTCAAAATAAGCGTTAATTCCAAAACCGGTTATTGACACCCTCCCCGGCATTCCGTAAAACAGTCAAACGGGCGACTGTCATACAACCGACCCGTGCCGGCCATCCCCTATTGGCCCAGTCAACTGCGGAGCAACTGTGTTCAGCAAGATTCTGGTCGCCAATCGCGGCGAGATCGCGGTACGGATTGTTCGCGCCTGTGCCGAAATGGGCATTAAATCGGTGGCAATCTATTCAGATGCCGACCGTAACGCCCTGCATGTCAAAAAGGCCGACGAGGCCTATAACCTCGGTCCAGACCCGGTAGGTGGCTACCTCAATGCCCACCGGATCGTGAACCTGGCGGTATCGAGCGGGTGCGATGCCCTGCACCCGGGGTACGGGTTCCTCTCGGAAAACCCACAATTGGCTGAAATCTGCGCCAAACGCGGAATTGTCTTTATTGGCCCCTCCGCCCGGGTCATTCGCGCCATGGGCGACAAGGTCGAAGCCCGAAAAACCATGATCGCCGCGGGTGTACCGGTGGTACCGGGCAGTTCCGGTAGCCTGCGTTCGCTGAATGAGGCCGTGAATCTGGCGCGTGAGATCGGCTACCCGGTGATGCTCAAGGCGACGTCCGGTGGCGGTGGCCGGGGGATTCGCCGTTGCAGCAACGAAGAGGATCTCCGGCGGAGTTATGAGCGCGTGGTGTCCGAGGCCACCAAAGCATTCGGCTCAGCCGACGTCTTTCTTGAAAAGGCCGTTGTTAACCCACGGCATATCGAAGTACAGATTCTCGGCGACCGACATGGCAACGTGGTCCATCTCTTTGAGCGTGATTGTTCGATTCAGCGGCGTCATCAAAAACTGGTTGAGATCGCGCCCTCCCCGCAATTGAATTCCGAGCAGCGCCGCTATGTTTGTGAGCTCGGGGTGCGGGCGGCACGTGCGGTGGGTTATGAAAATGCCGGCACCGTTGAATTTCTGCTGGATCACACTGGCCGTTTCTATTTCATGGAAATGAATACCCGCCTGCAGGTGGAACATACCGTCAGCGAGCAGATCACCGGGGTCGATATCGTCCAGGAGCAGATCCGGGTCGCCGATGGCGAGCCGCTGTCATACCGCCAAGACGAAATTCGTCATCACGGATATGCCATCCAGTTTCGCATTAATGCCGAAGATCCGAAAAACGACTTCCTGCCAAACTTCGGCCGTATCACCCGCTACTATGCACCGGGTGGTCCAGGTGTACGCACCGATGCCGGCATCTACACTGGCTACGAGTTTCCGCGTTACTACGACTCGATGTGCGTCAAGCTCATTATCTGGGCGCTGACCTGGGAGAAGGCTATTGCCCGTGCCCAGCGAGCTCTTCGAGACATGGGTGTGCAGGGTGTCAAGACCACCATCCCCTACCATCAGGAAATTCTCAAGACTCCGGAGTTCCGTGCAGCGAGCTTCGACACCGGATTCGTTGAGCAACATCCGGAGCTGGTAAACTACTCCGTCCGCCGCCCGCCCGCCAATTTGGCGGCAGCCATCGCGGCGGCCATTGCCGCGCATCACGGACTGTAAACACCAGGCACATTCACCATGGCGCCAAAAAGGAACAAGGTTCAGATCACTGATCTCATCTTGCGCGATGCCCATCAGTCGCTGATTGCGACCCGTATGCGCACGGAAGACATGCTGCCGATCTGTCCCAAACTGGATCAGGTGGGATTCTGGTCGCTGGAGGCCTGGGGTGGCGCCACTTTCGACGCCTGCATCCGCTTTCTCAAAGAGGACCCGTGGGAACGACTGCGCAAACTCAAGTCGGCGTTGCCCCGCACTCCTATACAGATGTTGTTACGGGGGCAGAATCTTCTGGGATATCGCCATTACTCGGACGACGTTGTGGAAGCATTTGTCGGCAAGGCCGCGGAAAACGGCGTCGATGTGTTCCGCATCTTTGATGCCATGAACGATCTCCGCAATCTGGAGACCTCAGTCCAGGCCGTGATCCGCTCCGGCAAACATGCCCAGGGCGCTATCTGCTACACCACCAGTCCGGTGCACACCATCAAGCATTTTGTGAAGCAGGCCGTGCAGCTCGAAAAAATGGGTTGCCACTCGATCGCGATCAAGGACATGGCCGGTTTGTTGACACCGGGGCGCGCCGGCGAGCTGTTCGCGGCGCTCTCCAAGAGCGTCAAGCTGCCGTTGCATTTCCATTCGCATACCACCGTCGGTGTGGCAAACATTTCCATGTACAAGGCGGTCGAGAATGGCTGCCGTCATGTGGACACCACGATCAGTTCGATGTCGTGGGGGACTTCGCACTCCCCGACCGAGAGCATGGTTGTCGCGTTCCATGACACGCCATACGACACCGGTCTCAATCTGCCGTTGCTACAGGACATCGGCATGTACTTTCACGAAGTTCGCAAGAAGTATCACCAGTTCGAAAGCGAGTACAACGGTATCGACACGCGCGTCCAGGTCAACCAGGTGCCGGGCGGCATGATTTCCAACCTCTCACATCAGCTCAAGGAACAGGGCGCCCTGAACCGGATGCACGAGGTGCTCGCTGAAATCCCCCGTGTACGCGAGGATCTCGGTTACCCTCCGCTGGTGACTCCCACATCACAGATTGTCGGCACTCAGGCGGTGCTGAATGTACTGACCGGTAAGCGTTATAAAAGCATCACCAACGAGGTCAAGCTCTACCTGCAGGGCCGTTACGGCCAGGCACCCGGCAGCATCAATGATGCAGTACGGCAAATGGCCATTGGCAATGACGAGGTGATCACCTGTCGCCCCGCCGATCGGCTCAAACCCGAGATGGACCGGTTGCGCCACGATATCAGTAACCTGGCCAAGTCGGAGGAAGACGTTCTGACCTACGCCATGTTTCCCGAGATTGGCCGCAAGTTTCTCGAAGAACGCGCTGCCGGAACGCTCAAAGCGGAGGAATTGCTTCCACTGCCCGGCTCGCATCCCGGCCACAGCCCGGTGTCCCTGGCGCCAACGGATTTCAATGTTACCGTGCACGGCGAAACCTACCACATCAAAATCACCGGTGCCGGGCATCGCGCGGCTGAACGACGGCCATTCTATGTGACGCTCGATGGAGTGCCTGAAGAAATTCTGGTTGAGACACTGGGCGAGGTAATGCCGAGTGCGGGAGGTGAAGTTGAAAGCAAGCCGGGTACAAAGGCTTCTCGCCGACCCAAAGCGAGCAAGGAAGGAGATGTGACCAGCTCCATGCCGGGTACCATCGTCGATGTCCTGGTCAAGGCCGGTGACCTGGTCAAGGCCGGTGACCCGGTTCTGGTGATCGAGGCAATGAAGATGGAAAACGAGGTTCCCGCCCCGGTGGCTGGAACGATCAAGGCCATTCATGTCACGAAGGGCGACAGCGTCAACCCGGACGAAGCGCTCGTTGAGATTGGATAGGAATCATTACGACTCCAGCAGTGGAGTCAGGTCTGTGCTTTCATGAAACTGATATTGGCCTCTTCATCCCTTTACCGACGTGAGCTGCTTGAACGGCTGATGATCCCGTTCGAAACCATGATTCCGGATGTGGATGAAACCCCCCGGCCGGGAGAAACACCAGAGCAACTGGTCGAGCGGCTGGCGATTGCCAAGGCACAGGCGGTTGCTGCCAGGCAGCAGGACGCCCTGATTATCGGATCGGATCAGGTGGCGGTACATGACCGGAAAATCGTTGGCAAGCCGTATTCCCATGAACGCGCAGTCGAACAACTGAAAACAGCCTCCGGCAAGGCGGTATCCCTCTACACCGGTCTGGCGCTGGTCAATACTGCCAGCGGTCGGATCCAGAGCGAGGTGGTGCCGTTCCGGGTGGTGTTCCGGCAACTCAACGACCGCCAGATCGAAAATTATCTGCGCAAGGAGCAGCCGTACCACTGCGCTGGCAGCGTCAAGTCCGAGGGCCTGGGCGTTGCGCTGCTCGAGCGGTTCGAAGGCGATGACCCGGCCACGCTGATCGGTTTACCGTTAATCCGTTTGGTGCGGATGCTGGAAAACGAAGGAGTCGACGTGCTCCAGCGCCCTTAGCGGACCGCGGGACGAGACCCCTGCAGGCGTAATTCCGTAGCCACGGAACGCCCCATGGCGGCACCGAACCGTTCCGCCAGACGCCGCAGCAGATTCTCATGGACGGTAAAGTCGACGATCTCCTCGGCACCGATGACTTCACGCGCCACGGATCCGGCGCTGCCGAATTCATCGACCAAACCGAGCTCCTTGGCCTTGGCGCCAGTCCAAAACAGGCCGGAAAATATCTCGCGGTCTTTCTTGAGCGCATCACCCCGACCCTGTTTGACGGCATCGATGAACTGCTGGTGTATCTCGCCCAGCATTTTCTGGGCATGCCGGCGCGATTTGGTGTCGAGTGGCGAGAACGGGTCCAGCATCCCTTTGTTTTCACCAGCAGTCAGCAGGCGCCGCTCGATCCCGAGTTTTTTCATGCCCTCCACGAAACCGAAACCATCCATCAGTACACCGATGGACCCAACCAGGCTCGCCGGATTCGCGTAGATACGATCGGTGGCAGCAACGGCATAGTAACAACCGGATGCACAGACATCGGTCACGACGGCATAGCACGGCTTGTCTGGATACTTTTCGCGCAAGCGCAGGATTTCGTCATAGATGGCGGCAGCCTGAACCGGACTTCCGCCCGGTGAATTGGCGCGCAGAATCACGCCGACGGCCGCCTTTTCCTCGAACGCTGCGCGCAAGCCGCTGATCACGGCATCGGCACTGGCGGGTGAGTCGGGAGCAATTTCGCCATCCAGCTCAATCAGTGCGGTGTACTTTCCAGCCAGAGCCTTTTCGCCGACATTACCGGCCATGAACATCAGCAGAAGGATCAGCAGGTAGACGGCAAAAAACAGTTTGAAAAAAATGCTCCAACGACGAGCCTTGCGTGCCTCGTTCAGCGATGCCGTGGCCAGTTTTTCCAGTACGCTACGCTCCCAGGCCTGACCCGTTTCGGATTGCTCTTGTTTTGGTTCCATGTGCAGTGACCGCATGTGAGTGTTGTCATTTGAGCATAATCCTGCCGCTCTCGGCGAGCCAGACCCCGCCATCCCGTTCGTCGACAATCAAGGACACCAGTCGCCCACCCTTGCAGGGCCCCTGTATACAGGCTCCGGTAGCCGGATCATACAGGGCCCCATGGGTGGCACAGATGAGATGGCGCCGAGATTCATCGAAAAACTGGCCTTCCAGCCAGTCCAGTTCGACCAATTTGTGGGCACAGCGATTCAAGTAGGCGCGAGCAACGCCATCATGCCGAATGGCAAAAGCCGGTTCCCGCCGGCCGTCGATCTCCAGTTCAAAGCGAAAACCCGTACCGCCGTCGACCAGCACGGTGCTGTCACAGAGCCGGTCACCGGGTTGCCGCACGATGGCTTCTCATTGCATCGAACCAGGCCAGTACATCCGGAAAGGAATCAAGGCAGGCCAGTGCACCGTTTTCCAGCAGGTGTTCGCGGGAATGAACCCCGTAGCTAACCGCCAGACCGGCGACACCGGCGTTACGCGCCATCTGCATGTCGTATACCGTATCGCCCACCATGATGGCCCGCCGCCTGTCGATACCGGTGAACTCCAGGATGTCATCCAGCATTCGCGGGTGCGGTTTTGAAAAGGCCTCGTCAGCACAGCGTGAGGCGACAAACAGGTGGCGGGTGTCGGTATCGTCCAGCACCCGATCCAGTCCGCGGCGGGCCTTGCCAGTGGCCACGGCCAGGAGATAACCGTGCTCCGCCAGTGTCATGAGGCCATCACGAACTCCCGGGAACAGCGGCATCGCCGTCTGATCTAGTTCCAGAAAATGCTGACGATAGCGATCAATCAGCAATGTGCGCCGCGACGCCGGCTCCTCGGGGAACAATGTTTGTACGGCTTCCTGCAGACCGAGTCCGATGATGTGGCGGATGGCCGCCGGGCCCGGATCGGTTGCTCCGATATCATGCGCCGCGCCCTGGAGGCAACGCACAATCTTGGCTTCCGAGTCCATGAGCGTGCCATCCCAGTCAAAAACGATCAGATCGTGCGTGGAATTCATGTGGCAGAAACCATTTCAGGACGGTGACGAAGCTGTTCAAGCGTGCGTTCCAGCTCGGGAGGATGTGGTGCCGTGACAAACAATGCGCGACCACTCAGCGGGTGCCGGAATTCGAGCCGGGCCGCATGCAGAAACAGGCGCATCAGCCCCAGTTCTTTCATGCCCTGATTGAAGGTGGGATCGCCATATTTTTCGTCCCCGGCAATTGGATGGCCAATGTGCGCCGCATGGACACGGGCCTGGTGCATGCGACCGGTGAGCAGATGTATTTCAACCAGCGTGACGTCCGAGAATTTTTCGATGGGCTTGAATCGACTGGCCGATTCCTTGCCCTCTTCGCCAACTTCCACGCGGCGTTCACCGCCCGCGGGACGGTTCTTTTCCAATGCGACATCGACAGAGCGGGCTCCGCCCTGCCAGTGTCCGCGTACCAGCGCCAGATAAAACTTGTCCAAGTGACCATCCCGCAGCAGGTCGTGCAAACGGACCAGTGCCGTGCGGGACTTCGCCACGATCAGGCACCCCGAAGTATCCCGGTCCAGACGATGAGCCAGTTCGAGAAACGGATTTTGCGGGCGAAGCAGGCGTAAGGCTTCAATCAATCCGACACTGACGCCGCTGCCACCGTGCACGGCCAGACCGGCCGGCTTGTCCAAAACCAGCAAATGCTCATCTTCATAGAGCACCCGCTCGTTTAACCAGTCAAATTTCCCGCTGGCGACGGCCTTGGCGGCCACTTCCTGACCGGCCGAACCTCCACGGCGAACCGGGGGGAGGCGCACCACATCGCCCTCCTCAAGCCGGTAATCTGCCTTGGCTCGACCCTTGTTAACCCGAACCTCGCCCTTGCGCAGAATTCGGTAGACGTGGGTACGGGGCACCCCCTTGAGGGCTGTCAGCAGGAAATTGTCGAGGCGCTGGCCGGCATGACTGGAATCGATGGTGACGTACTGGACCCCGGTTTTCTGTGATTCTGAGGGGGTTTTGACCGCTTTCATCAAAAAATCATAACAGAATTGCAGGGATAGCGGCCGGCTGATATAGTCATCTATGTGCACGCGTCCGTTGAGCAAACCACGGCAAGTGCACAACAGTAAACGGTTTTTGTGTCGGCGGATCAGTGCGCCGACGCGGGTCTGGCGCAACCACCCTGCGGGGTTCAGGAGCACGCTGACCACACCGGCCGGGTAAGACTGGCCGGACGACGGGTTTTGCATTGCTCACCCTACTTTCCAGAGCGATGCCCAGAATTGATGCTCCTGTGTCGGAATCGCCGACAGCTGCGAGCCGGCCGCAATACTGCCCTTGGGGCGCGCGGCCAGGTAGAAGTTAGCGGTTTGGCGGTCCCGGCCAAGGTGCGCGAGTGCGCGCCGGGCGTCGGAGACAAACACAATGAAGCGCATGCTGTTCAACGCAACTCATCCAGAAGAGTTGCGTGTCGCTATTGTCGATGGTCAGAAACTCCTCGACCTCGATATTGAATCATCTTCCTACCAGCAGAAGAAAGGCAACATCTACAAGGCCAAGATCACGCGCGTAGAGCCGTCGCTCGAGGCGGCATTCGTGGACTACGGTTCCGAGCGCCAGGGTTTCCTGCCCCTCAAGGAAATTTCCCGCATCTACTTCAAGGACTATGACTCCAAGACCCCCATGGGCCAGGTCCGGATCAAGGATGTCGTCAAGGAAGGCCAGGAGCTGATCGTCCAGGTTGAGAAGGAAGAGCGCGGCACCAAGGGTGCGGCCCTTACCACCTTCATCTCGCTGGCCGGACGCTATCTGGTGCTGATGCCAAACAACCCGCGCGGTGGTGGTATTTCACGCCGGATTGAAGGCGAGGAGCGGGCTGAGATGCGCGAAGCCATGGCCCAGCTCAATATCCCGCAGGATTATTCAGTCATTATCCGCACCGCCGGCATCGGCCGCAGTGCCGAAGAACTGCAATGGGATCTGGATTACCTGGTTCACCTGTGGGACGCCATCAGCAAGGCGGCCGCCGATCGTTCGGCTCCGTTCCTGATCTATCAAGAATCCAATCTCGTGATCCGGGCCATCCGTGATTATCTGCGCGCCGATATCGGCGAGATTCTGATCGACAATCCGGAGATCTTCGAGCGCGCGCAGCGCTTCATGCAACAGGTGATGCCACAGAATATCGGCAAGCTCAAGCAGTACAAGGACGAGACTCCCCTGTTCTCGCGCTTCCAGATCGAGCACCAGATCGAGTCGGCCTACTCCCGCGAGGTGCGCCTCGAGTCCGGCGGCGCCATCGTGTTCGACAAGACCGAAGCGCTGGTCACCATCGACGTCAACTCGGCGCGCGCCACCAAGGGATCGGATATCGAAGAGACTGCGCTCAACACCAATCTCGAGGCCGCCGATGAACTGGCGCGTCAGTTGCGACTGCGCGATCTGGGCGGACTGATCGTGATCGATTTTATCGACATGACCCCGGAGCGCAGCAAGCGCGCGGTCGAGAACCGCCTGATTGAGGCGCTCAAAGCCGACCGGGCACGCGTCCAGGTTGGACGCATTTCGCGCTTTGGTCTGTTGGAGATGTCGCGTCAGCGGTTGCGTCCGTCTCTGGGTGAAGCCAGCATGGAAGTCTGCCCGCGTTGCGAAGGCATGGGCCATATCCGCACGATTCAGTCGCTGGCCCTGTACGTGTTGCGTTCAATCCAGGAAGAGGCGATGAAGGAAAACACCGCTGCCCTGCATGTGCACTTGCCGGTAGACACAGCGACTTTCCTGTTGAATGAGAAGCGCTATGAAATCAGCGCCATCGAAACCCGACTCGGTACGCCGGTGCTGATCATTCCGGATCCGGAAATGGAAACTCCGCACTACCACGTACGCCGGCTGAAGAGCGAGGAATACGACGAGGAAATCGACATACCGAGCTACGAGGTTGAACTGGTCGAGGCAGAAGAGGAAGAACCGCGCCGTCACGAGCGAACAGCTCCGCTACCCCAGGCTGAAAAGCCGGCGGTTCGCGAAATTGCCCATGCCGCTCCGCCGGTACCAGTCGTTGCCGAAAAACCGGGATTGCTCAAGCGTCTTTTTGGTGCGCTGCTGGGAGGCCCCAAGGCGAAGGAAGTCGTGGCTGCACCGGCACCCCAGGCGCGGCCGCCGCGTGGTCCGCACCCACACCGTCGCCCGGACCATCGCCAACGTGATCAGCGTGGCCCGCGCCCGCCCCATCATGGTAGTGAACGCCGTCCCCAACCGCCGTCACAACCGAGCGAGGCCCGTGGCGAGGGACGACCGACTCAAGCAGGCGGTGGCAATGGCGAGCGTCCACAGGCCGGCGCACCGGGCCGTGAGCGTCCTGAAGGCGGTGGTCGTCGCCGTCGCGGACGTCGTGGCCGAGGTGGTGCCCGTCGACCGGAAGGTGCACCGCGCCCACAGGGGCACGACAATCACGAGTCGTCCGGCAAGGAGCGTGATGAAGTTCGCCACAGCACCGTCACCATGAGCGAACCTGTGTCCGAGTCACGCCCGATGGAACCGGCACCCGCGGCACCGCAGAGCGCACCGGTCAGCATGATCGAGCCGACACAGCCGGTGTATACACCACCACCGGCACCTTCTATCGAGCCCGTCGTGAAGGTTGAGACACGCCGCGAGCCGACTGAGCCCAAGAACGACTAAACAGGTTCAGTGGTATCAAAATAAAAATGCCGCCGAAAATATTCGGCGGCATTTTTTTGTCAGCGTTGAGCTGGTTACACCTAGAGCTGGTGATGCTGGCGCAGATGCGCCAGCAGACCGTTGGCGGCTTCTTCAATCATATCGAGTACGCGCTCAAAGCCTTGTTCGCCGCCAAAATAAGGGTCCGGTACTTCACGTTCTGGTCGGGACGGTGCAAATTCCAGGAACAGGCGAACCTTGTCTTCGAGGCCTGAGGGACAGATGGCCATGAGGTTCTGCAGGTTCTCCTCATCCATGGCCAGAATATAGTCAAAGCGTTCGATGTCCAGGCGTGTAGCCTTGCGACCGCGCAAGCCGCTGAGCTCTATCCCGCGTCGTCGCGCCGCCTCCTGTGCGCGTGTATCCGGTGGTGCACCGATGTGGTAGGCGTGCGTGCCTGCGGAATCGATTTCAATGCGCTGCTGCAGCTCGGCACGTTCCACGACTTTTCGGAATACGCCCTCGGCTGTGGGCGAACGGCAGATGTTACCGAGACAGACAAACAGTACCTTGACCATGGGGTTGACGTTGCTCAGTGTTTGGCGCGGGCATAGATCGCGCGAACCCGCTCAAGATCTTCCGGTGTGTCCACGCCGGCAGCCGGCGCCGCCTCTGCCTCGACCACCGCAATTTTCCGTCCATGCCACAGCACCCGCAGTTGCTCAAGGGATTCGGTGGTTTCCGGGGGGCATGCCGGCCATGCAGCATATTCGCCAATAAAGCCGGCGCGATAGGCATAAAGCCCGATATGGCGAAAGGCGCGGATCGGATCACTTCGCAGTCCAGACATCACATCGCGTGGCCAGGGAATCGGTGCGCGGCTGAAATACAAGGCAAAGCCTTCGCAGTCAGTCACCACCTTGACCACGTTAGGATTAAGGAAATCCTCGCGATCGGTGATGGCATGGCAGGCGGTGGCCATCACCGCCATCGGATGAGCGGCGAGCGCGGTGGATACGCTGCGAATCAGGTCCGGAGGCATCAGCGGCTCGTCGCCCTGCAGATTGACGACGATATCGTCATCGTTCAGGTCAAGCTGGGTCACGGTTTCGGCGAGCCGGTCCGTGCCGGAAGGATGGTCGGCGCGGGTCATCACCGCTTCGGCCCCGAAAGACCTGACCGCTTCGTAGATCCGGGAATCGTCGGTGGCAACCACCACCCGCTTGGCGCCGCTTTGCAGAGCGCGCTCCACCACGCGCACGATCATCGGCTGGCCGGCAATATCGAGCAGCGGCTTGCCGGGAAGGCGTGTCGAGGCGTAACGTGCAGGGATGATGATGTGCATGCGGACAATGACCTTGCCGATCAGGCCATCTCTTCTTCTTCGAGCCGACGCGCCTCATCTTCAAGCATGACAGGAATGTCATCGCGGATCGGATAGGCCAATCGATCGGCTTTGCAGATCAGCTCCGACCGGGTCTTGTCATATTTCAACGGGCCCTTGCAAAGCGGGCAAACGAGAATGTCCAGGAGTCTCTTATCCATGAATTGATTCCTTAAGCCGGTTCAGGAGGCGTTCTGTCAGTTCTGCGACCGGTTGCGCCGTGACTGGCAGTACCCAGAAGTGCGGTCTGGCGAATGTCTGGCATTTTACCGCATCTTTCTCGGTCATGAGGACCGGAATGTCATCGCCAAATACAAGATCGCAAGCCTGGAAGGCATGATGGTCAGGAAAAGCATGCGGGATGACATCGACACCAAGGGAGCGCAGGCTGGAAAAGAAACGCTCCGGATTGCCGATCCCGGCCACGGCGTGCACCGAACCGACGCGAAAGTCATCCAGGTCGGCCTGTTCAACCGGATTCTGTAGTCGATAGACCTGGCCGGGAACCAGGGACATACCGATCTCCCCTGGCTCCGGCACGCCCTGAGCGACGCGCAACGTCACCGTCCGCAAACGCCCTACCGGCTCGCGCAGCGGACCGGCCGGCAGGCACAACCCATTACCGAATCGGCGGGTACCGTCGATCACGGCAATCTCGATATCACGATCCAGGTGGTAATGTTGCAAGCCGTCGTCACTGACCAGCACTGTGCATCCCTGTTCAATCAGCAACCGGCCGGATGCCACGCGGTCCGGTCCGGCCATGACCGGGCAGCCACTGCGGCGGGCCAGCAACACCGCCTCGTCGCCAACCTCGCTGGCGTCCGTCGATGGCGTGACCGCTCGCGGCCAATGCCGGCTGGCGCCCCGATAGCCACGGGTGACGATGCCAGGGCGGTAGCCGGAGCGCTTGAGCAGATCGGCGATCCACAACACCAGGGGCGTCTTGCCAGTGCCACCCACCGTAATATTGCCTACAACGATCACCGGAACGTCGAGCCGAATGCGTGACAGGATGCCGGCACGGTATAGCAAGCAGCGCAGCCCAACGACCAGACAGAACAGCAGGCTTAGTGGCAGGAGCGCAAGACTGACTGGTGTCAGGCGGTCCCAGTGGCGCTCAAGCCAGGCCATCGTCTCAGGTGGTAGTGTCGCTGAACTGCAAACGGTACAGACGCGCGTACTGGCCGTCGCGGGCAATAAGTTCGGCGTGGCTGCCACTCTCGATGATTCGGCCACGCTCCAACACCACGATGCGATGGGCGTTTTCGATGGTGGAGAGACGGTGGGCAATGACCAGGGTTGTACGGTTTCGCATCAGCGTGCGCATGGCCTCCTGCACGATGCGCTCAGATTCGGTATCGAGCGCCGAGGTGGCTTCATCGAGAATCAGGATCGGGGCATTCTTGTACAGCGCACGGGCAATGGCGATGCGCTGGCGTTGGCCACCAGACAGTCGCACGCCACGCTCCCCGACCAGGGTTTCGAGCCCATCGGGCTGTTGCTCGGCAAAATCCAGAACGTGGGCAGCTCGCGCGGCTTCAAGCAGCCGTGCGTCGTCGACCGGCCCGTCCTTGCCGTAGGCAATGTTGTTGCGAATGGAATCATCGAACAGCACCGTTTCCTGGCTGACCAGCGCTATATGGCTGCGCAGGTTGGCGAGGCGCAGGCTGTTGATATTCACGCCATCGAGAAGGATTTCACCGGCCTCCACCATGTAGAAGCGCGGCAACAGGTTGGCGATGGTTGTCTTGCCGCTGCCGGAGGCGCCGACCAGCGCCACGGTTTGCCCCGGTTCGATTCGAAACGAAATCCGGTCCAGCACCGGCCCGCTGGCCGTCGGATAGTGAAACGTTACATCGCTGTATTCGACAAGGCCGCGCGCGGTATCCAGCTGATGGGTTCCGGGATCAGCTTCCGGACTTTCGTCCATGAGTCCGAACACGCTTTGCGAGGCCGCCAGGCCGGTCTGCACGACTTCGTTCATCATGCTGAGGCGTTTGATGGCCGGCATCATCAGCGCCATGGCGGTGATGTAGGACGTGAACTCGCCGGCCGTCAGTCGGCCGGCCGTCGACTGTTGCATGGCAAAGTAAATAGCGGTTGCTACACCAATGGCAGCCAGCAACTCCACCACCGGCACGTTCACGGCCGCGGCGATCGCTTTTTTCATGGCCTGGTTCAGGTTGCGGCGATTCACCGAGTCGAAGGTACGGATCTCCGCCGGCTGTGCGCCAAAGATTTTCACGACTCGCTGTCCCTCCGTGGCTTCCTGCACCACATGGGTGATCTCCCCCATCGACTGCTGGATCTGGTGGCTGGTCTTGCGAAAACGCCGGCTGATCACGCGTACGGAGATGGCAATGACTGGAGCAAGCAGCAGGAATAACAGTGTCAGCCGCCAGTTGAGATACAGCATCCAGCTGAACAGAAAAATCAGTGAGAGGTTGTCCTTGACCAGCGACGTGAACGCCTTGGTGGCGGCCGCCATCACCTGCTCGACATCGTAGATGAGCTTGGAAATCAGAATACCCGAGGAATGCGCGTCATAGAATCGGCTCGGCAGGTTCACCAATCGCGCAAACATCTGGCTGCGGATCTGGTAGATCACCTGGCGCCCCACCCAGTTGGTAGCGTAACCGGCCAGAAAGCCAAATATCCCGCGTGCGATAAAGATGGCGACAATGAGGATCGGGACGTAGCGGATGCTGGTGGCATCATTCTTCACAAAGCCGCCATCGATCAGCGGCTTCATGATCCAGGCAAACCCGCCTTCCGTGGCCGATACGACCGCCATGCCGAGGATCGAGGACAGGAATACCCACTTGTGCGGCCAGACATAGGACATCAGTCGTCGATACAGCCGCGCGGTTGAGACGAATTCGGAGGGTTGGTTCACGTTACGGTTCGCTGCCTGGCGCCTGAGTGGCGAAGGTCAGATGGGTATATCCAAGTCGGCGGGCGGCTTCCATCACGCGCACCACGGCCTCGTGCGGGGTTTTGCGGTCGGCCTGAATGACCACCACCGGATCTTTGCGCCCGCCCACGGTCTGTTGCATCGCGGCACGCAGGGTCTCGGGCGTGGTGTTCAGCAATTGCTGGTTGTTGATGAAGTACTGGCCGCGTGCGTCGATCGCAATTCGCAGGGTGGCAGCCTCGATTTTCGTGTCGACCCCCGCCTCCGGCAGCTGCAGGCGCAGGCGCGCCTCGTGTGAAAAACTGGTGGTGACCAGCAGGAAGATCAGTGTCATCAACAGCACGTCGATGAGCGGAATCAGGTTGATTTCCGGCTCTTCGCGAAAGCGCGGACGAAATTCCATATCAGCTGCGCTCGCGCTTGCCGCGCAGAATCTCGACCAGTTTCAACGCTTCCTGCTCCATCTCCACCAGCAGCACATCAACACGACCGCGCAGGTAACGATAGGCCATCAGGCTCGGAATCGCCACGGCCAGTCCACTGGCCGTGGCGATCAAGGCCTGCGAGATACCGCCCGCCACGATCGACGGATCGCCGAGGCCATGCGAGCCGATGCCGGCAAACATCTGAATCATGCCCAGCACGGTTCCGAGCAAACCCAGAAACGGCGAAATGGCGGCGATGGTGCCAAGTGTATTGAGGTAGCGATCCAGCTCCGGCACCACGTGACGGCCGGCGTCCTCGATCGCTTCTTTAATGACTTCATGATCGTGCTGGCGATTGACCACGCCGGTCGCGAGGATGCGGCCCAGCGGCGAGCTTTCCCGCAACAGCGTGAGGCGCGATTCGTCGATTTCCTTGCGCTCCAGCCATTGCTGAACCTGGTTCAGCAGTTCCGGCGGAATGATGTTCTTTTTTTGCAGGGTCCACAGTCGTTCGCCGATGATCGCGAGGGCCGCGACCGAGCACAGAATCAGCGGCCACATTACCCAGCCGCCGGCTTTGATCAGTTCAAACACGCGTCAGCACCTTTTGGTCGGTTAGAAATCGGAAACCGCGCGTAATCTATCAGACACGCAGGACTGCGGAAAGGCGCTAGCGCCGGTGCCAGTAGCGCCGGCGAAGGTCACGGTCACGATCCACGCGCCATCCCGCCGGGTCGAACCGGACCTGGATTGCGCCGGCACTGGGTGAATCCACCACTTCTATTCCCCGTTCACGATAGCGGGCCAGCACGTCCGGGTGCGGATGCCGGTAGCGGTTTCGGTATCCAACCGGCAGCAATACCAACTTTGGATTGATGCGGTCGATGAAAGGTTCAGTCGAAGAGGAACGGCTGCCATGATGTGGTGCGACCAGAACTGTGGCGGCCAGCCGCTGTGGTTGTTCACGTACCAGGAATCGCTCGGCCCGGGCGCTGATATCCCCCGGCAACAGCGCCTGACCATAACGGGTTTCAATACGCAGTACACAACTGCGGTCGTTTCCACGCAGTTTCCCTCCGTTGGCCGGATGGAGGATTTCGAACCGCACGTCGTCCCACGTCCAGAACTGTCCGCTCCGGCAGGGTTCCGCCGCCGGCAAACGTCCCGGCACGCTCGACAGAATACGATCCACCGGCAGGCGGGCCAGCAAGGCGGAACTGCCGCCGATATGATCGTTGTCACCGTGGCTGATAATCAGGGTACTTACCCGTCTCAGTCCTTCGTGGCGCAGGTACGGCAATATCACGGCGCTTCCGGCATCGAATCGGGCGCTGTAGCGCGCACCGGTGTCATAGACCAGGGTATGCGTCGCCGTACGCACCACGACTGCCAGGCCCTGGCCGACATCGAGCAGAGTCAGCCAGGCGGCACCCGCCGTTGGTGCGGCCGGGCGGAGCAGAACCATCGGCAACAGCCAGAGAAGCCCCAACCACCGCGCCGGCCACCCGCGTGGCGCCAGCAACAGCGCTGCACCCACCAACGCCGCGAGCACTGCCCATAGAGGCGGGGCATGCTGGCTCCACAATGTTATCGGTAACCGCGCCAGCGTTTCGAGCCACGGCCACAACCAGGTGAGCGTCTGGTGGGCCAACAGGAAAGGCCAGGACGCCACACTGTCAGGCAGAGTCGTGGATGCCACAACGCCCAGCAAGGTTGCCGGAATCACGATGATTTCGATGACCGGAATAGCGACAAGATTCGCTACAGGACCGCTGACACTCACCTGCTGGAACAACAGCAACAGTAACGGAAGCATTCCGAGTGCAATCGCCCATTGCAACTTTCCCCAGGCAACGATCTTTTCTCGCCACGGTCGGTCAAACTGTCGACTGACGGCATACAGAATGACCGCCACCGCCGCAAACGACAGCCAGAAACCCGGGGCCAACACCGACAACGGGTCGAACACCAGCACGGTCAGCAGGGCCAGCGCGAGCATGACCGAAGGGGTGACCCGCCGCCCCAATAATACGGCAGCCATGCCGGCAGCCAGCATGACCAGCGCACGTTGAGTTGGAATGGCAAAGCCGGCCAGTGCCGCATAACCGGCTCCGGCCAGCAGCGCACACCATGCCGCCACCATCGGTGCCGGCCATCGTAATGACACCCGTCCGAGCGCTGCCCACAGGCGAAATGCAATCAGATACACCAGGCCGGCTACCCAACCGATGTTCATGCCGGAAATCGCCACCAGATGACTGGTGCCGGTGCGATTGAGGACATCCCACTGATCATCCGGAATGCTGTCATCATCACCATTGGCAAATGCGATGATCATGGCCGTGAAGCGCTGGTCTGGCAGCAATGCGCGGATGCGCTCGGAGAGTTGCTGACGAATCCGGTTCAGCCGCAGTGCCGGCAACGGCGCGTGGCTGTCGGTCAGTCCGGACAGTCGTCGCGGCGGTGGTGATTCGCGCACATAACCGGTTGCGCGCAAGCGCTGCTGAAACAGGTAGGCTTCGTAGTCAAAACCTCCCGGGTTGCGGAAACCGTGCGGGCGCTTGAGCCGTACAGTCAGGCGCCAGACATCCCCCACCACCGGCATCGGGTGCGCTCCGTAACGACTCAATTGCACCTGCTGGGGCACGGTGACCGACTGTCCCGCCTGCCAGGCACGATCGATGCGGAATACAAAGCGCTGGCCACGCTCAGTGGGCGACGGCAGATCGGCGACGTGGCCTTCGACCACCAGGTCGATGCCCTCCAGGGTCGGCGCCAGGGATTCGGACAGGATCAGGTCAGCTCGGTAAATGGCCCAGCAGGCTCCCGCCACCAGAAATATCATCGGCAGAAACCATCGTGGCCAGCGACACGCGAGCCCACCAATGGGCAACAGCAGCAGCGCCCAGATGAGCGGGGGCAAGTCCGGCAACAGCTGAATGAACAGAATGCCGGCGAGCAACGCAAGCGCACACAGTCGAATGGCAGTCCTCCCTGACAGCTTCCATTCCATGTCGCCAGGACGCGTAAAGCAACAAGCGCCAGGCACTCCGTTCCGCAGCCCGCGCGCGCATGCCGGGTTGCCGAATCGGCATCAGGCTTCCTTGAGCAGACCGTCGTCCAGCGTCAGAACCCGGTCCATGCGCGCGGCCAGTACCGGATCATGGGTTACGACCACAAGGCAGGTGCCGAGTTCGCGGTTGAGCTCCAGCATCAGCTCATACACGGCTTCGGCATTGTGACGGTCCAGGTTGCCGGTGGGTTCATCCGCCAGCACGCACAGCGGACGCGTAACCATGGCACGGGCCACCGCCACACGCTGACGCTCGCCGCCGGACAATTCACCCGGCTTGTGGGCCAGACGATGCTCCAGCCCGACCCGTTCGAGCATCGCGCGGGCCGTCTGGCGAGCCGCGCCTTCCTCCTCGCGCCGCACCAGCAGCGGCATGGCCACATTCTCTTCAGCGGTGAATTCCGGCAGCAGGTGATGGAACTGGTAAATAAAACCAAGGGCACGATTGCGCAGGCTGCCCCGCTCCGCTTCCGACAACTTGCTGAAGTCCTGGTTATCCAGCTCAACCCGGCCGGACGTGGGCAGGTCGAGGCCGCCGAGCAACTGCAGCAGCGTGCTCTTGCCGGAACCGGACGGGCCGATAATCGCGACGCGTTCGCCGCGGTTGAGGCGCAGGTAAACCCCTTTCAGGACCTCGACATTGATTTCGGCATCGCGAAACACCTTCGTGAGGCCGGTGACGCGCAATACCGGTTGATCGGTCATCGTATTCATTCGTAGCGCAGGGCTTCGGCCGGTTGAGTGCGGGCGGCGCGCCAGGCCGGGTAAAGCGTGGCGACAAAGCACATGATCAGTGACACCAGCGCGACAGACAGCACATCCGACCACAGCAGGCGTGACGGGAGGTCGCTGATGTAATACACGTCCGCGGCCAGGAACCGGGTGTGGAACAGCTTTTCTATACCGTGCACCAGGGTTTCCACATTGAGCGAAAGCAGGATGCCCGAACCCGTGCCGATCAGGGTGCCGATTGTGCCGATCAGGGTGCCCTGCACCATAAAAATCGCCATGATGCTTCCGGGGCTGGCGCCGATCGTGCGCAGAATCGCGATCTCCGCCCGCTTGTCGGTGACCATCATCACCAGCGTCGAAACGATATTGAACGCCGCCACGGCAATAATGAAGAACATGATGACGAACATCACGGTCTTTTCCATCTTCAAGGCACGGAAGAAGTTGGCGTGTTCGCGGGTCCAGTCCCGAACCCGGTACTTTCCTTCAGTTTGTTCGTCGAACTCCAGCGCCCGGCGCGGTGCCTGGTCGATATCATCCAGTTTGATGCGCACTCCCGTGACCTGCGCCGGCATCTGATACAGCGTGGCGGCATCGTCCAGGTGCATCAGCACCAGTCCGCTGTCGAATTCATACATTCCGACCTCGAAAATTCCAACCACGGTAAAGCGCTTCAGGCGTGGCAGCAGCCCGGCCGGCGTGAGCTGCCCTTCCGGGGTCACCAGTGTAAGCCGCGAACCGACCTGGACACCCAGTTTCCAGGCAAGTTCACGCCCGAGTATGACGCCGAAACCGTCGGGCTGCAGGTTTTCCAGCCGGCCGTCGATCATCTTGTTGCCGATGTCGGCCACTTTCGGTTCTTCCGTGGGCAGGATACCGCGCACGATCACACCGCTGGCCTTGCGGCCGTGGGTGACCATGGCCTGCCCCTGGATGAATGGGGCGCTGGCGACATGACCGGGAATGTTGCGGGCTTCAGCTGCGACACCCTGCCAGTCCGCGAGGACACCACGGTCACCGCTGACCGTGATGTGTGACACCACCCCGAGAATGCGTGAACGCAGCTCTTCACCGAAGCCGTTCATGACCGACAGCACGGTGATTATCACCATGGCGCCGAGCGCGATGCTGGTCATCGAGGTCAGTGAGATAAAGGAAATGAAATGATTGCGGCGTTTGGCGCGCGTATAGCGCAGGCCAACCAGTAATTCGAAAGGACGTGCCATACCATGCAACAGGGGGTGGTGAATCAGAATGCCATTAAACCACAGCCCGGCAGGCGCGCGAAACGCGCCATCGGATCAGCGCGACGAGACGGCAGCCGGCAGTTGCAGTACTGCTGTGTCCGTCTCGCTGGCGACCACGGTCTGGCGCCGCGCCGACAGGCTGATGAGTTCATCCACCACTCGCTTGGCCGCCATTCCGGTCAGCGGTTTCGGCTGAAACTCGACTTCAAAGTTGTTCACGTTGATTGGATGCATGCGCAGCGCCGCCACCCGATTGCCGTCGAAGGTGAGCTCCGCGATCGCACTGACCTGTGCCTGTTTGCTGTAGGAACCGAAGGTGAAATTGCCGAGGCTATAAAGGATGACCCCATCGTGGTAGCGCTCGATGCCTTGCAGGATGTGTGGATGGTGACCGAGCACGGCCGCGGCACCGGCATCGATGGCGGCGTGCCCCAGCTGCACCTGATAGTCACGCAACACGGTCTTGCCTTCCTGTCCCCAATGGAACGAGACCAGCACGATATCCGCCTGCTGGCGCGCGGCTCGCACATCGGCCCGCACATGCGCTTCGTGCGCAAAGGCGGTGCCGGGCTTGCCGGGGCCAGCATAGAAATGTTCCGGCAGGGTTACGGAGTAAGCGAGAAACGCCAGTTTCTTGCCAGAGGCACTAACGATCACCGGACGGCGCGCCTCGGCCAGATCCTTGCCGGCACCGGTGTAGCCAATCCCGACAGCCTCCAGGGCGCTCTGTGTCTGCGCCAGACCCTCGGCGCCAAAGTCGAGGGTATGGTTGTTCGCCAATGACAGCACGGTAAACCCGGCGGCATGCAATGCCTGGCTGACCGGGGCTGGCGGTGAACGGAACACATAGGTCTTGTCCTGTTCGGCAGTACCGCGATCGGTCAGCGGACCTTCGAGGTTGCCGAACACAGCGCCAGCGCCATTGAAAAGATGCTTAACGGCAGCAAACGCGTAATCGTATCCGTTCTGCGCAAAGACCGGCCGTGCCGTGCCATCCAGCATGATGTCGCCGACGGCAATCACCCGCAGCGGCTCGGTGCTCGCCACCGTAACAGACGGTGCCGCCTGTGTGGCTGGAACCCGTGGCGCCGGCGTCGTTGGCTCCGGGGTCACGGTGGCACAGGCACCCAGAAACAGGGTGGACAGGACGGTACTGAGCCAGTAACGATGAAGTGTCATATATAGTAGGAGCGGGTTAGCGTTCAGGACGGGAGTGTCGTGCCAGTTTGATCAGGGCCGCGCGCAATGCCGGATCCGCGGTGTCAGCCGCCACAGATTCCAGCAGCCGGCGGGTGCCGGCGGACAGAATGCGCGGCACGCGCCGCGGCTCCTTGCGGAGTGCCCGATCCAGGGGCGAGGCGCGAACCTCAAAACCGATCAGATCACGGAATAATGGATGCTCGCGGAGTTTCCGGATCAGGGTGTCATGCGTATGCCGGACTTTGCTGACCCAGACCGCTGATGAGGCGCGCAGCACCAGTTTGCCGGCCGTATAGCGAATCGGCTGAACGTGTTCGGCGAGCGCGGTCCCTACACTGTCGATCCAGGCATCGCTGATTTCCGGTAAACGGGCGATATCGGCCGGCATGCCGAGTTCACGCAGGGTCAGCGGCGTAATGAGACTGTTGATTTTCCGGATACCGTGGTAACTCATGGACATCAGTTTAGCGCGGCCGCGCGGATTTTTCTGCCTGTCGAACGTTATACTGCCGGATATGAGCACCCCGCTGGCCGTGGCCAATATTGCCGCCAACCTCGCGCGACTTCAGGACCGCATCGCCACGGCGGCCGCCCGTGCCGGACGATCCGCCGAATCGGTACACGTTGTGGCGGTTTCAAAATACCAGCCGGCAGCGGCCATTGCCGCCGCGGTTGCGGCCGGCCAGCGGCGGTTCGGCGAGAACACCGTGCAGGATGCCCTGAGCAAGATACCGCACTTTGCCGGACAGGGGCTGGAGTGGCATTTCATTGGGCATCTGCAGGCCAACAAGGCCAGGCACATACCCGGCAACTTTACCTGGCTGCATTCGCTCGACAGCCTCAGACTTGCCGAGCGTGTGGCACGTTTTGCCGTAGATGCCCAGACCATCGTCAATGCCCTGATCGAAGTGAACGTGGCCCGAGATCCGCACCGACACGGCGTGCTGCCCGAACAGGTGCCAGAGCTGCTTGATCAGGTCGTTGCCGCCGGACTTTCGGGGCTGATGCTGCGCGGACTCATGGCCATTGGCCCACATCCAGCCTCCGAGATGGAAATACGTTCGGCGTTTGCGGCCGTGCGCAAGCTGCAGGAGTCCTGTGTGGCGCGCCATGCCCTGCCCGCCTTCACGGAATTGTCCATGGGCATGAGTGGTGATTTTGAGCCCGCCATTCTGGAAGGATCGACGCTGGTACGGGTCGGCACGGCCATCTTTGGTGAGCGGCCGTACCCTGTTGCCTGAGTCGCGTCGCGCTGCCCTGCCCGGGCATGCCTCTTGCAATCCTCCGTGCGCATTGGGAACGGATTTAGAGCAGGGACTTCTGCACTCATCACCGGCGGAGTCATCCATCGCAAGGTTAATCATGTAGTCCACAAGGGCATGGTGCCCGCCAAGACGACAGGAGATTGGCTCCAGCCGTCATAGGTACTGTTCAACAGGATGTGTCGAATTACGTCACCACGGCTGACGAATTGCGTTGGCGATTGACTGCACGCGTCACTGGGNNGGTGCGGGAGACGGATTGCCGTGGAATTCAGGCTTTATTCACCCGTTGTTCTTGAAAGATCAATTCCGTCGGCTAATTTTAACGAGGGCGCGCCGTGGGTGGGGTGCGCGTTCCGGTATTTGGTGGTCGAACAGAATACGGATCAATTCTGGACCGCTTTATGCATTCCAGTAGTTCCAGGGAAGACCCTCGCAGTTTGCTGAAGGGATGGCCGGCATGACGACACATGCCGGAGGCTGGTTTTTGGTCTGGAGAAACGACGGTGCGGAGACAGAAAGGCTTTACCCTGATGGAGCTGATGATCGTGGTGGTGATCATCGGCATACTTGCCGCCATCGCCTATCCGTCCTATCGCAATCAAGTCGTTAAAGGCAATCGCGCCGCCGCCCAGAGCTACATGATGTCGCTGGCCGGGCGTGAAGAACAGATCATGCTCGACAATCGCGGCTACGTGGCGGCTGCCAACACCGCGGCCCTCGGCACCACCGGCGGGTTGATCGCCGCACCCAACGAAGTCACGAAATTTTATGACGTGAAGATCGACGTCAATAGCGCGGCCACACCGCCGACCTTCCTGATCACAGCGACGCCGAAAACGGGAACGATGCAGGCGAGTGACGGCAATCTCACGCTTAAAAGCGATGGCACCAAGAGCGGGAAGTGGTAACGGAGACAACCATGATCCGGCGAGCAACCCTGCGGCATTCCGGCTTCACGATCATCGAATTGATGATCACACTGCTGGTCATGGCGGTCATCATGGGCCTGGCCGTACCTTCAATGCGCAGCTTCATGCTCAACCAGCGTGTCCGCAATGCCTCCTACGATTTGACCAGCTCGCTGATACTGGCGCGCAGCGAGGCCACCAAGCGCAACCAGGATGTTGTCATTACCCGCATCGGCAGTGACTGGAAGAACGGCTGGACCATTACCACCGCCGGTGCTTCCGGCGATGACACCATCATGAAGCACGATGCCATCAGTGACATCGCCATCACGGCCAGTGCCGCCAGCATTACCTATCGGCACACCGGCCGCCTGATCGCCGGCAGCGGCACGCCGACCTTCGAATTAAACGTATCTCCCACGCAAACCGGTATCAGCAAGCGCTGTCTGACCGTGGATCTCAGCGGCAAGGCGGTGAACGAATGTTGATCCGCCAAACAAAAATTATGAATGTCCAGCGCGGTTATGTGCTGCTGGAAGTCTTGATCTCGATCGTGATTCTGGCCATCGGGTTGCTGGGCGTGGCCAAGCTACAGGCCAGCACGCGCCAGCTGGAAATGGAATCCTACCAACGTGCCCAGGCGGTGATTCTGCTGCAGGACATGGTGTCACGCCTGAGCGCCAACCGCGCTTCCGCGTCATGCTACGCCATCACCGATCTCTCGACCGGTACTCCGTATCTGGGTACCGGTGAAACGGCCCCCGGCAGCTGCGCCAGCGGCGCCGGCAAGACCGCCCAGCAGAATGCCGCCGTGGCTGATCTTGGCCAGTGGCACAACCTGCTGCTTGGCAATTCCGAGCAGATTGGCAACAACAACGTTGGCGCCATGGTCGGGGCGCGTGGTTGCGTGACTTACGACGCCGCAAATGATGTGTATGTCGTGACGGTGACCTGGCAGGGTTTGATGAAAACCACCGCGCCGTCCAGCGGTTTAAGCTGTGCCAAGGATACCTATGGCGATGATGCGCAGCGTCGTGCGGTGAGTGCCGTGGTACAGCTGGCCAAACTGGACTGAGGGATCGCCATGATCAAACTCCAGCGCGGCATGTCGATTGTAGAGCTGATGATCGGCCTCACCATCGGCATCCTGATGCTGGTCGTGCTCAGCAGCTTGTTGATCGACAATACGCGCGCCCGTGCCGACCTCGACAACAGCATGCAGCAGGTCGAAAACGGCCGCTATGCAATGCAGTTGCTTGCCGGCGAGCTTCGCCACGCCGGCTACTACGGCGAGGGCTCAATCTCGGGCAGCACGCCCGCCTCGCTGCCCGATCCGTGCGTGACGACCGTGACCGGCTTGAAGGACGCGCTGCCGTTGCCGGTGCAGGGCTACTCACAACAAGCAAGTTCACCCATCAGCTGTCTGCCCGATGCCAATTTCAAGAGCGGCACGGATATACTGGTTATCCGCCGGGCGATGACCAGTACGGAGCTGTCCGGCAGTCTTGATAACCCGACACCCTACCTGCAAAGCATGGGTAGCGAGTTCAAGCTCGACGTTGGCAGCAATGCCGCCAGCTTCAGCCTGACCACTAAGTCCGGAAGTGCCGCGCCGATACATCCGTTTGCGGTACAAATCTATTTCATTAGCCCGTGCTCGAAGCCGGCTTCTGGCACGGCCTGCTCCGGTGCGGGCGATGATGGTGGCTTTCCCCGTCCCACCCTCAAGCGTCTGGAGCTGGTCAGTGATGGAACGACCCTGGCCTGGACCACCACCGCACTGGTGGAAGGCGTTGATCAATTGCGCGTTCAGTATGGCGTTGACAGCGACGGTGATGGTGCCAGCGACAGTTACACCGCCACTCCGTCGACCGTGAGTGACTGGGCCAATGTGACCTCGGTGCGCCTTCACCTGCTGGCCCGTAATACCCGGGAAACAGTTGGTTACCAGGACACCAAGACGTATTCGCTTGGCGATATAACTGTCGGTCCGACCAATGACAAGTACAAGCGCCATGCCTACAGCGAGGCGGTCCGGTTGATGAATGTCAGTGGACGACGTGAGATCTAGTGCCATGAACAGAACCTGTACATCCGTTTCCCGGCAACGCGGCATCTCGCTGGTGATGTCATTGATCATGCTGGTCGTGCTGACCATGATCGCGATCTCGGCCACCTACTCGACCAGCAGCAGTATCCGCATCGTCGGCAACATGCAGATGCAGGACGAGGCACTGACTGCCGCCCAGGCCGCCATCGACAAGAAGCTGAGCAGCCTGAATACCTTCACAACACCCGCTGCGGCAAACGTGCCCATTGACGTGAACCGCGACGGCGCCACCGACTACACCGTCACCGTGGCCGCGCCAGTGTGCATGAGCAGCAAACCCAAGGCCGGTTATAGCGCCTCCATGGCCAGCAGCGCGCCCCAGCAAACCACCTGGGACATGAGCGCCACGGTCGTCAATACCAGCACCGGCGCCAAGGTCGTGGTCAATCAGGGTGTACGGATTGACATGTTGCCATACCAGGGATGCCCGTAATGATCACGAGGATGACTGCCATGCGCTCGATGCTTGCCACGCTCACCGCCACGTTGCTCGTACTCCTCAGTGGCCTTGGTGGCCAGGCGCGGGCCGCCGACACCGACCTGTTCATCGGTCCACCGCCGACGACCACGGCTGGCAAGTCCAACGTGCTGATCATCATCGACAACGCCGGCGCCAACAACGGCAACATGACCAACCCTTGCGGTGGCACCGACAAGAAACTTGAAACCCAGCAATGTGTGCTCAATGCCGTTCTGAATACTGACCCGAATGTGCCGAAGCTGAACATGGGGCTTGAGGTTTTCAATCCTTCCGGCAACGGCAAGGGTGGGTATATTCGTTCGCATGTGCGCGACATGGGGGTGGCCGCCAATCTCACCGCGATGAAAACCAGCGTCAGCGGCGTCAGCACGACCAACAACGCGCCGTTTGCCAAGTCCATGCACGAGGCTTACCTGTACTACGCCGGCAAGAGCCCGTATGTCGGCGTCGACAGTAACCAGTACGACAGCGCCGCCTACAACTCCGGGACCAACAAATACAACAGCCCGTCGACCGACAAGTGCCAGCGCAATTACATCATTTTCATCGGCAACGGCGGTCCGGATTCCAGCGAAAACACCGATGCCCAGGCCTTGCTGACCGCGCTCGGTGGTGTGAACGCCGGTGACCCGATCGCCTTGAACCCAAACAATTTCCAGACCAACTGGTCGGACGAGTACGCACGGTTCATGTACGGCACCGACCTGAATAATGATTCAACCGATGGCAGTCAGAACATCGTCACCTACAGTATTGCCATCAACACCGGCTCCGGACCTGAGAATACCGTCCCGGCCAGGGCCGGACGCAAACTGATTGAAAGCATGGCGATCCAGGGCAAGGGTGTGTACTACGAAGTGGCCGATGCCACTGCCCTGCAACTTGCCTTGTCCGGCATTCTGCGCAAGATCCAGGCTGTCAACAGTGTGTTCGCGGCCGTGACCCTGCCGGTGAGCGTGAACGTACGCGGCACATACCTCAACCAGGTCTACATGGGTGTGTTCCGGCCCGATGCCGACGCCTTTCCGCGCTGGGTGGGGAACCTCAAGGAATATCAGCTGACCCTGAACGGTACCGGCAACCTGCAACTTTCGGACAAGAATGCAAAGCTGGTGACCAATGCAACCACCGGCTTCGTCAATCCGGACGTGCAGAGTTACTGGACCGAGAATTCGACGTTCTGGTCATTCAGCCCCAAGGGTGATGGCGGCGCCAATGACAACCCGGACGGCGACCTGGTGGAAAAAGGCGCGGCGGCCCAGTGGCTGCGTACGACCTATGCCACCTCGCAGGCGGCACGCAATCTCTATACCTGTACCGGCACCTGTACGGCGAGCTCGTTACTTTCGGGCTCAACGTTCACGACGACCAACGCCAACATCACCATTGCCAACACCGGTACCGCCGATGCCACCGAGAAGGATGCCTTGATCAACTGGGTGCGCGGCCAGGACAACAAAAATGACGAGAACGTCGACACCGTATTCACCGATGCGCGTGCCTCGATCCACGGCGATGTGCTGCATTCGCGCCCGGCGGTTGTAAATTACAACCGCTACAGCGACAACAACGATGTCTTTGTGTTCTACGGCGGCAATGACGGCATTTTCCATGCCGTCCAGGGCGGCCAGCTGACCTCCGGGACACGCAAGGGCGGAATTGAACACTGGGGTTTCGTCCCGAGCGAATTCTTCGGCAACCTGAAACGGCTGCGCGACAACAACGTCGACATCATAACCACGCCCAAACCTTACTTTGTGGATGGTCCAATCGGCGTCTATCAGCTCGACAGCAACAATGACGGAAAACTGGTGACGGCTGACGGTGACAAGGTACAGCTGTTCATGGCCATGCGCCGCGGTGGGCGACTGCTCTATGCACTGGATGTTTCGACGCCGACCGCGCCGACTTTCATGTGGAAGAAGTCAAACGCCAGCACCGGGTACGGAGAACTGGGCCAGACCTGGTCGACCCCCAAACCGACGAAGATTCATGCCACGAGCAACCCGGTGCTGATCATGGGCGCCGGCTACGATGCCGCCCAGGAAGACGTCATGCCACAGGGCACGCCAACAATGGGGCGTGGTGTGATGGTGGTCGATGCCACCAACGGCACGGTCCTCTGGCAAGTCGGCCGGGCCCCCTCGGGCGCGACTCTCGGTAATGTCACCAAGTCAACCATGACCCACAGCATTGCCGCCGAAATGATGGTGCTGGATCGTGATTTCGATGGCTACGCTGACCGCGTGTATGCGGCCGACACCGCCGGCAATATCTGGCGCCTGGATATCGACGACGCCGATACAGCCAACTGGACGGTGAAAAAGATTGCCGCACTGGGCGGGAGTGGCGCCAATGCCCGCAAGTTCCTGTTTGCGCCGGACGTCATTTATGGCGACTCGCCATCGGGTTCACAGCCGTACGACGCGATCCTGATTGGGTCCGGCGACCGCGAACACCCGTTCGACACCACCATCACCAACCGCTTCTATATGCTCAAGGATACAAATATGGGCAAGAGCGTGGATCCCTCCTGGACCACGATCACCGAAGCGGCGTTGTACGACACGACCAGCAATATCATTCAGGAGGGTACCGATGCCGAAAAACTCGCGGCCCGTACTGCCCTGAACGCGGCGCGCGGTTGGTATGTCACCCTCGCATCGGGAGAGAAGGTGGTCGGTGGTGCCGTCACCCTGAATGGCACCGTCTTCTTCGGCACCAACCGACCATCATCGGTCTCGGGCGGAGCCTGCAACAATCTCGGCGAAGCAAAATTGTACGCCATGAACTTTGGCGATGGTTCTGCCACCACAGAGCAATGTTCGGCGAATGGCGGTGACACGCTCGGTGCCTGTGACCGGTCGCAGACGATTCCGGGTGGCGGCTTCCCACCCTCACCCACCCCGGTGGTGACCATCATTGATGGTCAGCCGCGCGAAGGCGTA
This sequence comes from Proteobacteria bacterium UBA6908, assembly GCA_002451085.1. Lineage (GTDB taxonomy): Bacteria > Pseudomonadota > Gammaproteobacteria > Acidiferrobacterales > UBA6901 > UBA6901. The sequence goes on along the minus strand of DKBE01000080.1, from coordinate 23,823 downwards.
GTCACGGGAACGCACGTGCAGGAACCGCCAAGCAGCGAGCTGGGCCTGCGGCGCCGCATCTACTGGCACCAGAACATCGACAAGTAGGAAAAGGAACCAGCACGAATACACGGGCCTCGTCATGATGTACGGCGGGGCCTGTTTATATGAAAACGGCAGTCTGGATAAACCGGCGTCAAACGCCACGGCGACATGACCGAGAACAACAAAATGGAACAGCACGAGTCTCACTCGAAAAACGTAACCACGAATGTCCGGCAATTGGTGCGTGCCTACCAGGAAGTTTTGCGCACACTGGCGGACCAGCTGCCCTTCGGCGTTCCGGAAGCACTGTTGCCCGCCAAGAAAGACATCATCCGGCGTGCCTTGAAAAAGTTGGCGACATCCGCCTCGCCGTCCGGCTGGAGCGGACCGACACTGGTCAGCGAGCTGCGATCCGCCTATGTGGCACTGGCCAATTTCATTTCGAATGCCGAGGCCCAGGAAGCCATGCGTTTACATCAGGCCCTGTCCCGCGGCGACCGATCGTTTCTTGACTCGGACGTGACCGCTCGGGTGACGGCGCGTGCACGACGCATCGAACAGGAGGCCACTCAGTTGGGGGCGGAATTCGATCACCTGATCAGCGACCGCGATGCCAGCAACCTGTTAGCCGAGATTGATACGCTCCTCACCGAATTCAAGTCGACAACACCAGCATCGAAAAGATTGAAACCGAATGATCTAGACAGCGACTGGGTTGACATGTTCACGACCTGACGCCTGCGCGCTGAGCCAGGCGCCCACCAGTATCAGCACCCCGCCAGTCCATTCACGCGCGGTCACGACTTCATCCGTCAGCAGTTGTTGGGAAAGCGCCCCAGCCACCAGTTCGATCAAGGCGAGTACGGCCGAGCGGTGCACCGGCAAATGGCTTACACCGTATTGCACCAGCACCGTCATCAACAGTATGCCAAACAACCCAAGCGCCACGGCGCCGGTGAATACACCAGCTGAGATGTGTGGTGCCTCAAGTTTCAGGAACGGGATGATCACGAGCGCCATCAGCACCACGCCGGCCCACACGCTGGCGGCCTTGGCGGGGACCGTGATGTCCTCCATTTTGCGCACCAGCACGTTCGACACGGCAAACGCAAGACCGGACGACAGTGCCAGCCAGTCAGCCAGGTCATGTGGCCACGGTACCCCGACCTGTGGATTCCACAGCATCACCAATGCACCACTCATGGCCAGCAGCAGGCTGAACAATGCCTGGCGCGACAGAATCTCGCGCAGCACCAGTCGTCCCAGCAGCACGGCCCACAGCGGCGACAGATAGAACAGCAGCAGCACTCGGAGAATATTGCCGGTCAACACTGCTTCGATGAAGGCAATATTGGTCCATCCGGCAGCCAGCATCAGCAGCAAGAGCAATGTCGGACGTTGGCGGATTTCTGCTAACGCCAACCAGGTGACCGGCAGGCTGGCAATGAACGCGCTGGCATACAGAATGAGGCTCAGCCACAGCCCTGAAAGGCCACCAGCCTCGAGCAGGCGCATCGGGTACCAGATCACGCCCCACAGACTGGCACCGAGCAGAATGCTGGCAACGGGCAACAGGCGGTGGGGTGCGTTGGCTGGCATGCGGCCGATTCCGTATAATTTGCGTTTTCCGACCTGACCGGACTTATGAATTCCAGGCTTGCGGCCCTGCAGCCCTATCCCTTCCAGAAGCTGGCTGCGCTGATCCATGGCCACACGCCACCGTCCGGCAAGTCTGCCATCCGGTTGTCGATGGGTGAACCGCAGCATGCCGCACCCGGCTTCGTTCTGGAAGCCTTGACCGCCAACCTCAATGGTCTGTCGAACTATCCTGTCACCAAGGGCAGTCTGGCGTTGCGCGAGAGCATCGTGGGCTGGACCAACCGCCGTTTTCAGCTCAATCGCGCCCCGCTCGATCCGGAACGGCATGTACTGCCGTGCGCAGGTACGCGCGAGGCGCTGTTTTCGATCGCCCAGGCGGTGATCGACCGACGTGCACACGGCGATCAGCCGGTCGTGATCTCGCCCAACCCGTTCTACCAGATCTACGAAGGGGCGGCGCTGTTGGCCGGTGCACGACCTTACTTTATGAACACGAGCGCCGGCAACGGTTATCGCATGGACTTTACGCGCGTACCGGCGGAAATCTGGGCGCAAGTACAGCTGGTGTATGTCTGTTCGCCCGGCAACCCGACGGGTGCCGTGTTGCAGCATAAAGACTTTGCGCAGCTGCTGGCGCTGGCCGAGCAACATGACTTCCTGATCGCCTCGGACGAGTGCTATTCGGAAATCTATTTCGACGAGGACCGCCCACCGACCGGGCTGCTGCAGGTGGCGCACGATCTCGGCATCCACGACTACCGCCGCTGCCTGGTATTTCACTCTCTGTCCAAGCGCTCCAACCTGCCGGGGCTACGCTCCGGCTTTGTCGCCGGCGATGGTGCCGTGCTCGAACAGTATTTCCAGTACCGCACCTACCAGGGGTGCGCCTTGCCGCCACCCACCCAGGCGGCCAGCATCGCCGCCTGGAATGATGAAACCCATGTGCGCACCAATCGCGACCTGTACCGGGCGAAATTCACTGCCGTACTCGACATTCTGCAGCCAGTCCTGAGGGTTGAGAAACCCGAGGCCGGATTTTACCTGTGGCCGGAGTTGCCGCAGGACGATGAAACCTTTACCCGCGAGCTGTATGCGCGCGAAAACGTGCTGGTGCTCCCGGGGTCATACCTTTCGCGTCACGCCCAGGGCGAAAACCCCGGCGCCCGGCACGTGCGCCTGGCACTGGTGGCATCACTGCCGGAATGCGTCGAAGCCGCCCATCGTATCCGCAATTATGTAGAATCACTCACTTGAAACACTTCTTCTTAAGGACCCACCCATGAGCGACATTCAGTCCATTATCACCGAAGCCTTCGAGCGCCGCGCACAAATCACCCCGCGCAACGTCGACACCCACGTGAAGGAGGCCGTGCACGAGGCGATCAACCAGCTGGATGCCGGCACGGTGCGTGTGGCCGAAAAGAAAAACGGCCAGTGGGCTGTGAATGAATGGTTGAAAAAGGCCGTGTTGCTGTATTTCCGGATCGAGGACAACAGTTTCATCAAGGGTGGCTATACCAATTATTGGGACAAGGTGCCGTCCAAATTCGCCGACTACAACTCCAAGAATTTCCGTGATGGCGGCTTCCGTGTGGTGCCCCCGGCAGCGGTACGCAAGGGCGCCTACATCGCGCCGAGTGCCGTGCTGATGCCTTCGTATGTCAATATCGGCGGCTATGTCGACGAAGGCACCATGGTCGATACCTGGGCNNAGTGGTCGAAGGCGTGATCGTCGAGGAAGGTTCGGTCATATCAATGGGCGTCTACATCGGTCAGAGCACCAAGATCTACAACCGCGAGACCGGCGATGTCAGCTATGGCCGTATTCCCGCCGGTTCCGTGGTCGTCTCCGGTAATCTGCCTTCCAAGGACGGCAAGTATTCGCTGTATTGTGCCGTGATCGTAAAGCAGGTCGACGCGAAGACCCGCTCCAAGGTCGGTATCAACGAATTGCTGCGTGATATCTGATCATGAATCACCATACCGTGCCGCATGAACACGATGGCCACGCTTTTCGTCGCAAGCTGATCTGGCTGGCGCTGATCAAGGTCGTTGTTCTCGTGCTGATCGGTCTGTTCATTGCCTTTTACCTTCTATGACAGACCGCACGCTCGAACTTGCCAAGCAGCTGATCGCCCGGCCGTCGGTCACTCCGGATGATGCCGGTTGCCAACAGCTGATGATCGAACGTCTGCAGCCGCTCGGCTTCGAGGTGCATCGGTTGCGCTTCGGCAAGGTTGACAATTTCTGGGCGCGCCGCGGCACCACCAGTCCGCTGCTGGTGTTTGCCGGCCACACCGATGTGGTGCCATCCGGACCATTGGAAAAATGGTCCAGCGATCCGTTTACACCGGTGGTCCGTGATGGCCACTTGTACGGCCGCGGAGCCGCCGACATGAAAGGCTCGTTGGCGGCGTTCATTACCGCGATCGAGGATTTCGTGGCCGCCCATCCGAATCATCAAGGCTCAATCGGACTGCTCATCACGGCTGATGAAGAAGGCCCGTCGATTGACGGCACTGCGAAGGTGGTTGAGTGGCTGGACGCGCGCGGCGAGAAGATCGACTACTGCCTGGTGGGCGAACCATCCTGCGTGGATCAGCTCGGCGATACCATCAAAAATGGACGACGTGGCTCGCTCAACGGCCGGCTGGTGGTGCATGGCCGTCAGGGCCATGTGGCCTATCCGCACCTGGCACGCAATCCAATCCATCTGGCGACAGCGGCACTGGCCGACCTGGCGTCGACCGAATGGGACCAGGGTAATGAATTCTTTCCCCCCACCAGTTTCCAGATTTCCAATATCCATGCCGGTACCGGCGCCGAGAACGTCGTACCCGGACAACTGGAATTACTGTTCAATTTCCGGTTTTCCACGGCCGTAACCGTCGACCAGCTCAAGACCCGCGTGGAAGCCGCCCTGAAGCGCCACATGCTCGACTACGAGCTGTTCTGGAAGCTGTCCGGCCCCCCATTCTTGACCCCGCCCGGGGCGCTGGTTGAGGCCGTGCGCCAAGCCATACGGGCCGAACGGGGCATCGATACCCATCTGTCAACCAGCGGGGGCACCTCGGACGGCCGTTTTATCGCCCCGACCGGCGCCCAGGTGGTCGAGCTTGGGCCCTTGAATGCCACCATTCACCAGATCGACGAACGCGTACGGGTCGAGGATCTGGCTGCCCTCTCCCGCATCTACGGCCATACCCTGAAACGGCTGCTGGCGTAAGCCGGTTTGCGTCCCGTTTTTGCTATTTTTCGCTTTATGTACTATTTATTAATAGTTGATTAGCATGCACTTTTTCGAGAATAAACGGGGTTTGGGGATGGTCGCAGGACAGCTGCACGGAACGGACGGAGTGGTTGTCCGGGCGCATTCTTTGCTCTTCCAGCACGACGTCTCCAATTCACTCAACGGCCACGAATTATGCGCAACGGCCATTCCAACCTGTTTTCCCTGGGCGTCGTGAACGAACTGAAGCTGTGGAATATAACCTTCAACGCGGGGAACGCATGAGCAGCCTCGTAATGACCGGCCGGACCGATCCCGGCATGGTGCGAGAGCACAACGAAGACTGCTTTGTGATTGTTCCAGAGAGCGGACTGGCTGTGCTGGCCGATGGCATGGGCGGACACCTGGCCGGTGAAGTCGCCAGCGCCATGGCCATCGATCAGGTCACCCAGCATCTGCTCAACGCCTTTGCCGGCACCCACGTACCCTCGACCAACAGTGGTGCAGACGACTCCGCGCTGCTGGTGGATGCGATCAAGTCGGCCAATGCCGCCATACACCAGGCGTCAATGACGCGTCCGGAACAGTCCGGTATGGGTACCACGATTGTCGCCGCGGTATTCAGTGATGACCACGTGACCGTGGCCCATGTTGGTGATTCGCGGCTTTACCGTTATCGTCACGGTGCGCTTAGCCAGATCACCGAAGATCATTCCATGGTACAGGAACTGTTGCGCCGCGGGCTGATCAGCCCGGAGGAGGCGCGCACCTCCGTGAACAAGAACCTGGTGACTCGGGCACTGGGTGTCGACCCCATCGTCGAAGTGGATGTCCGTGAAACGGATCTCGCTCCGGGCGACCTCTACCTGCTCTGTTCGGACGGCCTGAACGATGTACTCACCGATGAGGAAATCGCGAGCCACATCTCCAGTCATCCTGGAGATCTCGATGCCGCTGCTCGCAGCATGATCCAGCAGGTCAATGAGCGCGGTGGACCGGACAATGTTTCCATCGTCCTGATTTCCAGCGACGGGCAGTTTTCACGCAAACGGCAGCACTAACGGGAGACGCTGCTGAGCATGAATTATTCTCACGGAACCTTGCCACCTTACAACCAACTTTCAGAACAGCGGTGAATTCACATGGCCAAGCTCATCATCAAATTTAACGATGTGGTGATCGACCAGATCATTCTCAAGCAGGGAGACATGAACGTCGGGCGCCGTCCGGGCAGTGATGTCCTGCTCGACAATCTGGCTGTGAGTGGTAACCATGCCAGCATCTTCACCATCGGGGAAGACTCGTTCATCCAGGATCTGAACAGCACCAACGGGACCTTCATCAACAACAAGAAGGTCAATAAGCATCACCTGGAGAACGGCGATGTGGTTACGATTGGCAGCCATACACTGACCTACGTCAATGAGAACGCCAAAAAAGACGCCCCCAATTTTGCGAAGACCGTCATTATCAGTCCGTCCAAACATGAGGATCTGGCTGTACAGATGGCCAAGGCCGCGGCCGACCAGCCACGCGATGCCGATTCCCCCAAGAAGGGTTCATTGTTTATTCTCAGCGGTGCCAACAATGGCAAGCGCATTGATCTGAACCTGGCGACGACCAATCTGGGTCGCTCCGGAAAACGGGCCGGCATCATTACCCGCAACGGCAATCGCTACCTGCTGCTGCCGGGAGACGAAGGCCAGACTCCGAAACTGAATGGCGTCAAGGTCGGCGCCGCCGGTGAGGAAATGAAGAACGGCGACATGATCGAGGTTGCCGACATGCGGATGCAGTTTTACCTGAAGTAACAGAAGATTGTTTTGCGCCATCGCCCAAGGCCGTATTCCAGCGAATGCGGCCTTTTTTCTTTAGCCGCAGTGATGTACAAAGAAAATACGCCATGCAGAGCAACACCGAATGAAGGATTCACTGAAGCCCGGCATCCGCTACCGACACCGTTTTGTGGTGCCCGTAACAAAGACCGTGCCGGCGCTTTACCCGGAAGCTGAAGAATTTGTGGCCATGCCGGAGGTATTTGCCACCGGTTTCCTGGTGGGATTCCTGGAATGGGCCTGCATCAAGGCCGTCAATCCACATCTCGATTGGCCACGCGAGCAAACCGTCGGCACACACATTGACGTCAGTCACGTCGCTGCGACCCCACCCGGCCTGGAAGTCACGGCCAGCGTTGAATTGATTGAAGTTGATGGGCGCCGGCTGGTGTTTGCGGTCGAGGCCCATGATGGAGTGGATCTGATCTCGAAAGGACGGCACGAGCGATTTGTCATCAACAAGGAAAAATTTGACGCCAAGGTGGGTCAGAAGCGTAAATCAAACAGCTGATGAAGAATCTGTGCGTATGTGCCGGGATGGCACAGGTCAGCGATACAGGCTAGCCGGTGGTCACCGCCTCCAACGCTTCTTCCAGACGTTTGACGGGCACCAGTTCAATACCGGCTTCACCCTTCTTGGGCATGTTGGCGGCCGGCAGAACTGCACGTTTGAACCCCAGCTTGGCCGCTTCGCGGATGCGTTCCTGACCGCGTTGAACAGGACGCACTTCACCGGCCAGGCCGATTTCACCGAACACGATCAAATCCTTGCCCAGTGGCCGGTTGCGCAGGCTCGATACCGCCGCGCACAGCACCGCCAGGTCGGCCGCCGGTTCCAGCACGCGTACTCCGCCGACCACGTTCACAAACACATCCTGATCAAACATGGCGATGCCGGCATGTCGGTGCAGCACCGCCAGCAGCATGGCAAGGCGATTCGAGTCGAGACCGACACACACCCGGCGCGGGTTCGGTGAGTGGCTTTCGTCGACCAGCGCCTGTACTTCCACCAGCAGCGGACGTGTCCCCTCCTGCGTGGCCAAGACGACACTCCCGGCTACGGCATCACCCTGGCGACTGACAAACATTGCCGATGGGTTGGTGACTTCACGCAGGCCGGTTTCGGTCATGGCGAACACGCCGATCTCGTTGACTGCACCGAAGCGATTCTTGATCGCGCGCACGATACGGAACTGGCTGGCGCTTTCGCCTTCAAAATACAGCACCGTGTCCACCATGTGTTCCAGCACGCGCGGACCGGCGAGCGCGCCCTCTTTCGTGACATGCCCGACCAGAAACAGCCCAACTCCCGTCTGTTTGGCAAAACGCACCAGCTGCGCGGCCGACTCGCGGACCTGTGCCACACTGCCGGGTGCCGATTGCAGGATGTCGGTGTATACGGTCTGGATGGAATCGATCACCATGACCGCCGGTTTCTCCTGCTGGGCCTGTGACAGGATCGCCTCGACCCGGTTTTCAGTGAGCAGCCGCACCTGATCGGCCGCCAGCCCCAGGCGTCGGGCACGCAGTGCGACCTGTTGTCCGGACTCCTCACCCGTGACATACAGCACCGGAGCGCTGTGGCTGATGGCGGCCAGCGCCTGCAGCAGCAATGTGGATTTGCCGATGCCCGGATCGCCACCGATGAGTGTGACCGAGCCGGTAACAAATCCCCCGCCGCCCAGCACCCGATCGAATTCGGCCAGACCGCTGGAGATGCGCAGAATCTGCTCGGACGGAATGGATTCAAGGGTCTGCACCGCCGGAGCTTCGGCCGGGGTGCCAAAACGCCAGCCACGTTCCGGTCCGGACTTGGCCACGGCAACGGCTTCGATGAGGGAATTCCATGCACCGCATGCCGGACATTGGCCAACCCACTTTGGCGACTGGGCGCCGCACTCGTTGCAGGCAAAAACCGATTTGGCCCGGGTGGCCATGATCAGGCTGATATGGTGCTCTCGATCCGTGGCACCCGGGCGGCGACACGGCACAACAGCTCATAGGAAATCGTGCCGCAGTGCTCGGCAATTTCCTCCACCGGAAGACCGTTGCCCCAGAGCACAACCGGATCACCAACCTTGGCATCCGGCAGATCGCGTAAATCCACGGTCACCATATCCATCGACACCCGCCCGACGATCGGAACACGCACACCGTGGATCAACACCGGCGTGCCGGGGGGCGCATGCCGAGGATAACCATCGCCGTAACCGATGGCCACCACCCCGACGGGCATGTCTTCCGGGCATCGCCAGTCGCCGCCATAACCGATGGCTTCGCCCTTCCGGCGCAGGTTGACGGCAATCAGTTCACTGGTCAGCGTCATGACCGGTTTCAGATCGAGTTCTTGTGCAGGCAGGCCGATAATCGGGCTCGCGCCATAGAGCATGATGCCGGGTCGTACCCATTCAAAATGACTCGATGGCCAGTTGACGATTCCGGCGGAGTTGGCCAGCGAACGTTCGACATTGAGGTTGCGGGTAAGCACGTCGAACTGGCGGATCTGTTCTGGCGTCTGGGCATCAAAGCGGTTGTCGGCAGTCGGAAAATGCGACATCACCCGCATGCGTCCGGCGTTCATGCAGACTTTCAGGCGCTTGGCGACACCAGCCAGAATCGCCGGTGGAAAGCCGATGCGGTGCATGCCGGTATCGACCTTGACCCACACATCGATCGGATGGGGTACATCGCGGATATGCTCGAGATCCCACAACTGGCTTTCATGGTGCACCACCGTATCGAGACGATGTGCCGTCAGGTCGGTCAACTCGTTCGGATGAAAGAAGCCTTCAAGCAAGACGATGGGCTTGCTGATCCCGGCTTCACGCAGCAGCACGCCGTCTTCCACGCTGGCGACGCCAAACCCATCGGCATCCGACAGTACCCGGGCCGCCCAGCCGATTCCGTGGCCGTAGCCATTGGCCTTGACGATTGCCATCACCCGGGAATGCGGCGCGAAGATCCGCACTCGTCCGAGGTTGTGTCGCAAGGCGTCCGGATTAATCAGTGCGCGTGCCGGTCTCATGAATCCTGTTCTGGTTTTCGTCCGGCGTCAGTAGGTTTCGTCGTACCCGGTACTGATGTAGTTTTCAAAGCGGGTGTATTCGCCCAGGAAGGTCAGCTTGACCTTGCCGGTCGGTCCGTTGCGCTGCTTGCCGATGATGATCTCGGCCGTGCCCTTGTCCGGACTGTCCTCGTTGTACACTTCGTCACGGTAAATGAAGAAGATCACGTCCGCGTCCTGTTCGATGGCGCCGGATTCTCGCAGGTCGGACATCACCGGACGCTTGTTGGGGCGCTGTTCGAGTGAGCGATTGAGCTGCGAGAGCGCAATCACCGGGACATTCAGCTCCTTGGCCAGGCTCTTGAGTGCCCGCGTGACGGCCGAAATCTCGGTGGCACGGTTCTCACCGGTTTCCGGTGCCTGCATGAGCTGCAGATAGTCGACCACGATCATGCCCAATCCATGTTCACGCTTGAGCCGGCGGGCGCGGGTACGCAACTCCAGTGGATTGAGTGCTGGAGTGTCGTCGATAAACATGGGCGCCTCGGCGAGCATGCCAATGGCATGGGTCAGGCGCGGCCAGTCGTCGTCATCGAGCTTGCCGGTGCGCACCTTGTGGGCATTGATGCGCCCGAGCGAGGCCATCATGCGCATGGCCAGCTGCTCGCCCGGCATTTCCATCGAGAAGATTGCGACTGGCGTTTTTCCGGCGAGCGCGGCATTTTCGGCAATATTCATGGCCAGCGATGTTTTACCCATGCTCGGTCGACCGGCGACGATCACCAGGTCACCCGGCTGCAGGCCGGACGTCAGGTCGTCCAGATCCTTGAATCCGGTGGAAACGCCGGTGATCGCGGATTCGGAACGAAACAGTTCGTCGATGCGGTCGACGGCCTTGGTCAGCAACGGCTTGAGTGGTACGAAACCACCGCGACGGTGGGCGCCCTGCTCGCGTATATCGAAGATGCTCTTCTCGGCCATGTCGAGAATATCGGCGGCACCGCGACCTTCGGTATGAAAGGCGCTGTGGCCGATGCGATTGGCGACATGAATCAGGTTGCGCAGCAGGGCGCGCTCATGAACGATGTCGGCGTAGGCGCCGATGTTGGCGGCACTGGGCGTGTTGTTGGCAAGCGAGGCCAGGTAAGACAGCCCACCGGCGTTGGCAAGCTCGTGGACCTTTTCCAGCCATTCGGACACCGTCACGACGTCGGCCGGACTGCCGGCCTCGGCGAGCGCGGCAATCGCGCGGAAGATCAGGCGGTGCTCTTTGCGGTAGAAGTCGTCTTCCGAGACCTTGTCGGCGATACGGTCCCAGGCGTGGGTGTCGAGCATCAGCCCGCCGAGCACGGACTGCTCCGCCTCGACCGACTGGGGAGGGACCCTGAGTGTCTCCGCAGCGGGCTCAAAGCCGCTGAGCGCAACCGCGCGATCCTCCATCTCACCTCCGCGGAATCGTTGTGCAGGGGCGGCTGGGCCGCCCTTGCCGGCGGTCTGGTGCCGCCGAGTCGATGTTCAACTGTACTGCAATTATTTCTCGGCGACCACCGAGACGTGAATCTTGAAGTTGACTTCGGTATGCAGGCTGACCGGGATTTCATAGTCACCGACGGCCTTGATCGGACCAGACGGCAGATGGATCTCGGCGCGTTCCAGCGGGAAACCACTGTTGGTCATGGCCTCGGCAATATCGGCTGTGCCGATCGAACCGAATAGTTTCCCCTCTTCACCAGCCTTGGACAGGATCTGGACGGTGGCGCCGCTCATCTTCTCGGCGCGCGTCTGGGCCTTGGTTAATTCCTCGGCGGCGTGTTTCTCGAGCTCGGCGCGGCGAGTTTCGAAGGCCGCCTTGTTTTTGGCATTGGCGATCACGGCCTTGCCCTGCGGAATCAGGTAATTGCGGCCAAAACCGGCGCGCACCTTCACCTGGTCGCCGAGATTGCCGAGGTTGCGCACTTTCTCAAGCAGAATGACATCCATCGTAAATTCCTCGTGTTCAGTCGGTAACGGCGATCAGCGGTGCGTGTCGGCGTACGGCAGCAGCGCCAGAAAGCGGGCCAGCTTCACGGCGCGCGTCAGCTGGCGCTGGTAGCGGGCCTTGGTGCCGGTGTTGCGGCTCGGGATAATCTTGCCGGTTTCGGTTACGTACTGCTTCAGGGTGTTGAGATCCTTGTAATCGATCTCGGTGACGCCTTCGGCGGTGAATCGGCAGTACTTCTTGCGGCGAAAAAATTGGCGGGCCATAAAATCTTGCTCCTGTCAGGAATCCGGTTGTACCGTGCGGCCTCAGGCCTGCACGGGCTCGATGCTCTCGTCGGGGTTTTCGTCGGAGCGCTCGCGACGCTCGCCGCGGGCCTCTTCTTCCTTCTCCTTCACGAGCGGTGACGGCGCGGTGACGGCATCCTTGCGGACAAGGGTGAGCGAACGAATCACGGCGTCATTGAAACGGAACGCGGTTTCGAGCTCGTTGAGGGTGTCCTGGCCGCACTCGATGTTCATGAGCACGTAGTGGGCCTTGTGGATCTTGTTGATCGGGTAGGCCAGCTGGCGGCGGCCCCAGTCTTCGAGGCGGTGGATCTTGCCTTGCCCGCCTTCGATCATCGAGCGGTAACGCTCGATCATGGCCGGAACCTGCTCGCTCTGGTCCGGATGTACCATAAACACGACTTCGTAATGACGCATGCAACGCTCCTTCTGGCTGTATAGCCTCCCGTAACCGGGGTCAATCGACCCTATTGGCGGCACGGCCGGTGAGGCAAGGAAGCCCGGCGTGGACCGGGCTTAAGGGCGCGAATTCTAAAGGCTTTCCGGAATGCTGGCAAGCCGGAGGCTAGGCACGACGGCGCTGACGGACGGCTTCGAACAGGCAAATACCGGTCGCAACCGAGACGTTCAGGCTTTCGACTGTGCCGGCCATGGGAATACGCGCCAGATGGTCGCAGGCCTCGCGGGTCAGTCGCCGCAGACCCTCCCCCTCCGCGCCCAGGATCAGGGCCAACGGGCCGCGTAAATCGATATCGTAGAGATCCTGGTCAGTCTCGCCGGATGCCCCCACCAGCCATATCCCGGTTTGTTTGAGGGTCTCCAGGGTGCGGGCCAGATTGGTTACGCGGAACAGCGGTACTGTCTCGGCGGCGCCACTGGCCACCTTGCGCACCACGGCAGTCATCGGGGCGCTGTGGTCGCGCGGCAAAATCACGGCATGGGCACCGGCCGCATCGGCGCTCCGCAGGCAGGCGCCGAGATTGTGCGGGTCTTGAATACCGTCCAGGACCAGCAGAAACGGCGGTTCCTGCAGGGCCTCAAGGAATGACGGTAATTCGGCCTCGGTGCGTTCGACGGCCGGTCGGCAGCGTGCGACCACGCCCTGGTGATGGTCATGCCCGGCGAGCCGATCAAGCGCCTCGCCGGAAGTTTCTTCAACGCTCGCTCCGGCGACACGTGCCGCCTCCAGCAGTTGTTGGCGACGGGGACCCTTCCGACCGCGATCGATATATATCGACAGCACCCGCTCTGGCGCCTGCTTGAGCAGCGCCAGCACGGCATGCCAGCCGCCAACCGATTCATCCTGCATCTTAACGTTTCTTTTTTGTCCGGCGTCGCTTCGATCCCCGTTTGCCGCCAGGCTCACGGCGGTCGCGCCGCTCGGTTTTTTCCGGATGTCGTGGGGGACGCGCACTGACGCCAACCAGCTCAAAGTCGAGTTTGGCTTCATCCAGATTGACCTTCGCGACTTTCACGCGCACCCGATCGCCGAGCCGGAAACTCTGGCGGGTGCGCTCACCCAGCAGACGGTGCTTGGCCGGGTCAAAGTGAAAGTAGTCCTGACCGAGCGACGTGATGTGCACCAGCCCATCGACATACACCTCGGCCAACTCGACAAAAATTCCGAAGCTGGTCACTCCGCTGATGAGGCCATCAAATTCCTCGCCGATCTTGTCCATCATGAACTCGGCCTTGAGCCAGCGAGTCACTTCACGGGTTGCATCATCAGCGCGCCGTTCGGTCATCGAGAGGTGGTCAGTCAGGTTCTTGACCGCTTCAATCGTGTCCTGGATGGGCTCGCGGCGGACAATCCCCTTAATGGCGCGGTGCACCAGCAGGTCCGGATAGCGGCGAATCGGCGAGGTGAAGTGTGTGTAGTTTTCAAAACCAAGCGCGAAATGGCCGATGTTGTCCGGGCTGTAGATGGCCTGGCTGAGGCTTCTGAGCAACACGGTGTGGATCAGGCGTGCATCCGGGCGATCGCCCAGCGAGGTCAACAGCTTGGCATAGTCCCTGGCCCTGGGTTCATCGCCACCGCCAAGCTGGACGCCGAGTTCAAACAGGAACTCGCGCAGGGCCGTGAGCTTTTCGGCTGGCGGGCCGGCGTGTATGCGGAATGGTGCCGGCACCTTTTTCTTCACCAGGAATTCGGCGGCGCACACGTTGGCGGCCAGCATGCATTCCTCGATGAGCTTGTGCGCATCATTGCGCTGCAACGGCACGATACGGTCAATCTTGCGCTGTGCGTCGTAGATGATCCTGGTTTCCGGCAGCTCGAAGTCGACGGCGCCGCGTGCCTGGCGGGCCTTGTTCAGCACCTTGTAGAGCGCATACAGGTTCTCGAGATGCGGGACGAGTGGCGCATATTCCTGGCGCAGTGTGGTGTCGTTGTCGACCAGCATGGCCGCTACTTTGGTATAGGTGAGGCGCGCTTGCGAACGCATGACCGCCTCGAAGAAGCGAAATTCCTGGATCTCGCCACGGGCGTCGATCTCCATCTCGCAGGCCATGCACAACCGGTCGACCAGTGGATTGAGCGAACACAACCCGTTTGAAAGAATCTCCGGCAGCATCGGGATCACATTCTGCGGAAAATACACCGAGTTTCCGCGCGCCACTGCTTCGCGATCGAGCGCCGTGCCGGTTTTGACATAGTGGGAAACGTCGGCGATGGCCACGATCAGCCGGTAGCCCTTGCCAACCCGCTCGCAATAAACGGCATCATCGAAGTCGCGCGCGTCCTCGCCATCGATGGTGACCAGTGGCACCTCACGCAGGTCTTCGCGACTTTCCTTGGCATCCTCAGGAACCTGCGGAGTCAATCCCGACACTTCAGTCAGCACGTCTTCCGGCCAGACATGTGGCAGGTCGTAGGCACGTATCGCGACTTCGATCTCCATACCGGGCGCCATGTGGTCGCCCAGCACTTCGACAATCTTGCCAATTGGCTGGCTGCGACGAGTCGGATGTTCGGTGATTTCCGCCACCACAATCTGGCCATTTTTGGCATCACCGGCGCCGTCACGCGGGACGAGGATATCCTGGTTGATGCGCTTGTCGCTGGGGACGAGAAAACCAACATGATTCTCGGAGACATAACGGCCAACTACGGTCTTGTGAGCACGTTCCAGCACTTCGATGATCACGCCCTCCATGCGTCCGCGCTGGTCAAGGCCACTGACACGCGCCACGGCGCGATCGCCGTTCAACACCATGCGCATTTCGCGCGGGCTGAGGAACAAGTCATCACCGCCGGCATCCGGTACCAGAAAACCGAAGCCTTCCGGGTGGCCGATCACCCGCCCGGTGACCATGTCCATGCGGTCAATTAAACCGTATTGGCCTCGCCGGTTCTTGAGCAGCTGGCCATCGCGCTCCATGGCGCGCAGCCGGCGGCCGATGGCATCCAGATCTCGTTCACCCTGGATCTCGAGCGCACTCGTCAGTTCACTGAAGCTGAGCGGTTCGCCGGCGTCCTTAAGGTGCGCCAGAATCGCTTCCCGGCTGGGAACCGGGTGTTCGTATTTCACGGCTTCGCGTTCGGCCATGGGATCGGCCGGGCGCGAATCGTGCCGTGGTCCTCGGGATTTGCTGCGTCTTCGCGTTGACATGCCTAGGTTCTCTCGGTAGAGTGCGCCGCTCGCCGGACCCGTATTCTATAGGGGTTCCATGCCGAGGTGGCGGAATTGGTAGACGCACTAGTTTCAGGTACTAGCGGGGCGACCCGTGGAGGTTCAAGTCCTCTCCTCGGTACCAGAAGACACAAGCCGTCATCGTTTGATGACGGCTTTTTCTTTTTCCGCAGCAAGTTTCCCGCTTTATTCGAACGGGTGACGCAGGACAATGGTTTCTGCGCGGTCCGCACCCGTTGAAATGATATCGATGCGGGTGCCAGTGACCTCTTCCAGGCGCTTCAGATAGGCCTGCGCATTGGCAGGCAACTTTTTATAGTCCTTCACGCCCACTGTCGATTCGGTCCAGCCTGGCAGGTCCTCGTACACCGGCTCGCACTTGGCCAGCGCGTCAGCCCCGCTTGGGGCTGCGTTCAGCAGCTGACCGTTATGACGATAGGCCGTACAGATTCGGATTGTGTCGAGACCGTCGAGCACATCAAGCTTGGTGATACACAGGCCGGTGAATCCATTAATCTGGTGAGCGCGGCGTAGCGCCGGGGCATCGAACCACCCGCAGCGGCGCTTGCGACCGGTGGTGGCGCCAAATTCCTGGCCACGCTGGCCGATCTGCTCACCCACCTCATCAAACAGTTCGGTCGGAAACGGGCCCGCGCCAACGCGCGTGGTATAGGCCTTGGTAATGCCGAGCACATAATGCAGGTGCGACGGGCCAATGCCGGCGCCGCACGAGGCGCCACCGGCCGTTGTATTCGATGAGGTCACATACGGGTAGGTACCGTGGTCGATGTCGAGCAGCGTGCCTTGCGCGCCTTCGAACATAATCGACTTGCCACCCTTCACCAGCTCGTCGATCAGTGACGGGACATCCGCCACCATGGGCCGCAGTCGCTCTGCCAAGGCCAGCCCCTGGTCGAGCACCATCTGGAAATCGACGGTGTCGGTTTCGAAATAATGCTTGAGCGCAAAATTATGGTACTCCATCACTTCCGACAGCCTCACCCTGAAACGCTCGGCATCGAGCATATCGGCCACGCGCAACCCGCGACGTGACACCTTGTCCTCATAGGCCGGTCCAATGCCACGGCCGGTGGTACCGATCGCACTCTTGCCGCGTTTCTTTTCACGGGCCGCATCCAGCGCCACGTGATACGGCAGAATCAGCGGGCAGGAATCGCTGATGCGCAGGCGTTGCTGGACAGGTACGCCATTTGCTTCGAGCGTGTCCACTTCCTTGAAGAGAGCGTCCGGAGCCAGCACCACGCCGTTGCCAATCATGCACATGACATTCTGGCGCAGGATGCCGGACGGAATCAGATGCAGCACCGTCTTCTTGCCGTCGATCACCAGGGTATGGCCGGCGTTGTGACCGCCCTGAAAGCGCACTACGGCATGCGCACGCTCGGTGAGCAGATCCACGATCTTGCCCTTGCCTTCATCGCCCCACTGCGATCCGATTACGACTACATTCTTGCCCACCACACCACCCCTTGAGATTGCTGTATTGTTTCAGACCGGCTTAACGGTCCACTGCCCATTCTGCCGGATCAACTCACGATCGCCACCCAGTGTCTTGACGGATACCGGACTGCCTGGCAAACGCCGAATCACTCGTTCGCCTTGTGCCCGCAAGTGAGCGATGACCTGATCCAGTTCTGGGTCGTTGTCGCCAGGCGCCACAATCGCCGCGGCCATCCCGGCGTTACCCGCGGTGAGCCGCAACAGGCGACGCAGGTCGGCACTGAAGCCGGTCGCCGCGCGGGCGCGTCCAAAGGCTTGTCCGATGCCGTCATATCGTCCGCCACGGGCAACTGCCTGGCCTTGTCCCGGTGCCAATACAGAAAATACCACGCCGGTGTAATAGCGGTATCCCCGCAGTTCGGCCAGATCGAAATAGACTGGACGACCGGTGCGCTCGATGGCGTTCGCCACGGAATCGAGATTATCCAGAGCCTCGTGCACAGTGCGTGGCGCCTCCTTCAGTAATGTGCGGGCACGCGCCAGTGTATCCCGACCGCCATTCAAATCGAGCAATGCCAGCAGCATGTTACGAATGGGTGGCTTGATCGTAGCAGCATTAAACAATGATTCGACCCGGGCACGGGCCTTGCGTTGCAGGGCGTCAAAGAGCTCGCCTTCCAATGATTCCGGCAACATAGCCGCCGTGGCGAGCCCGCGAAACACGCCAACATGGCCCAAGTCCACATGCAGCTCAGGCAGACCGGCGGCTTCAAGCGTTGCCAACATCAGCGCCGCAATCTCGACGTCACTTTCCGGCCCCGGATGACCAAACAATTCGGCTCCAATCTGCAACAGCTCCCGCGAACCGGCGAATACGTCCGGGCGAGTTCGCAATACACTGCCAACATAACAAAGCCGTACCGGGGCCTCGCGTTTGAGATAGTGGGCGTCGATGCGCGCCGCCTGCGGCGTCATATCAGCGCGCACCCCCATCAGCCTGCCTGTCAGCTGGTCGGTCAGCTTGAAGGTTTGCAAATCCAGATCACGGCCGGTGCCAGTGAGCAGCGCCTCCAGGTACTCGATGAGCGGTGGCATAACCAGTTCGTAGCCCCAGACATCGAACTGGTCGAGCAGGCGGCGTCGCAGCTGTTCAAGTCGACGTGCCTCGTCCGGCAGGATTTCCTCGATTCCTTCTGGCAGCAGCCAACGGTCCTGATCGCTCATGGCAAGTCGTAAATTCGGGAGATGGACGATGATAGGGTTTAACGATTGACAGCGTACAGCAGCAACAGGCCGAGCAGCATGCTGGACAGACCGGCAAACCGCAATTGTGCATCGTTCAGCGTGGTGATTCGTTCGAGCATGTGACGTAATCCCTGCGGATTAAGGAACGGCAGGATGCCTTCCAGCACGAGAAACAGGGCGATGCCAAGACCAAGGTCATGCCAGTTCATTGTGCTGTCGAAGCGCCACGACGTGGATTCTTGAAATACCGGAAGAAATCGGCGCTCGGATCCACGACCA
The DNA here is from genome assembly GCA_002451085.1 of Proteobacteria bacterium UBA6908. GTDB lineage: Bacteria > Pseudomonadota > Gammaproteobacteria > Acidiferrobacterales > UBA6901 > UBA6901. The sequence goes on along the minus strand of DKBE01000080.1, from coordinate 5,250 downwards.
GAATGTCATCCCTGCTCTTGAAGCTTTCGCGGTAGGCATTCAGGCTGCGATACAGCGAGTAGAATTCCGGGTTGACGCTGAAGGCCCGTCCGGTGACGGCAATCGCACGTGCGTCGCCTTCACCGCGCAGGCGTTCGGCGTCTCGGTATGCTTCGGCCAGGGTAATATCGCGCTGACGTTCGGCATTGGCACGGATTTTTTCTGCCTGTTCGGCGCCCTTGGCGCGCAACTCCTTGGCGATGCGTGCGCGCTCGGCCGCCATATTGCGGTATACCGAGTCACGTACTTCGGTCGGAAATTCGACACGCTGGATGCGCACGTCCACCACTTCAATTCCGAATTCGCTGGCATCCTTATCGGCATTGACGCTCAGCAGCTCCATGATCTTGCGGCGATCGCCCGAGATCACATCCTTGACCGTGCGCTTGCCGAATTCGCCGCGCAGACCGCTGTTGATGACCTGCGAGAGGCGTTCGCGTGCCTTGCCTTCGTCACCGCCGACGGCAACATAGAACTTGAGCACATCGATGATCCGCCATTTGACGTAGGAGTCGACCACCACGTATTTCTTTTCGAGCGTGGCAAACTGTTGCGGCTCGGCATCCAGTGTCAGGATGAGCGACGGGTAAAAGCGGACATTGTCCAGAAACGGTGTTTTGACGTGCAGTCCGGGCTTGTCGTCGTAACGGATGACTTCACCAAAACGCACGACCACGGCCTTTTCGCGCTCATCGACGGTGTAGATTGTGCTGCTCACAATCACCAGGACCACCAGCACCAGGGCCGCCAGGGCCAGGAGTTTGTTCTGGTTCATCTCAACGCCCTCCCCGGTCACGCATGTTGTCGCGTACACGCTCGCGCAAACCGGCCGGCGTGGCCGACTCGGTCGGCTCCGGAAGCGGTTGCAGTGTGCCAACCGGACTGGCGGGCGCGGCCGCGCGCGGAATCAACTTGTCGAGTGGCAGATAAAGAATGTTGTTACCGCCCTTCTGGTCGACGTAGATCTTGGTGGTACTCGACAGCACCTGCTCCATGGTTTCCAGATACATGCGTTCACGCGTGACGGCCGGGACCTTGGCGTATTCATTGACGATCGATGAAAAGCGCCGGGCATCACCCTCAGCGCGTGCGATGACGCTGGCCTTGTAGCCTTCGGCCTCCTGCTTGAGACGCTCGGCCGCGCCGCGGGCGCGTGGAATAATATCGTTGGAGTAGGCTTCAGCTTCCTTGATGATGCGCGCACCGTCTTCACGCGCCTTGGTGGCGTCATCGAACGCGGCCTTGACCTGTTCCGGCGGCGTCACCTTCTGCATTTGCACCTTGACGATCTGAACACCACTCTTGTAGCGGTCGAGGATTTCCTGCAACAGGCGCTGGGACTTGTCGGACACGTCGAGCTGGCCTTCGGTGATAATAAAGTCGAGCTGACTCTTGCCCACCACTTCACGGCTCGCTGATTCCATCGCCTGGACGATGGTCGATACCGGGTCGCGCACGTTGAACAGATAGTCACTGGCATCCTTGATCTTGTACTGCACGGTAAACTCGACAACGACAATGTTCTCGTCCTCAGTCAGCATGAAGCCGCTGTCGGCACCCCCGGAGGATTTGTCGCTNNCCACGTTCGCCCTGCTGGATGATGTAGAAGCCGGACAGCAGCCAGATAGCCAGCGCCACCATCAGAATCAGGCCAAGGCCCAGTCGATTCACGTTCTCGCTACCACCGCGACCGCCACCGACGTTACCGAGCAGCCCGGAAAGCTGCTCACGCAGACGACGGAAGATCAGATCGAGGTCCGGCGGACCCTGTTCTTTGCGACGCGGACCACGCGGTTCTTTGCTACCGCTGCCGCCTGGTTCATTCCAAGCCACAATGACTCCTGCATAAATTGCTGAAAAACAAGGGTCTCATTCTAGTGGCTAGGAACCGGTACGGGCAAGAACGCGGTGATCTTCACGCTCCAGCCATTCAGGCTGGAAATCCGGCAAACTTTGCAACCAGGCGAAATCCGGCGAGGACAATTCGATCTCGAGCCGCCAGCCACCGACGTCGGTAACGAGTTCCTGCACAACGTGCAGGTGTTCATAGATCAACGCTCGCAACCGGCCGGCCTGCGGGGGAAGCTGGAGCGCACACACCAGACGTGACTGGCGGAAATGTTCAGCGATCGAGGTTGTCAGCAGGTCAAGACCGGCGCCTTGCCGGGCCGACAGCGACACGCGCGCCACCGCGCCACGGCCATCCCGCTCGATGCGCGGGGCTTCGCCGGTCAGGTCGATTTTATTCAGTACGGTGATTTGCGGGATCGATGCCGCGCCGATTTCCTCCAGCACCCCTTCCACCTGCTCGATCTGTTCAAGCCGGTCAGGATTGGCTCCATCCACAACATGCAGCAGCAGGTCGGCTTCGGCCACTTCCTCCAGAGTCGACTTGAAGGCCTCAACCAGCTGGTGTGGCAAGTGGCGGATGAAGCCCACCGTATCGGCCAGGATCACCTCGGTATTGCCGGGCAGCGTCAAACGCCGCATGGTCGGATCGAGCGTGGCAAACAGCTTGTCGGCGGCATACACCCCGGCGCCCGTCATCTGGTTGAACAACGTCGATTTTCCGGCATTGGTGTAACCAACCAGCGAGACCGTCGGAATCGGAATCTTGTGGCGGGCCTTGCGCCGGCTGCCGCGCTGGGCACGGACCTGATTGAGGCGTTCGTTGAGTTTCTTGATTCGATCGCGGATCAGGCGCCGGTCGGTTTCGAGCTGGGTTTCGCCCGGCCCTCTCAGACCAATACCGCCACGTTGGCGTTCAAGGTGGGTCCAGCCGCGCACCAGACGCGTGGACAAATGCTCCAGTTGTGCCAGTTCAACCTGCAGTTTGCCTTCATGCGAGCGTGCCCGCTGGGCGAAGATATCGAGAATCAGTCCGGTGCGATCCAGTACCCGACAGCCGACAACCTTCTCCAGGTTGCGCTCCTGGGTCGGTGATAGCTCATGATTGACGATGGCAATATCGATCTGGTCATGAGCCACGCGGTCGCGCAACTCTTCGGCCTTGCCCTTGCCGAGAAAGGTCGCCACATCGGGTCGTTCTCGCCTGCCGGTCAGCTGGCCGCACACCTCGCCACCTGCCGACACCGCCAGCAGTCGCAGCTCTTCCAGCTCGGCGTCCAGGTCAACACCCGGAAAGTGCAGCTGGACCAGCAACACACGCTCGCGCACATCGGCGCGGCCCGTCGGCATGGTTTCCGACGGGTTATTCGTTGCCAGGGGCCTTTTCGTCTTCGGCGTGTTCAAATGCGAATTTTATCGGTCGACTGGGAACGACCGTGGAAATGGCGTGCTTGTAGATCATCTGGCTGACGGAGTTCTTGAGCAGCACGACAAACTGATCGAAAGACTCGATTTGTCCCTGCAGCTTGATGCCGTTGACCAGGAAGATGGACACCGGAACCCGCTCCTTGCGCAGCGTGTTGAGATAAGGGTCTTGTAGGGCCTGCCCTCTTTGCTGACTCATTGCCATTCTCCTTACTCTGTCATTGTTATCATCGAGGTCCGGCCATCAAGAGCCGGATCGGTCCTGCCCTGTCATATTAGAAGAATACCGTTCATTAGGACAGCATCGCCAGCAGCCGGTGACGCGCGTCCAGGTACGGGTCCGAATGGCTGCATTCGATGCGGCTCACATCGGTTTCACCGCGCATCCACGTCATCTGCCGTTTGGCGAGTTGGCGCGTGGCGGCCATGGCCCGTTCGACAAAAGCATCGTAGTTGATCTCGCCGCTCAAGTATAGGCCGGCCTGCCGGTAGCCCACGCAACGCAAGGATGGCAGGTTGGGCTGCAGATCGGTCCGGGAAAACAGCTGGCGGGCCTCATCCAGCAGTCCCTGCGCCAGCATGGCCTGAAACCGCTGAGTGATGCGATCATGTAGCCATTCACGGTCGTCGGGGTACAGAAACAACTTGATGATCCGGTACGGCAAGGTATCCGCACCGCGCATGCCGAAATCGCTGGCGGCGCGCCCGGTCAGTTCGATGATCTCGAGAGCGCGCAGAGTGCGCTGCGGGTCGTTGGGGTGAATGCGTGCCGCCCGGTCAGGATCAAGCCGCTGCAAACGCTCACGCAAACTGGCCCAGCCGGTGGTTTTTGCTTCATGTTCCAGTCGTGCGCGCACCTCCGGGTCGGCGCCAGGAAGTTCGGGTAAGCCAAATTGCAACGCGCGAAAGTAAAACAGGGTGCCGCCAACCAGCAGCGGAATCTTGCCGGCGCGGGTAATAGCCTGCATGGCATCCAGGGCATCCGTACGGAACTCCGCCGCGGAATAGCTCTCGGCCGGGTCTCGGATATCGATCAGGTGATGCGGAACGCGCAACCGCTCTTCTTGGGTCGGCTTGGCCGTGCCGATATCCATCCCGCGGTACACCTGGGCGGCGTCGACATTGATAATTTCGACCGGAAACTCGTTCGCCAACGCCAGTGCCACGGCGGTTTTGCCGGCCGCGGTCGGACCGGCAAGAAAAATGGCTGGAGGCAGCAACGGATTCGGCATGGCAACAGTTTGATCAATGCGCCCGCCACCCGGTCAATTCAACTGGGCGCGTCGACTTAACACTGATGGGTTAACCACCGGCTTCGGGACGCATGTGCGGAAACAGAATCACATCGCGGATCGATGGTGAATCCGTCAGCAGCATCACCAATCGGTCGATACCGATGCCCTCCCCGGCCGTCGGCGGCATGCCATGCTCGAGCGCGCGGATGTAGTCGGCATCGAAGTGCATGGCCTCCTCGTCGCCGGCTTCCTTGTCCTCCACCTGTTTGCGAAAACGCTCAGCCTGATCTTCGGCGTCGTTCAGCTCGGAGAAGCCGTTGGCAATCTCGCGCCCGCCGACGAAAAATTCAAAGCGGTCGGTAACGAACGGATCCAGGTCACTGCGCCGCGCCAACGGAGACACTTCGGTCGGATAGGCAGTGATGAAGGTCGGATTCTTCAGCCGTCCTTCGACCGTCTTCTCGAATATTTCTGTCTGGACCTTGCCGAGGCCATAACCGGGCTTGAGCGGGATGCCGAGCTTCCCGGCCACGGCACGGGCGTTGTCGAGCGATTCCAGGTCGGCGGCCTTCAGGTCGGGATTGAAGTGCAGTATCGATTCTTTCAGCGTGAAGCGTGCGAACGGTTGGCCAAAATCATAGGACTCCCCTTGATAGGAGATCGTGGCGCTGCCAAGCACCTGCTGCATGAGACCGCGCAGCAT
>DKBE01000102.1 GCA_002451085.1 Proteobacteria bacterium UBA6908 | reverse complement strand
CTACATGGTCGGCACCATCGACGAAGCGTTCGAGAAGGCCAAGTCGCTGTAACACGCCGGAGCCAACACCCATGGCCATGACCATGCATGTCGATATCGTATCCGCCGAGCAGGAGATTTATTCCGGTACGGCTGAAATGTTGTTTGCACCGCTGACCACCGGCCAGGTCGGCATCCTGCCACGCCACGCGCCACTGATCGCGCGCATGAAACCGGGCGAGGTGCGGGTGCGCACCGCCACAGAGGAAATCGACTTCTACGTCTCCGGTGGGGTACTCGAGGTGCAGCCGCACGTGGTAACGGTACTCGCCGATACCGCGGCACGTGCCAAGGATCTGGACGAAGCCAAGGTCAAGGAAGCCAAGCAGCGCGCCGAAGAAGTTCTGAAGAATCGCCAGTCGGAAATCGACTACGCCAGGGAAATTGCCACCCTGGCCGAGGCCACCGCACAGCTGCGCGCCATCCAACGCCTGCGCAACAAGACCAAGTAATCCCCGTCGCTGTGCCAACCCAGGAGCGTGCCAAATGACCGCGGACACCATCCGCAACGGAAAAATCGTTTCGCTCACCTATACGCTGGTCAACCAGCGTGGCGAGGTGTTTGAGCAGAGCGATGTGCCGATCTCCTATCTGCACGGTCATAACAGCGGGCTGTTCGATAAGATCGAACGCTCGCTGGAAGGCAAGCAACCCGGCGATTACGTGCAGATCACGCTGACGCCGGAGGAAGGTTTTGGCCAGCGCGACCCGGGTCTCTCCTTCACCGACGATGTCGAAAATGTTCCGGCCGAGCTGCGCTACGTCGGCGCCCAGCTCGAAGCGCAGAATTCCAAGGGCGAAGTGCTCACGTTCATGGTCACCGCCATCCAGAACGGCAAGCTGACGGTCGACGCCAACCACCCGCTGGCGGGCCAGACCGTGCAGTTCAACGTGACGGTCAGCGACGTGCGAGAGCCCACCGCGGAGGAGCTGAAACGCGGCCTGCCGGATGGCGCCAGTTACGTACAGTAAGACCGACCCATGACTGACGGCTCGGCCTGAAACCGCCGGTCCACTGTGGTTTAATCTCCCCCCATGACAACCCCCACCTCCCAGCGGCTCGAGGTCGTCATCCTGGCGGCCGGCAAAGGCACACGGATGCGGTCCGCGCTGCCCAAGGTATTGCACCGACTGGCCGGGCAGCCGCTGGTTGAGCATGTGATTCACACCGCCCAACAGCTCGGTGCCGAAAGCATCCATGTTGTCTACGGCCATGGGGGCGAGCAGGTACCGGATACGCTCCGCCATCTCCCGGTACATTGGGCCAGACAGGAGCCGCAGCTGGGTACCGGCCACGCCGTCCAACAGGCCATGCCGGCCGTCACCGGGGATATCGTGCTGGTCCTGTACGGGGATGTGCCACTGACGCGCCTGGATACGCTGCGTCCCCTGGTGGCAGCCGCCGCGGGCGGGTCGCTGGCGGTTCTGACGGCTATGCTGAAGGATCCAACCGGTTATGGCCGAATCGTTCGCGACCCATCCGGCCGGGTCGTTCGTATCGTCGAGCAAAAAGACGCGTCCGCCGCCGAGAAAGCCATTTGTGAGGTCAACACCGGCATCATGGCGGCGCCGGCTGAAAAAATGCGTGGCTGGCTGGCGCATCTGCGCAATGAGAACGCCCAGAGCGAGTATTATTTAACTGACATTCTCGGTATGGCCGTCAACGAAGGTGAAACCGTCGCCTTGGCCCAACCGATGCACGAGTGGGAGATTCTTGGCGTGAACAGCAAAAAACAGCTTTCCGAACTGGAGCGCATCCATCAGCGCAACCAGGCCGAGCGTCTTATGGAAGAGGGCGTCACGCTGCTCGATCCGGCCCGTCTGGATGTGCGCGGCACCCTCACGTGCGGGGCCGATGTCACCATTGACGTGAATGTGGTGATCGAAGGCAATGTGACGCTCGGTCATCGGGTCAAGATCGGTCCTAATAATGTGCTTCGAAATTGTTCCATTGGCGATGACACCGAGATTCATCCGAATTGCGTGATCGAGGACTCGGTCATCGGTAGCCAATGCCGGGTCGGACCATTTGCGCGGATGCGCCCCACGAACCGGATCGCCGACCACGTGCACATCGGCAATTTCGTGGAAGTGAAAAACTCTGAAGTTCACGATGGTTCGAAAATGAACCACCTGAGTTATATCGGCGACACCACCGTGGGCCGTAAGGTCAACATCGGGGCCGGCACCATAGTGTGCAACTATGATGGGGCGAACAAGCACCATACGAACATCGGTGACAATGCCTTTATAGGATCAAACAGCGCGCTTGTCGCGCCAATTACGATTGGCGACGGAGCCACGATCGGTGCCGGTTCGGTCATCAGCAAGGACGCCCCGCCCGGTGAGCTGACCGTCGCGCGCACCAAGCAGGTCACGATCAGCGGCTGGACGCGTCCGCAGAAGAAACCCAAGGGTGAGGTGAAATAGCCATGTGTGGCATTGTCGGCGCTGCCGCGCAGCGCGATGTGGTACCGATCCTCATTGAGGGGTTAAAACGCCTGGAGTACCGGGGCTATGACTCCGCCGGGGTAGTGGTGGTGAACGACAAGGGCGCGCTGGATCGGGTCCGCCGTCCCGGCAAGGTGGCGACTCTTGAAGCCGATACCACCGGGAAGCTGGCCGGTTTCACCGGAATTGCCCATACCCGCTGGGCCACCCACGGTGTGCCCAATGAACAGAATGCCCACCCGCACATCTGCCGCAAGACGGTGGCCGTGGTGCACAACGGCATTATCGAAAATCACGAGGCCCTGCGCGCCGCGCAAAAGGCCAAGGGTTATGAATTCACCTCGCAAACCGATACCGAAGTGGTCGTGCATCAGATCTACGACTACCACGTCGAGCAGAAACTGGATTTGCTGGAAGCCACGCGCCATGCGGTGCGCGATCTCAAGGGTGCCTATGCCCTGGGGGTGGTGAGCAATCGCGAGCCCGGTCGCCTGATCGCGGCGCGTCTCGGCAGTCCGCTGGTGATCGGAGTCGGCATCGGCGAATACTTCATTGCCTCCGACGTGGCCGCCTTGCTGCCGGTCACCCAGAAATTCATCTTCCTGCACGATGGCGACATGGCCGACATTCGTCGCGACGCGCTGACGATTTACGACGCCGACGGCAAGCCAGTCGAACGACCGGTGCGCGTCTCCGAACTGTCGGCGGATTCCGCCGAGCGTGGCGAATACCGCCACTACATGCTCAAGGAAATTTTTGAACAGCCGCGGGCCCTTGCTGAAACCCTGGAAGGGCGGATGTCGACGGACCGAGTCCTCGAAGAGGCGTTCGGGGCCGGCGCACCGAAAATTTTCGATAAAGTGCAGGGTGTTCACATTATCGCCTGCGGAACCAGCTATCACGCCGGCCTCATTGGCCGCTATTGGCTGGAACAGCTGGCCGGCATTCCGTGCAGTGTTGAGGTGGCCAGCGAGTTCCGTTACCGGCGGCCGGTGGTGCGCAAGAATTCGCTGATCGTCACCATTTCCCAGTCCGGTGAGACCGCCGACACGATCGCCGCGCTGCTCGAGGCCAAGCGCCTTGGTTTCGGCCATTCGCTGGCGATCTGCAACGTACCGGAATCAACCCTGGTCCGCGAATCCGATCTGACGCTGATGACCCGCGCCGGCCCGGAAATCGGTGTCGCCTCAACCAAGGCCTTCACCACCCAGCTGGTGGCATTGATGCTGCTGGTGATCGCGCTCGGTCGCCGCCACGGCATCAAGCCTGACATGGAATCCAAGCTCGTTCACCAGCTGCGCGAGCTACCCGGTGCGGTTGAGCGCGTGCTCGGTTTAAGCGACACGTTGCGTGCACTGGCCGAACAGTTTGCCGATAAGCATCACAGTCTGTTTCTGGGTCGTGGCTCCATGTACCCGGTGGCAATGGAAGGGGCGCTCAAGCTCAAGGAGATNNGCCGGCGAGCTCAAGCACGGCCCGCTGGCGCTGGTTGATGCCGACATGCCGGTGATCGCGGTGGCACCCAACGATGAGCTGCTGGAAAAACTCAAGTCCAACCTGCAGGAAGTCCGCGCGCGCGGCGGCGAGCTGATTGTGTTCGCCGACCCGAACTCCGGCGTCACCGCCGGACCGGGAGTGCAGGTGTTCGATATCGCACCGATCGACAGTGCCATCGCACCGATCGTGTATACGGTGCCGCTGCAGCTGCTGTCCTATCATGTGGCCGTGCTGAAAGGCACCGACGTCGACAAGCCGCGCAACCTGGCCAAATCCGTGACGGTGGAGTAACGCGGCTCAATCGTTTGTTGTTGATA
>DKBE01000104.1 GCA_002451085.1 Proteobacteria bacterium UBA6908 | reverse complement strand
ACCGACGACCCGGACATGCGCGACACTCTGGACGCGGCAATCAGCACCTACTTCTGACCTGCCGTCGGACGAAAGGACGTCATGTACTCCGAACGTGTGAGCCGGCTGACCGGATCGCTGATCCGCGAGATCCTGGCGCTGACCCAGCAGCCGGGGGTGATCTCGTTTGCCGGTGGGNNGCCAGTGCTCCGGAGCGGGTGCTGATTACCGCCGGCTCGCAGCAGGGCATCGACCTGGTGTCGAAACTGTTCATCGATCCGGGCACGCCAGTGGCGCTTGAGGCGCCGAGCTACCTGGCGGCGATCCAGTCGTTTCGCTTCTTCGGGGCGCGCTTCCAGCCGCTGGCACTGTCGCCGCGTGGTATTGATCCGGACGAATTGCGTCGCCTCATCACACATGAGCGGCCGGCGTTCGTCTACCTGATCCCCAACTTCCAGAACCCCGCCGGCTTCTGCTATGCCCGCGAGGTGCGCGAGGAAATCGCCCGGGTGCTGGACGAGAGTGGTGTGCCACTGATCGAGGACGAGCCCTATCGGGAGCTCATGTACGATGCCGTCGACCGAACCCCGATCACGAGTCTGTTGAAGCGTGCGCCGTGGATTTATTACGGCAGTCTCTCCAAGACCGGTTTGCCGGGCCTGCGCATCGGCTACACCGCCGCCAGCCCCGACCTGCACCCGCTGCTGGTGCGCATCAAGCAGTCCACCGACCTGCACACCAACCGTGTCGGCCAATGGTGGGCGGCGAAGTTCCTGGCCGGTTCCGACTATCCGGCCCATCTTGAACGGCTGCGGTCCCGCTATCGCATGCAACGCGACATCATGGCGGACGCCCTCAACCGGCATTTCAGGGAGATCGGCGAGTGGCAGGTGCCGGCGGGCGGCCTGTTCTTCTGGGTGAAGCTACGGCAACTGTGTGATACCCGCGCGCTGCTGACTGCCGCCCTGGCGCAGGGTGTGGCGTTCATGCCCGGCGAACCCTTTTATACCGATCAGGATGTACCGCGCGGCGTGTTGCGGCTGAATTTCAGCCATGCCAGCGCCGAACAGATCGAGCAGGGCCTGGCCAAGCTGGCACAGGTCATCCGTACGACCCCGGCGCTGGAACAGGCAGCGGCTACCTAAATGAGAAACAATCACGTGACCGATTGCGAGGAACACCCATGAGCATCGATCTCAAGGAATACCACGAACAACTCGACCAGCTGGATCCGCACGTGCGCGCGACGCTGGAATCCAGCTTCGCCGAGGCCGCGCGCGTGATGAGCCCGCAAGGCCTGCACAACTGGCTGGAGGGAGCCAAGGGCCTGTCACAGCTGGGGCGCGGCAACGAGCTGGTCATCACGTATATCCAGTCGATGCCGGTGGTGGTCAAAGAGGTCGGCGAGGACATTCTGGTGGACTGCATCACGCAAGCCATGAAGTTGGCCTCCATGGTGAGTGGTGAGGTCATTCAGTTGATGTTCGATACGCTCCCCACGGCAGCGAATCGTCTCGGCGATGCCGACCTGATGCGGGGTTACCTCGGTCTGATCCATCAGTTATCGGCCAAGACGCCACGCGGGCTGCGGCCGATGTTGTCGAATCTTGAACAGCTGTTCGCCAAGCTGACGCTGGGCGGGTTGCGACGCTGGGCGTTGTGGGGCGCGCAGGCGCATCAGCGTGATTTCCAGGCGCAAATGGCCTATTTCGACCTCAAGAGCGCCGACAGCCAGGCCATGCTGCAAAAGGAGCGGCGCGGAACGCTGTTCATCGACAACCAGCGCAAGCTCAATTTCTATCTGCGCGCGTTCTGGGGCCGCGACTTTTTCATGCGCCCGACCTCCGGCGACTACGAGACGCGCGAAGGCTACAAACCGTTCATCGAGATGCGCGTGATCCACCTCCCGGATGCCTACGATGATTTTTCCGGCCTGCCCGGCAAGGACCTGTACCGGGCCACGGCCGCGCATGCGGCGGCCCATCTGGTGTACACAACGAAACCGCTGTCGATGGAGCAGCTGAGCCCGGCGCAGATGTTCCTCATCGGACTGTTTGAGGACGCGCGCGTCGAGGCACTGGCGATCCGCAAGTTCCCCGGCATGAAACAGATGTGGTCGGCCTTTCACGCCAAGGTACGCGAAGTCAGCTGCCCGACCGATCCGGTCGTGGGACTGCTGGAGCGGCTGGCTTATGCCATGCTGGACGAGGGCTATCATGATGATGATGGCCTGGTTCGTGAAATGGCCGCCGCGTTCCGCGAGGAGTTCAAGGCGCGCCCGGAAGACAATCAGCTGTCGTGGGATCTCGGGGTGACGCTCTATAACAAGCTGGGCAAGCGGGCTTCGATTCCGTCGTTGCGCGTGCTCGAATCCATGGCCATCCCCTATCGTGACGATAACCGGTATATCTGGTCGTCCGACGAAATCGCCTGGCAGGCGGCCGAATATATTCCAGCTCCGAAGCAGGTGCGCAAGTACGTGTCGGTCTCCGAGATGGTCAATGAGATCGATTGCGAGCTGGCAGGCGACGACGCCCAGGAAATCTGGGTGCTCAACACCCCGTTCTTTCTGGATCAGGAAGGCTGCACCATCAACGAGCTGGAAGGCAAGGAACCGGTCAGCGAGCCGGTCCACTACCAGGAATGGGATTACTCGGTGCAATTGCATCGCCCCAACTGGGTGACCGTGCTGGAAAAACGCCAGAAGAAGGGCGATCCGCAGGAGATCGACAAGATTCTCACCGAGAACAAGCCGGTGGCCTCGCGGTTGCGCCACATCATCGATGCCATGCAACCCGAAGGGGTGCAGCGGTTCCGTCGCCAGGAGGATGGCGAAGAGATCGACCTCAACGCCGCGATCCGCGCCATGATCGACATCCGCATGGGCGAGATGCCCGACCAGCGCATCAACATCCGCATCGAACGCAAGGTACGCGACCTGGCGCTGGTGGTGCTGCTCGACCTGTCGGAATCCACCAACGAGAAGCTGGGCGACTCCGAAAAGCCGGTCATCCAGCTGGCACGCGAGGCAACCTCACTGCTGTCCTGGGCCATCGACCGGGTCGGCGACCCGTTCGCGATTCACGGTTTTGCGTCCGATGGGCGCCACGATGTCGAATACTACCGGTTCAAGGATTTCGAGGATGGCTACAACGACGAGGTCAAGGCCAAGCTCGCCGGCATGCAGGGCGGCCTGTCGACCCGTATGGGCGCGGCGCTGCGGCACGCGGCCTCGTTCCTGTTCAAGCAGCGCGAGCAAAAGAAGCTGATCCTGCTCGTCACCGACGGCGAGCCGGCCGACATCGACGTGCGCGATCCGCAGTATCTGCGGCATGACACCAAGAAGGCGGTCGAGGAGCTCGCGACCCGCGGGGTGCACACCTTCTGCCTGACGCTCGATCCGAATGCGGATCAATACGTCTCACGCATCTTCGGCCAGAAGGGCTTCATGGTCGTGGACGACGTCAACCGACTGCCGGAGCGCCTGCCGATGCTGTACGCCGGCCTCACGCGCTAGTCCGGAGCGCCTGCCATATCGTGCCGTTCAAGAAACCGGCTCCGGATACCTGCCAATGGGTGCTCGAACGACTGAATCTGCCGGGCCACGCCGCCATAGCCAAAGTGGATTCGCATAATGGCGTGTAGTCGGCTGCCGGCGCCGGATTGCCGGTGGTGGTGACGCAAAGCACCTATACCGTCGGAGAGGATTTCACTGGCGCGGCTGCCGTCGTGAGCGATCTCGGCGAGCCGGAACGGCCGTTCACGCTGATTCGCGGTGCGTCACACGGCCACCACTGGGTGGGTCCGGGTCTGCTCCGGGCCTGGGCCGGTGATGCGCCGTTTGCCGCCGTGACTGCGGGTGCTTAGCGTCCACCGCCATGACGGTCGTCGGGTCATTGCGTTGCAGTGCTGATAGAATTCCGTCACGGAACGGTATTGGACCCGCAAGCCCCGGACAATCATGAACAATGCTGGTCGGCGGTGTAATGATGAGCAATAACGACTGGATGGTAATGCCGCACGCGGCCGATGCGCTCAAGCTGTTCGGCGTACCCGGCGAAGCGCGCGTGGTGTCGTCTCCCCTGACCGGCATGCCGGTGCACCGGCCGGAAAAACGGAAATGAAGTCAGTCACTATCGTCCGCCCGGATGACTGGCACCTGCATCTGCGCGATGGTGCGGCACTCGCGGCAGTGCTGCCAGACACCGCCCGGCAGTTCGCACGTGCCATCGTCATGCCCAACCTCAAGCCGCCGGTCACCACCGTCGAACAGGCACGTGCCTACCGTGATCGTATTCTGGCGGCCGTGCCGAAAGGCTTGTCATTCGACCCGCTGATGACCTTGTATCTGACGGACATGACCCGCCCGGAGGAGATCCGCACGGCGAAGGACAGCGGGTTGGTGCAGGCGGTGAAATACTACCCGGCCGGGGCCACTACGAATTCAGAAAATGGGGTGACCGACCTCCAGCGCGCATACCCGGTACTGGCCGAAATGGAAAAACAGGACCTGCCCTTGCTGCTGCATGGTGAGGTGACTGATCCGGGGGTCGATGTCTTCGATCGCGAGGCAGTGTTTATTGAGCGCCACCTGCAGGCACTGGTGCGCGAATTTCCCCGCTTGCGGATGGTGCTGGAGCATGTCACGACTGGCGATGGTGTGAGTTTTGTCGAGCAGACGGGTCCACAGGTCGCTGCGACCCTCACCGCGCATCACCTGTTGTGGAACCGCAACGCCATGCTGGTCGGCGGCATCCGCCCCCACGCCTATTGTTTGCCGGTCCTGAAGCGCGAAACCCACCGTGAGCTGCTGGTGCGCGCCGCCACGAGCGGCAATCCGAAGTTTTTCCTCGGCACCGACAGCGCGCCGCACGGCAAGCGCACCAAGGAAACTGCTTGCGGCTGCGCCGGCATTTATACCGCGCACAGCGCTCTGGAACTCTATGCCGAGGCTTTCGAGGCTGCCGGGGCGCTCGGCCGTCTCGAGGCCTTCGCAAGCTTTCACGGCGCCGATTTTTACCGATTGCCGCGCAATCGCGAACAGGTCACGTTGGTGCGCGAGTCCTGGACTGTGCCGCACGAGCTTGGCCTCGGTGACGACGTGCTGGTGCCGATGCGTGCCGGTGAAACGCTCGCCTGGAAATTCACCGGACCGCTGTCCTGAGCCCGGTTGTGAAACCTACCGCTCGCCAGCCGGTTGAAGTTGCCGCCGCCATCGTGCAACAGGCAGATGGCCGGGTCTTGCTTGCCGAGCGCCCTGCCGGCAAACCGTGGGCCGGTTACTGGGAATTTCCCGGAGGGAAGGTCGAAGTTGGTTGAACTGTCTAACTAGCGCTTGTATTAGAATTGCATGAAGAGTTCGTTGTAGGGGCGAAGCGCGACGATTCATGGTCCACTTACTTGAAGTCGGGTTTCCGATAAATACTGACGCCGCTGGTGGCAATTGTGTCTCGCTGAAAAAAGATCGTTGTTGGTGAAGTTGTAGACTCTTCGGCAGGGGTTGTCTGCTCTGTGCAAGAATGGATGCATCTTCATGTATCTAATTATTAAAAACAGTAATGCGACAATGGTCAGTTTATTATTTCTCTATTTTCCGTCCCTGTTTATGAAGTTATCATAACTATCAGACCGGGCAGATGCTAGAAGCAAGACTATAATTAGGATTCGGACAGTGCATGGGAGTAGGAATTGATAGGCACAAAGGGGTTACGAATTACCGCACCTCCCAGTATTTCTTATTCCATTTATCCAAGGGCAAATGACCATGATAAGTCTGAATATATCATTCAGCCAGAGCATTGATTTGTTATGGAATTGACAATCCTTATGCCGTGCCTGAACGAGGCCGAAACGCTAGGTAATTGCATCAACAAGGCAAGACAATTCCTTGATGAGCATCGAGTTGCCGGGGAGGTATTAATAGCCGACAACGGAAGTACTGATGGTTCGCAGGAGATAGCACAGGGCTTGGGTGCACGTGTTGTGCGTGTCAATGAGCGTGGATATGGCGCCGCATTGATAGCCGGGATAGATGCCGCGATGGGACGCTACATCATCATGGGGGATTCGGACGACAGTTACGATTTTTCCAGTCTCATGCCCTATGTTGAGAAACTGCGACTGGGGTACGAGCTTGTGATGGGTAATCGTTTCAAGGGTGGGATTCAGGAACGAGCCATGCCACCCCTTCATCGTTATCTAGGTAATCCGGTTCTCAGCTTTGTCGGACGACTGTTTTTCAGGAGCCGAATCGGTGATTTCCATTGTGGACTCCGGGGTTTCAACAAGGAGTCGATTCAGCGACTTGGTTTACAGACTCCCGGGATGGAATTTGCCAGTGAAATGGTCGTGAAGGCCACGCTTCATGGATTACGTATTACAGAAGTGCCTACTAAACTTTACCGGGATGGCCGCAGTCGACCGCCACATCTGCGTAGCTGGCGTGACGGATGGCGACACTTGCGCTTCCTGCTATTATTCAGTCCACGCTGGCTATTTCTCCTCCCGGGTGTGGTTCTCTTTGTGTCCGGAACATTTTTGCAGACTGTCCTGTTTTTTTTGCCTGTCAACATCGGCCCACTAGTTCTCGATATTCACACCATGTTGGTCGGAGCGATGGCATCCATCGTGGGCATGCAGATGGTTTGGGTAGGAATCTTTTCGAAGGTTGTCGCTATCCAGAAAGGTCTTCTGCCGGACGACCATCGGCTGTACAGAATCCTGGCCTTTCTTACTGTGGAGCGTGGGTCGCTAACCGGGATAGCGCTTTGCGCAGTCGGTATAACGCTGCTCCTGTACTCCATGACCGAATGGGCACAGACGGGTTTTCATACCCTCGACCCAAGGGTAACCATGCGTTACATGATCCCATCGGTGACCACCATTGTGACTGGCGTCGAGCTCATTATTGCTTCGTTCTTTCTGGGTGTACTTTCTCTGCGTTCTCATGCCAGCGGAGTGCCGATCGACAATGATTAAACGTCGGAGCGAGTTACGCATTTTGCTTGATTCGGCGGTCATCAGTCCCTGCATTGCTGTTTACAGAGCGATAATCGAAATCGGAAAGTATCGTATTGACTTGCATCCAGGCAGGATAGGGCTCGATACAGACAAACTTGTGAGTAAGTGGTTCAAAGACGGCCGCATGACGAAGACCGTTATGTTCGGGTTGCTTATCAGCTACTGCCTCGGATGGACGGTCATTGCTGGTCTGGATCTTAATTGGGATTTGCTCAATTATCACTACTACGTGGCTCACGCTTTCTGGACCGATCGGCTTGGTAAGGATTTCATGCCTGCGAGCATCCAGAGTTACCTCAATCCGATTGCCTATCTTCCGTTTTACTGGATGGTACAGGCTGGCTGGCATAGCCTGATTATCGGGTTGGTTCTGGCGGCACTTCACTCGGTAAATCTTATTTTGCTGCTACTGATTTCCGAGAAGGCGCTTTTCCACGACGTGCGGTATCGGCATATCTGGGGATTTACTGCAGCATTTACAGGAGGATTAAGTCCGTTATTCCTCTCGGAGGTTGGAAGTACGTTTAATGACGTCACTTCCACGATTGGCATACTGTTGGGACTTTATCTGATATTTTGCAGAACCGAACTTTCAGTGCATGTGTTTTTGGCCGGTTTGGCCATGGGTGTTGCTACGGGAATGAAGCTCACGAATGCAATATTTTTAGTTGCAGCTGTTCCAAGTCTGTTGATCGTGTTTGGCAGCTGGAATGTGCGCACAAAAGCTTTTCTGCTCTTTTCCGCTGGTGCGGCTCTGGGATTTGTTCTTGTCGAGGGGTATTGGGGGTATCGTGTTTACCAGGAGTTTGGAAATCCATTCTTCCCCTACATGAACAAGTTTTTTGCAGCTCCGGATTTCCCGAATGTCAATATCGTAAACGATCGCTTCCTTCCACGCAGCCTGCAGGATATCGTTACGTTACCACTGCGCATGGTGAGCGTCGAGTCCTGGATATACACGGAAGTTAGTGCCCCTGATCTGCGCTTTATGGCGCTAATTGTTTTTGTGGCCATTGGTTTGTTCTTGTTGTTCATACGCATCTGGAGGAAGGAAGCAATCCTGGCAGATTGGCGACCAGACAAGCTTAGAGTTGCATTGGTCTGCTTCTTTGCCTTTTCGTTGTTATTCTGGCTGGCGAGCTCCGGTAACGGACGCTATGGTCTTCCGGTTTTCTTGCTAGTCGGCCCTTTGCTTATCTGGTCAGTTTATTGGGCCCTTTCGGCCAATGTCGCAGTGCTGGTCACTGGTGCGATCCTAGTGTTCCAGATTGTTCATATGACCAATGGCCAGAATCCACGCTGGACCCCTGTACCGTGGAAAGCTGAATGGTTTGATATAACCGTACCTTATGCCCTGACGCAGCAACCTTACTTATATTTGAGCCAGGGTGTCCAAACATTTAGCTTCGTTATACCGTATCTTCATCCAGAATCCGCATTCACTAATATACTAGGCCAGTGGTCTATACCATCCGACGGGTACGGTAGTGTCAGATTATGGGACATGCTGAGAAAATACGATGGTCGAATCCGGATTCTCGCGCCGTATCCGAGAAGTAACTATGTTGACGGAAAACCGTCCGAAAAACTGATCTCAGTTATTAATACGTCACTGGATCGATTGAAGCTGCAGGTTATACCTGCATCATGTCAGCCATTTCAAATACAATTACTCGAAAGAACCTCATGGGTTGACTCAAGCGGGAATCAGGAAGACACACGCGGAACGCTAATGAGTTGCCACGTATCTCGGAAAGAGCATCGTGATTCCAGACTTGCGCAGGAGGAGCATCAGTTGGCTCCGGCTTATTTTAGATTTGAAGCAGCATGCCCTAATCTATTTTCTCCTCCCGGTGCTGCACTCGAGAAAGTAGATAAGTATTGGAAAAAGTACTATGCGAATTCGGATATCAGTCTGTGGTCTGATGGCGTGTGGCTTGTGTATTCGAGGTCTCGTGCTCTTGTCAATGTAAGAATCGGGAAAGTCTCGGAGTTTCTATCGAGCGGTATCAAAATCGACTGTAACGAGATTCGGCGCCCAGCAAGGCACATGTCGGAAGATGCGTGGACCTATTGAGGTGGTGTGATTCACTCTCATGAACCAGGATCAACAGAATTTCATCAATTAATCCTGTGACGGTTTGGCTTTGCTGACTAACAAGTTGCGTCTCATGTCTCACAGGGCAATCAGGCGCTGGTTCTAGAAAAACAGTGAGCAGCTAAAATTCCGTAGAGTTGAAATATTTTGCCTGTCTGATATTTACTGAAATGATTTCAGGATGCGTCACCAATAACATAAGGAAACAAAGCCCATGGTTCGTCCCTTCGCACAGCAAGGATTATTCAGGAGATTGGTTGCTGACAACAACCGGGGGATCGTGGCACCTGCGAGAAAGAGCAATATTGCAAAGGCATTAAGGTGCGAGATCGAGAACATCAGAGACCGATTCATCGGAACAGATCGGATCGTCAAGATTCTGGATGTGGGCTGCGGCGATATGGGCATTGCAGAGATTCTGATACAGCAAATACAGGGGATCGAAATTACCTGCGTCGATACCTATGCTCCGCCAGTAGATGAGGCGAGTAGTTTGAGATGGTTCAAGTATCATCAATTTGATGGCAAGAGATTGCCGTTTGGTGATGCAGAATTTGATATCTCAATGTGTGTTGATGTCTTGCACCATGCAGGAAGTGAGGGGGTGGGGACGCTGCTCCATGAAATGCTTCGTACGTCACGATTTCTTGTCGTGAAAGATCATTTTGAAACAGGACTGATTAGTCGAAAACTTCTGCAGTTTGCCGATTTTTATGGGAATTGGGGGTATGGAGTAAATATACCCAAGCAGTATTTTCGTGAAGATACATGGAAACAAGTCATAATGAACGCAGGCTTAGACGAATTACGAAGAATAAATAGCGTCCAGATACATGGAAAGATATTTTCTGTGATTTTTCCTCCCAGACTTCACTATATATCAGTAATGACAAAACGTAAGAATGGCGAAAGCTCTAACACATAGCCGATGGCGCAAAGTTTCATTGGCGGGGCGGTCCATATTTATGGAAACGAGGATAATCCCCCAGATACAGCGTAATTTCAGACAGTACATCCGTTTTGCGATGGTGGGTGTGCTGGTAGCTACGTTAGCAATTCTTCTGCGCGAGATTGTGGTTGTGCTTCTCCCCCCCGGCGAATACCGATTCAGCTATAGCATTGCTATTGTGTGGACTCTCGGGATACTTCTGAGCTTCTATCTGAATCGTGTGTATACATTCTCAGCTGAATGTACCAGATGGACAGTGCTCGTAAAGTACTCGGTTATTGCAATTATAGCCGGCATACTGTGTGTTGTGATCTCTAACATGGCGTACGCTGGGCTGGCGCAAGTATTGCCGGCGTTTGTCTATCTTGAAACGGTTTCATTTATTATCGGAAACCTGGTCGCTTCTGTAGTAAGTTTTGCTGCACACCGGCTATATGTATTTAGATAATTCTATTAGTGAGGTAGGGATAAGGGCGTAAGGATGCGAGAGGCTGAAGAATATTTATGTATAGAAGTAAGAAGATATTATCGCAGCTAGCAAGCTATTCTTGGGTTCAGAAACTGCGAAGATTAGTTGGCCCACTTCTTGCGTTGGGCTTCTCTGCCCATGTCGCGGCCAATTGGGCTAGCATCCTGGAGCTGGGAATCCCGTTGCAGCATGGCTGGTTGTTCAAATCAATAGCTCAACTCAGTGATGAAGTCTATCTTCTAAATTTTGCATTTGGTATTTCTCTGTATCTGCTTTTCCGTGCAGTCTTTAGCCGGTGGTTGTCTCTCGTTTTTTCGGTAACATGTTCCCTTGGATTTGCCGCTATTTCCCTGGCCAAGGTTAGGCACTTGGGAATGCCGTTATTGCCATGGGATGTCTGGTTTTTATCGAATCTCACCACGCTTGCGAGTTTCATCAGCTTGGATCTCGTTGTTTACGCCTTGATTATCGTCATATTTGTTATTCTGACATTTATAGCAGTCAGAGCGTGGGGCATTCCAATTAGACGGAGAGAAAATCGCATCGTTGGATTGGTGTTCGGAATCGGAGCATTCCTTCTCTGGTCTGCTGGGGTGGCGAGTGGTCAACTGAGCAAGTGGTCCCGTGCGGGAATATATAATATCACTTGGGACCAGCGAGCGAACTTCGTGAATTATGGACCCTTCTATACGTTTATAGTCAACATGCAGTTTTTGTCTTTTGCGCCACCCACGGAAGAGATGTTGCAGGAGGCAGATAGACTGGACACACGGCAGAAAATTAGCACTGGGCAAATGACCGTCAATTATCCAGATGTCGTCGCAATCTTGTCCGAGTCATTTACGAATCTCCCGAATAAAATATTCAACAAACCCTTTACCTGTCTTAGCCCTCGTGTGCTCTCCGAATTGAGTACACCCGCTTGGGGTGGATTCACTTCAAATGTTGAGTTCGAATTACTGACCGGGTATCCACATGCGATCTTCCCGGTAGGCTCCGTGCCCTACCAGATGTACCTGAAACGTCCACTACCAAATTCCTTGCCAAATCAGTTTGTACGTAATGGCTACGAGACTAGTGCGATTCATACCTTTCTCAGAAGCTTCTTTTCCAGGCCGACCGCCTATGCGATGCTGGGCATCGATAATTACGTTGGGATTGAGGACCTAAACAAACCATCTTATCGTGGTCAATATGTTAGTGATCAGGTGATCTTCGATGAAGTTTTGCGTCGACTCGAATTGCCGGTGAAGAAACCCAGATTTATCCATGCGGTAACAATGATGGCTCATTTGCCTTATAGCTGGCGTGGTCGATATCCAGTGGACAAAGAACTCGACCAGAAACTACCACCATCCTTAGGTCGTTATCGGTTGTCGCTCGTGCAGTATGGGTCTATGATCTACGATCACGAAGCAATGCTTTGTTCATTTTTGGATCGGTTGAAAATGCGAAGTGGTAGAACGGTCGTATTGTTTTATGGCGATCACTATCCTTCTTTCGGTGCGCTGGATGTCTATAAAGATATTCACGAGCAAATCCATAGGGATAGGCCTATCCCGTTCGATCTCCATGCGCAATATTCGAGAACTCCACTTTTCATGTTCGATAGCAAGTCGGGTTTTGTGAAACTACCTCGTGTCGTTCCGGCCTATAACCTGGGTACCCTATTGCTCGAACACGTCGGTTTGCCGGCTCAGTCAATCTGGGCGATGCCACATAAGCACAACAATCGCTCTGTTGTGCGAGGTATTTATGTTGCCAACAACCAGCAGAGCGAGATGTTGGGCAGGAATTCAGGGGAAATGGACCGAGAGCTGGAGGTGTTGAAGGCACATGCATATAAACACCTTTTGTCACCCGTAATCAGAAGCGAACAGACCTCAGCATCCAGATAATGTTTTGTCGCGTGAAGTATGTTGGAAAACTGGATGTGGTATTTCCGTCCCATTCAAACCGGGCGGTGCTGCTCTCTGAGAGATGATGTGTGTAAGCGCACTGACTGTCAGTGCGTAGTATTGCGCTAGCCAAAACAAAGACACCGTACTTGAGATAGGCAGAATAATTAACACCGGCAGCGGTTTTCATCCTCGATTGCACTGAAATTACAATGTATCTGCCCAGTTCTCCCTGTATATGACTGCCATGACTGATGTTGCCGTTGGTATTGTACGGCGACCGGATGGATGCGTACTGCTGGCCAAACGGCCAGCCGGCAAACCGTGGGCCGGTTACTGGGAATTTCCCGGCGGCAAGATCGAGCCCGGGGAACAGCCGCGCGCCGCGTTGGCCCGCGAACTGCACGAAGAGCTGGGTATCGTGGTCGATGTCGCGACGCCGTGGATCACATTCGTGCACGACTACCCGGAAAAATCAGTGCGCCTGCATTTTTTCCGGGTGCCACGCTGGCACGGCGATCCGCACGGGCGCGAGGGGCAGCAGTTGTCGTGGGAAAATCCTCAATCCGTCACGGTCCGGCCGCTGTTGCCGGCCAACGACGGCGTCTTGTGGGCGCTCAATCTGCCGCCGGTGTATGCCATCACCCAGGCCGGGAAATACGGAATACCAGAATTTCTGTCGCGTCTCGATACGCAACTTGAGCGCGGGCTGCGCCTGATTCAGGTGCGCGAGCCGGGGATGGATGCCGAATCCCTGAATCGACTGGCGGGCGAGATTGTGCAGTGCGCACACCGCCACGGCGCGCGTGTGCTGATCAATGGTGACGCCGCGCTGGCCCGTGCCGTCGGTGCCGACGGGCTGCATCTTCCGGCACGCCAGTTCCTGGCGTTGGATAAACCCCCGGGCGAAGTCCTGTGGGCGGCGTCCTGTCACGATGCCAACGAACTGGCGCGCGCGGTGGCGCTGGGTGCCCGCTTTGCCGTGTTGTCGCCGGTGCTGCCTACGGCCAGCCATCCCGGCGCGCCGGTGCTCGGCTGGGATCGTTTTTCAGAGCTGGTGCGGGACTGTCCGGTGCCGGTGTATGCCCTCGGCGGCATGAACCGGTCATTGATTGAGACTGCAATGCAGCACGGTGCGCACGGTGTGGCCCTGCTCAGCGGCATCTGGTGAAGCCCCCGGAAGCCGGTGACAGCATGCTACAATCCGCAGCGCATTCCGGGGAGAAACACGAATGACAAAAATCGCGGTCGGCGTCGTCATGGGCAGTAACAGCGACTGGAAGGTCATGCAGCACGCGGTCGATGTGCTCAAGGCCTTCAAGGTTCCGCACGAGGCCAGGGTCGTGTCGGCGCACCGCACCCCCGACCTGCTGTATCGCTACGCCGAGACTGCGGCCGATCGCGGACTGCGTTGCATCATTGCCGGCGCCGGCGGCGCCGCCCACCTGCCCGGGATGCTGGCCGCCAAGACCACCGTTCCGGTGCTGGGCGTCCCCGTTACATCGCGCGCGCTCAAGGGGCTCGACTCGCTGTTGTCGATCGTGCAAATGCCCAGGGGCGTACCGGTCGCGACCTTCGCCATCGGCGAGGCCGGCGCGGCCAATGCCGGGTTGTTTGCCGTGGCCATGCTCGCCAGCACTGATCCGAAACTGGCGCGCCGGTTGGCTGCCTTTCGCCGAAAGCAGGTGGCCACCGTCAGGGCCATGAAGTTACCGAAATGATCCTGCGCTCATGATTCTTCCTGGGGCCACGCTCGGCATGCTTGGTGGCGGCCAGCTGGGCCGCATGTTTACCGTCGCCGCCCGCACGCTGGGGTACAACGTCATCGTGCTCGATCCCGATCCGGACAGTCCGGCCGGCAAACTCGCCTCCGACCATATCTGTGCCGATTACCAGGACACCACCGCTCTGGTGTACTTGGCCACCACCTGCAATGCGGTCAGCACCGAATTCGAGAATGTACCGGCCACGACCCTCGAATGGCTGGCACAGCGCTGCGTGGTCCGTCCCGGTGCCCGCGCCGTGGCCATTACCCAGGATCGTATTCACGAGAAAACATTTCTGCGTGACCACGGTTTTCCAACGGCAGCATTTTCCGTAGTGCGTTCGGAGCCGGATCTGGAAGATGGTTTGCGAACCGTCGGTGATGCCGCCGTGCTCAAGATTTCGCGCTTCGGTTACGACGGCAAAGGCCAGGAGCGAGTTTCCGGTTTGGCTGATCTGCAACGGGCCTGGGCGAATCTGAAGAACGAGGCCTGCGTGCTGGAGCAGCTGGTTCCGCTCGATAGTGAGGTATCGGTGGTGCTGGCGCGCGGTGCCGATGGTGCCGTGGCCACCTGGCCGGTCGGTGAAAACCGTCACCGCGAGGGCATACTGGATATCACCGTGGTCCCGGCGCGTGTCAGTGACGCGATCACCCGCGAGGCCGAAGCCATGGCCCGCCAGATTGCCACCAAACTCGAATACGTCGGCGTCATGGCGGTGGAATTCTTCGTATCCGGAGGCAAGTTACTGGTCAATGAGATCGCGCCACGCCCGCACAACAGTGGCCATTACACACTCGATGCCTGTGTCACCGATCAGTTTGAGCAGCAGGTGCGCTCACTCTGCGGACTGCCGCTGGGCGAGACGCGCTTGTTGTCACCAGTGGTGATGGTCAACCTGCTTGGCGATCTGTGGCGCGACGGCCACGCTCCGCCGTGGTCATCGTTGCTGGCCCATCCTCGCGCCAAACTGCATTTGTATGGCAAGCGCGAAGCGCGTCCGGGCCGCAAGATGGGCCACTTCACGGTTCTGGCCGATACGGCCGAGCAGGCGCTGACCGATGCCCTCGAAATCCAGCGTCTGCTGGCACGGCACGCGCCTGGGCGTGAATCCGTGGCCTGATGCGGCTATCGGCGCTGGGTTACCAGTGAAGACCCATGGCAAGATTGCCGTAGCTGGTGTCCGCATAGCGATCTGAGTTCCCGACGCCACCTTCGAGTTCAACGGTCACAGACCGGCTGATATAGAAGGTCAGCACGGCTCCGCTGAAATTGACATTGGACAGGTCGATCGCTGATACCGTGCGGGTGTGATAGAGGGTCAGGCCGATGACTTCGCCGTGGTAACCGAACTCGGCATTCAGGTAACGGTCCAGCAAGCCAGCGGCCAGCGTAAAGGCCTTGGATGAAAACACCAGTTGTGCCCGTGCCGTATCCAGGCGGGTGACATCCTTGGAATAGCTGTACGCCGAACCGTTGAGCCGGAAGTGCAGGCGATCACTGGGCCAGTAGTCCAGCGCGGCGCCCCAGCCGGTGCTTTCAAATTCAACTTCGCGACGGATCCCGAGGATCGGTCGGGTGTACATCTGGTACTGACGATACTCCGGAATCACCGCCAGGTCCCAATCACCCAAATGTGCTTTTACCGTCAGCCGGCCGGTCTGGTTGACGATCTCGGAGGGATCGCCCCAGTACGAGTAATCGGCTCCCAGGTCGAAATTACCCAGTCCGCCGAGCGTCAGGCCGGCCCGAACTGATTTGGCATCCAGGTCATCGCCGCCAAGCGCAATGACATCGGTCCCGGCTCCGAGCCGCACTCGGCTGGATTCGCCGATGGCCAGATCGAGGGAGGCGTGTCCGCTGCGACTGTCGGTCGAATCAAAGCCGCCATCGATCCACAGGGACGATAGGCGCGCAAACAGCGGGTCGGGGGGGTTGTCGGCGAGCGCCGCCGATTGCGGCCACGACAGGAGGGCGAGCAGCCCGGCCAGGAGGCAGGTACGGAACAACCGTGAAGCCATGACTACTCCCGTAATTATTTCTGGAGGCCGTGCGGCCGCTTGTGGATACTGTAACGATCGACAACGCGAGCGGTTGACAGCCGACGGGGATGAAATTATCCGCAACCGGTTGTGTGACTTCATTTAGCAGGAGAACGAGAGCATGCAGTGGAAGTGGCCGCGTACCGCGGAAGCCCCCCTGACCGCGGCTGTGATCCGTGTCACCCCGGAGGATTTCCGGGTGGAGGAGCTGATGCGGATTGAACCGGAAGGTAAGGGCGAACACCTGTGGGTCAGGGTCTGCAAGCGCAACTGGAACACCGATCAGGTGGCGCGTCAGCTGGCGCGCGCGGCCGGCATTTCGCCGCGCGCGGTTGGTTATGCCGGCATGAAAGACCGGCGCGCGGTCACGGTGCAGTGGTTCAGCCTGCAATTGCCGGGCCGCGCCGATCCGGTGTGGGAGGGGTTGCCGCCCGGGATCGAGGTGCTGGCCGCCGTGCGCCACAGCCGTAAACTGCAGCGCGGTGCACTCGTCGGCAACCGCTTCGATATCGTGCTGCGCGAATGTGCTGGCGACGCGGCGGGACTGGTTCGTCGCATGGCGGCAATCGGTCGCGAGGGCGTGCCCAACTACTTTGGCGAACAGCGTTTTGGCCGGGAGGGCGGGAATATCGCCCGGGCCCGGGAGCTGTTCTCGGCGACCGGCACGGTACCCGACCGGCATCGTCGTGGTATCTATCTGTCGGCGGCGCGCGCTTTCCTGTTCAATGAAGTGCTGGCCGAACGGATTCGTGCCGGGAACTGGCAGACGCCCCTCCCGGGCGAGGCCTGCCTGCTGGCCGGCAGCAATAGTTTTTTTGTCATTGATGCCGTGGACGACGTGATCCAGAAACGGCTTAATGAGCGCGATATCCATCTCAGTGGACCGTTGTGGGGCGAAGGCGACCTGCCGACACGTACCGCGGTGCAGACGATTGAACAATCGGTGGCCGCCCGACACCCTGAGCTGGTCGTGGGCCTCGCACAGGCCGGATTGCGCCAGGAACGACGTGCATTGAGGATGATCCCCGGCGACGTCGAGATCGAGGCGCTGGATGCCGGCAGCTGGCGGCTTCGCTTCAGCCTGCCATCCGGGAGTTATGCCACCGCTGTGCTGCGCGAACTGGCCGACTATCGTGTGGCCGAAACCAATCCCCTGGAGGATGACGAAGCATGAGCGTGCAGACCATATTTGAAGGGCGGATCATTCGCCTGACCCTTGAGACTGTGACATTGCCGAACGGCAAGGAAGCTACACTCGAAATCGTGCATCACCCGGGCGGCGCAACGGTGGTTGCGCTCGATGACCGGCAGCGGGTTTGCCTGCTGCACCAGTTCCGGCATGCGGCGGGCGGTTGGGTGTGGGAGCTGCCGGCTGGCAAGCTCGACAACCGTGAGGCGCCGCTCGACTGTGCGCAGCGCGAACTGATGGAAGAAGCCGGGATGCGTGCCCGCAACTGGCAGACACTGGGTCGGATCATCAGTTCGCCCGGGGTGTTTACTGAGGTGATCCATCTGTATCTGGCGCGCGATCTGACGCCGGTGCCGGCCCAGGCCGAGGATCATGAAGTGTTCGAAGTTCACTGGTTGCCGTGGGGACAGGCCATGGCCATGGCGCAACGCGGCGAGATCGAGGATGCCAAGACCCTGGCCGGGCTGTTGCGTGCCCAGCCGCTGTTGGGCTTGTGAAGAACTGGGTGGCAAGCGCGAACTCGTGCCGGGCAGGAGGCCCCATGCCGTGGAGTGCGGGGATGCACGTGAGCGGCCACCGCGCTGCGCGTTCCGAATTAATCCAAGGACGGACTCGTTCGACAGATTCCAGGCTATTAGCTGGCGGCGCGGCTCTGCAGGCTGGTACCGATCCAGAAACTCATGTCATGAGACAGGAGCTCTTCAACCGACATGTAGTGCGAGCCATCGCACGAGAAGGTCAGCCCCACCATGTCGTTCATAATGTTGAGCGAACCGGAGCGCAGGTACAGGGTGTCGTCGGCAAATCGCAGTAACTTGAACTGCTGAAGTACCCGGTCGATGTCGCTGGCCGGGGTCTTGGCGCTGGCCGGGTACGGGCGCACCGGATAGGCGAGGCACAGTTCCGGATTGATGATTTCCTCGACGTCGTGCAGGCGGTAGCCATACGGCTCGTCGTATAGCCAGAACGAGCAGCGTCCGCTCGACAGGTGAATCTTGCTGTGAAACACCCCGTGCTCGCGCATCAGGCGGCCGATCTGTTCGATGGCATCATCAATGTGTTCATCAAACAGGCTGGGCGTGCGGGTTTGCATGAACACCGTGCCGCGCACTGACGGATCGCCGCGAAACTGTTTCCAGCGAACGACCTGGGCCGCGGCCAGCTTGGTGTCGCGCAGCAGATCGTTGACCGAGAAGTCCGCGGCAATAAACCCGAGCAGGCGATTGTCATGGCTCACCGCCTGCAGGGCGGTAAGCACGTGATCGTGGGTGTACTGGGACAGGTAAACCGAAGACAGCATCACGCCCTTGAAGGGCAGGTGGTTCTTCAGGTAGGGGCGGTCGTTGAGATCGCGCCCGCGCCAGCTGGCGTCGGGCCCGGCAGCGCGCACCATCGACGACAATTCAATGCCATTCACATCCCAGGCATAGAGCAGATGGCAGTGCGGGAGTGTCGGCAGACCCGACTGCAGGGCCTGGTCGATGGCGTCGGCGTCCGGCCACACGCTGGCGACCCGCTCGGCCAGCTGGCCGAGTGGCGTGCCAACCGTCTCCGCGAGGGCGGCTTTCTTTTCGAGAATGGTCTGTTGCAGTGTGGACATGCTCGTCAGAGTGCAGTTCGTCGTCCAAGTTCCCGCTCATTATATAAGCATCTCATGTCCGGAACATGACTGGTGGCCCGAGGCCAGCCACCGGTCGTCGCCCGGACCCTGATCCATATCAAGGACGCCCCGGCCCGGTTGTCGCAGATTGGGGCATCCCGAGGTGAGCACTGCATCAAAAGGAGGAGTGTGTCATGGCGGTCATTACCATTGGCAACTACTACGCGGAATGGATGCCATCCGGCAAATCCGGCGAAGCGGGTTGTGGGCGTATCGTGCTGCGCTCGGCCACACATTTCACCGAGCTCTATAACCTGACCGGCCTGCACCCGGATGACTTTCACCAGCTGCTGCACCTGT
The DNA here is from genome assembly GCA_002451085.1 of Proteobacteria bacterium UBA6908. Lineage (GTDB taxonomy): Bacteria > Pseudomonadota > Gammaproteobacteria > Acidiferrobacterales > UBA6901 > UBA6901. Next base: position 31,619 of record DKBE01000104.1, on the reverse strand, counting down.
TGCAGACCGAAAAACCGCTGTACTGGGACACGGATAAATACGTACTGCGCACCGCCCATCCGCAGTCCCATGATGCCGAGCCGGTTGGCGAGCAGGAGGCGCGTGCATGAGCGACGCTTTCGCGCTGGCCGATGAGTTGGGACCGGCGAAGACCACCCATGTCCAGATTCCGGATCACGGCATCCGCGGAATCCTGGTGGTCGACAATATCGCGACTGGTCCGGCGATCGGTGGACTGCGGATTGCGCCGGATGTGTCACTGGAAGAATGCGCGCGACTGGCGCGTGCCATGACGCTCAAGAATGCCGCCGCCGGACTGCCGCACGGCGGCGGCAAGTCGGTATTGGTGGCCGACCCGAAAATGCCGGTCGCACAGAAGGAGCAGGTGATTCGCGGTTTCGCCCATGCGCTGCGCCATGAAACCGACTACATCTTCGGCCCGGACATGGGCACCGATGAATCCTGCATGGCCTGGATCAAGGACGAGATCGGACGCAGTGTCGGCCTGCCGCGCGAGATCGGCGGCATACCGCTCGACGAAATCGGTGCCACCGGCTGGGGCGTGTCGCACGTGGCCGATGTGGCCGCCCATTACGCCGGGATTGAGCTCAAGGGCGCACGTCTGGCGATCCAGGGTTTCGGCGCGGTCGGCAAACACGCCGCGCGGTTTCTGGCCAACCTGGGTGCCGTGCTGGTTGCGGCTTCCGATTCCACTGGCACGCTGCATGATCCCGATGGCATCGATCTGGGTACGCTGATCCCGCTCAAGGAATCGGGAAAATCTGTCAGCGATTACCCCGGCGGACACAAGCTCGGTCGCGATGCCATTGTCGGCATCGACTGTGATCTCTGGATACCGGCAGCGCGCCCGGATGTTGTGAATGAAGGCAATGTGCAGCAGCTCAAGACCCGGCTGGTGGTGCAGGGAGCCAACATTCCGTTTACCGACGGTGCGGAAAAAATACTGCATCAAAGAGGCGTGTTGGTGGTGCCGGATTTTATCGCCAATGCCGGCGGTGTGATTTGTGCAGCCATGGAGTATCACGGCGCGACCCCGTCGGCCGTCTTTGCCGCCATCGAGGAAAAACTGCGCACCAACACCCGGCAGGTTCTGGAAGCCGTGGCGAAGCACAAGATATTGCCGCGTGATGCCGCCCTGAATCTGGCCACGACGCGCGTTAAGGCCGCCATGGGCTACCGGCGCTGGGGAATCTGTTGATATGTACCGCATCCGCTTCCACGGTCGTGGCGGGCAGGGCATCAAGACCTCAAGCCGCATCCTCGGTACGGCTTTCTTTCAAGAAGGCTACGAAGTGCAGGATGCGCCGGTGTACGGTGCCGAGCGGCGCGGGGCGCCGCTGTACGCCACGGTGCGCGCCGCGCGCACGCCGATCCACGAGCGCGGCGCGGTCAATCACCCGGACCTGGTGATCGTGGCGGACGAAAGTTTGATGCCGATTCCGGCGGCCAACGTACTGCTGGGCGTGAGCGCGCATACGGTGCTGCTCATCAACAGCGCGATCAGTGCCGGGGAGTGGCGGGCGCGTCTCAATCTCGCCGGACCCATCGTCGCCCTGCCGGTCAGTGCGGAAGTCGAGAGCCGTGCGGAACTGCCCTATGTGGGCGCGATGTGCGCCGGCGCCTCTGCCCGACTGGTAGGATGTATCCGGCGCGAAGCCCTGACACAGGCGATAGGCGATGAGCTACGCGAACTCGGTGCGGACGTCATTGCCCGAAATCGCGAGCACGCCCTGAATGCCTTTGACGCCATGCAGGCACAGGCCGGGATCGTCAATGAGGGTGGCGAAATCAAGGCGCGCGACTACAAACGGCCGGACTGGATTAAGGTGCCCTTCGAGCAGGCACGTCGGTCGGCACCGGATATTCACGGTGCCGCAACCAGCGTGCAGATCAAAACCGGTGCATGGCGGACGATGCGACCGGTAATCGATGACGCGCGCTGCACGCGCTGTACCTGGGTGTGTTCGACGATGTGCCCGGACAGCGCCATCCGGGTCGAAACCGGCCGACCGGTGATCGACTATGACCACTGCAAGGGTTGTCTCGTGTGTGTAGCCGTGTGTCCGCCGCACGCCATTCGCGCCGTGCCGGAGTCGGAGTTTGCCGAGGTAACCCCATGACCCGGCAACTGCTCACCGGCAATGCCGCGGCGGCCTGGGGTGCACGCCTGGCCGGGGTCGACTATATCCCGGCCTTCCCGATCACCCCACAGACCGAAATCATCGAAACGCTGGCCAGTTGGTGCAACAACGGCGCGATGCCCGGCCGGCTGGTGATGCTCGAATCCGAACACTCGATGTTGACGGCCGCCGCGGCTGCTGCGGCCACCGGTGTGCGCGTGTTCACCGCCACCTCCAGTCAGGGACTGTTGTATGCCATGGAGATGGTGTACACCGTGCCCGGCTGGCGCGTGCCGCTCGTGATGGTGAATGTATCGCGCGGCCTGGCCAGTCCCTTGACGCTTGAGTCTGATCACAACGACATCCTGGCGACCCGCGATAGCGGTTTTCTGGAAATCATCTGTGCCAGCGGACAGGAAGTGCTGGATTCGATTCTGCTGGCCTACCGGCTGGCCGAGGATCCGCGTGTGCGCCTGCCGGTGATCGTCAACATGGATGGCTTCACCCTGTCGTTTACCCGCGAGCCGGTCGAGCTGCCGGAGCCGGCACAGGCAGAACACTTTTTACCGCCGTTCGATCCCGAAAACATCCGCTTCCGCGCCAGCAAGCCGATCAGTCAGGCGGTGGCGGTGCTGGGCGGTGGTGCCTATTCATATTTCCGTTATGAAACCCACCTGGCTTCCCTTGAGGCGCTGACCGTGTACGACGAAATCGCCGCCGACTTCGGGCGTCTGTTCGGCCGTCACCACGGCGTGCTTGAGCGTTATCGCTGCGACGACGCCGAGCTCGTGTTTTTCATGATGGGTGCGTTCGCCACCAAGGCCAAGGACGCGGTCGACCAGCTGCGTGTCGCCGGTCACAAGATCGGGCTGGTGCGGCTGCGGCTGCTGCGCCCGTACCCGGTATCGGCGTTGCGCGCGGCGCTGGCCGGCAAACGCGCCGTCGCGGTGATCGACCAGAACCTGTCGATGGGCAAGGGCGGGGTGCTGTACACCGAATTGCTCTCGGCACTCTATGGCCACAAGGAGGCGCCGCCGATCGTGGCGAGTTTCGTCGGTGGCCTGGGTGGGCGCGACATCACCGCCGAGGAATTCTATGAGATTGCACAGCAGTTGCAGCGGGCGGCCGATTCCGGCGTGACGCCGCAACCGCGACTGCTGTTCACTGACACCGAATTGCGACAGTTCAGGAAGCTGCAGTCCATTGCTGTGGTCGAACGCAACGAACTGGGAGGCGGGTCATGAGCGACGCCATTCAGCGCATGAAGGACCTGCCGTCCACGCATCTGCTCGGCACCGGCACGGCGATGTGCGCCGGCTGCGGCGGACTCATGTCGTTGCATGAGGTATACGACGTGCTCGGCAGCAAAACCGTGTTTGTGAATGCCGCCGGTTGCATGACCCTGCTGTCGATCTATCCATTCACGCCGTTTCGCGGCTCGTGGCTGTANNTACGACAACGAGGGCTACGGCAACACCGGCCAGCAGTATTCGCCAGCCACGCCGCATGCCGCGAAAACCGCCACCAGTCGCGGGTCGCGCGGTTATCCCGGGTATAAGAAGGATCTGTTTGCCATCTGGGCCGCGCACCGGCCGGCGTATGTGGCGACCGTCATCGGTGCCGAGCCGCTCGACCTGGCGAAGAAGATCGAGAAGGCCAAGGCACTCAAGGGCCCGCGCCTGATTCTGGCGCTCGCACCCTGTCCTCCGGGCTGGGAGTACGATCCGCAGGACTCGGTCGAGATCGGCCGGCTGGCCGTGAAAACCGGGGTGTGGCCGCTCAAGGAATACGTGGACGGCCGGGTGGTGCACACCCATGTGCCGCATCCGCGCCTGCCGGTGGAAGAGTACCTGAAGAAACAGGGCCGGTTCCGCCACCTGTTCGAGCCGGCGCGCAACGAAGCGCTGCTCACGGAGATCCAGGCGCGCGTGGATGCCTACTGGGCCGGGGTCGAGCATGGGTAACGGGCATCGCACCCACAGCTATTGTCATCGCGGCGGAGAGACGCCGTTGCTCGGTGACACCATCCCATCGCACTTCGAAAACATCGTCGCCCGGTTCGGCGAGCGCGAGGCGGTGGTGAGCGTGCATCAGCAACGTCGCCTGACCTATGCACAACTCAAGAACGCCGTCGACGAATTGGCGCGCGGACTGCTCGGGCTGGGATTTCAAAAGGGCGAGCGCCTCGGCGTGTGGTCGACCAACCACATCGAATGGCTGTTGCTGCAGCTGGCCACGGCCCGGATCGGTGCCGTGCTGGTCAACATCAATCCCGCCTACCGGCCCCGTGAACTGGCCTATGCACTGCAGAAGTCCGAGGTTCAGGGACTGTTTACGATTCCGCGGTTTCGCACCAGCGACTATGTCGGCATGCTGATCGAGCTGATGCCGGAACTCACGACACAGAATCCCGATCAACTCAAGCTCAAGGAGTATCCGCAGCTGCGGCGGGTGGTACTGATTGATCCCGATCAGCCGGAGCAGACCGCGCGCCCGCATCGCGGTATTCTGACCTGGCCGGATGTCATCGTCGCCAGCAAGGGGATCAATCCGGCGCGGCTCGATGCGGCGTTGTTGGCGCTCGATATCGACGATCCGATCAACATACAGTACACCTCCGGCACCACCGGGTTTCCCAAGGCGGTGGTGCTGACCCATCACAATATCCTCAACAATGCCTTTTTTACGGCCCGCGCCATGCACTTCAGCGAGCAGGACCGCCTGGCGGTACCGGTGCCGTTCTATCACTGCTTTGGCATGGTGATCTCGAACCTGGTGTGCCTGTCGGTCGGCGCTTGTCTGGTGCTGCCGGCCGAACACTTCGACCCGCTGGCGGTGTTGCAGGCCGTGCAGCACGAACACTGCACGGCGCTGCATGGCGTGCCGACCATGTTTATCGCCGAACTCGAACATCCGCAGTTCCCGCAGTTCGACCTGTCGTCGCTGCGCACCGGCATCATGGCCGGCGCGCCGTGCCCGGCCGCGCTGCTCGATCGCGTCATCCGGGACATGCATTGCGCCGAGATCCTCATTGGTTACGGGGAAACCGAGGCCTCGCCGCTTACCCACCTCACCTCACGCGACGATTCACTGGAACGTCGCACCGAGACCGTGGGGACCAACCTGCCGCACCAGGAGGTCAAGCTGGTGGACATCAAGTCCGGCGCCATCGTGCCGGTCGGGACAATCGGTGAAATCTGTTTCCGTGGCCACCACGTGATGCGTGGCTACTACAACGATCCACCGGCAACGGGCAAGACGATCGACCCGCAGGGTTGGCTGCATTCCGGTGATCTCGGCACCATGGATGCCGACGGCTATGTGCGCATCACCGGACGACTCAAGGACATGATCATCCGCGGCGGCGAGAATATCTACCCGGCAGAGATCGAGGAGTTCCTGTTTACGCACCCGAAGGTCGCGCAGGTCGCGGTGTTCGGCGTCCCGGACGAATTTTATGGCGAGGAAGTGATGGCCTGGGTCCAGTTGCGTGCCGGTGAACAGTCGAGCGAAGACGACATTCGGGCGTTCTGCAAAGGCAAGATCGCGCACTTCAAGATCCCCCGGTTCGTCTGGTTCGTTGATGAGTTTCCGATGACCGTGACCGGCAAGCTGCAGAAGTTCCGCATGCGCGAATTGGCCGTCGAGCGCCTCCAGGCCGGTGCGCGGACCGAGCCGGCCTGAGGCAGAGGCCATGGTCGATATCACCGCGTTTCCGCATGTGCCCGGTTTGGCTTGCGGTACGATAAGCCGTGATCCGCACCAGCCCGGCGCGATTCTGTTGCTGGAGTCACCAGCACTGCCGGCTGGCGCGCAACCGGCCGGACTCGTCGTCGTGGACGCGGCGCCATTCTCGCATTCGATGCTGGCACTGCTGGCGCGCGGCATCCCGACGGTGATTGTGACCGCCGAGCAGGTTGCCCGGATGCCGGAGGGCTGCCGGGTTGTACTGGATGGCAGCAGCGGGCGCGTGCACGATGCTGCAGTCAATGAAACGATCGAACCGACCGAACCGCCCGCAGCGGTTGCCGGCGAAACGGTGCTGACGCGAGACGGGGTGGCCGTGGCCCTGCGTGCCAGCGTGCGCGATGCCGCCGGGGCGGCGCAAGCACGCCAGCGCGGTGCCGAGTCCATTGGCCTGGTGCGATCCGAATTTCTACTGCCGCCGGATGGCGCCATTCCGGATCGCGACTTCTATCAGAAGGCGATTACCGCTATTGCCGAGTCGGCGGCACCATTGACCGTCACAGTCCGGTTGCTCGATATTGCCGCGGACAAGCGTCCAGCCTGGCTGCCAGCGGAGATTAGCACCGGTCGATTGCTCGGTGTTCAGGGCGTGCGACTGTACGAATGTGAGCCGGTGCGCGAAGTGGTCGAGGCGCAGCTCGAGGCACTGGCCATGCTCGCACCACAGTGGCCGTTGCGGGTGCTGCTACCGTATGTGACATCCGCAGGCGAGGCCCAGCGCTGGCGCAATCGGATCGCTGCTCGCTTGCCGGGTTCGTTCGGGGTGATGGCGGAGACACCGGCCGCCGCACTCGATATCGGCACCTTGCTCAAGCAGGCGGATTTTGTGGCACTCGGTACCAACGATCTCATGCAGTGTCTGTACGGTGCCGACCGGGACGAGCCGGTCTTCCGCGACTACCTCGACCCGTACGCGCCAGTGCTGTACCGGTTTCTGGCGGACGTGGCACAAGCCGCCGGGTCTGAACTCGCACGCGTGCAGGTGTGTGGCCTGCTGGCGCAGCTGCCCGGCGTGTTGCCGCTATTGCTCGGGCTTGGCTATCGCATGTTTTCGGTCGATCCGGTGTTCCTGCCATGGCTGGCGGAAACCGTGCGCACCACGCGCAGCCTGATGGCAACGGTTTTAGTGGCCAGGGTCTGCCATGCCGAAGACAGCGGGGTAGTGCGCGAGATGCTCGGATTGCACAGAGACAGTGATCCGTCGCGTCTGCCTCACTGATTTTTCAACTTGTCCGAAGATCAGTGTTGTTTGTGCTCCACAGGCATCGGTGTGGCCGCAACAGCATCGCCACGCCCTGCGATTGTCGCGAAATATCGAACGCCCAGGGTAAATTGGCCTTTATGAAAGGCACGCTCAAACAGCATTCGGCCGGGATCGTGGTTGTGCGCCGCGCGGCAGGCGAGTGGAGATATCTGATCCTGCGTGCTTACCGCAACTGGGATTTTCCCAAGGGGCTGATCGAACCCGGGGAATCGCCGCTGGTTGCAGCGCGCCGTGAAACCCGCGAGGAAACCGGACTGATTGATATTCATTTTCGCTGGGGTCACGACAGTATCGATACCGAGATGTATGGCGACCACAAGATCGCCACCTATTTCCTGGCCGAAACCACGCAAATGGATATTGTTTTGCCCGTTAATCCGGAGCTCGGACACCCCGAGCACATTGAATACCGCTGGGCCAGCGCCGACGAAGCGCAGCGATTGTTGCCGGCACGCTTGCAGCCGATCCTGATCTGGGCTGGCCAGACCCTCGCGGCCTGCGCGTGAGCTCCACGATGTGAAATTACCTGCGATCCTCAGTGCGGAGCTTGAGCGAGGCCCAGGTTATCTATATCTTGGTGTCACGGAGGCGACGATGCCCACACACAACAAGAAAACCAATCAGACGGTTCTGCGTGCTCTCGACTTTGTCGAATGGGTCGGCTTGCTGGTCATTTCGATCGCAACCGTGGTCGCGATCGGCCAGGAAATCAGCCAGATGATCGTTCAGCGCCAGGTGCTGTTGCAGGATATCCTGCTGCTGTTCATCTATCTGGAAATCCTCACCATGGTCGGACTGTACTTCAAGAGCGGCAAGTTGCCATTGCGCTACCCGATCTATATCGCCATGGTGGCGATCGCACGTTACATCATCATCGGTATGAAACAGCTCGACGGCTGGACTATCATCGCCTTTGCCGGAGCCATCCTGATCCTGGCGCTGGCGGTGGTCGCGATCCGCTATGGGCACGTGCGTCTGCCGTACAGCGACGACTGACCGCCGGCGGTACGCAGGATGGTGCAGTTATTTGCTGCTGATTTCCCACGGGTTTCCGTGACACCTTTTTAAATTGCTCCGCTCCCGAAGGCTGAATTCACAATTTGCCTTTCGTGCTAACGGTCCATTAGGATGGCGACACATTTTTTCCGGCTGCACTTGTCCATGACCCTGCCGCTGTACGAATCCAGTATCCAGAGCCTGAAACTCCGCCACCGAGGCAAGGTGCGCGACATCTACGACATCGACGACCACCACATGCTGATCGTCACGACTGACCGGTTGTCGGCCTTCGATGTCGTCATGAACGATCCGATCCCGGGCAAGGGCGCCGTGCTCACCGCCATGTCGACCTTCTGGTTCAATCGCACTCGCGCGATCATTCCCAACCAGCTGACCGATATTCCACTGGCGCAGGTCATCAAGAATCCGGCCGAGCGCGCGCCCCTCGAAGGCCGTGCCGTGGTGGTGAAGAAACTCAAGGCATTGCCGGTCGAGGCGATCGCGCGTGGCTACCTCGTTGGCAGCGGCTGGAAGGAATACCAGCAGACCGGCACGGTTTGCGGCATCAAGCTGCCGGCCGGCCTGAAACTGGCCGATCAGCTTCCGGAGCCGATTTTCACGCCATCCACCAAAGCCGCGCTCGGCAGCCACGATGAAAACATCAATTTTGAACAGGCGGTGCAACTGCTCGGGCCGGAGATGGCCATGCGCGTGCGTGAAGCGACCCTCGCCATCTATAAGGATTGCGCGGCCTACGCCCTGACCCGCGGCATCATCATCGCCGATACCAAATTCGAATTCGGACTCGATGAGCAGGGCACCCTGACGCTGATCGACGAGGTGCTGACCCCCGATTCCTCGCGCTTCTGGCCAGCCGACCAGTACCGGCCCGGTTCGAATCCGCCGAGCTTCGACAAGCAGTATGTGCGTGACTGGCTGGAAGCGAGCGGCTGGAACAAGCAGCCGCCGCCGCCAAAACTCCCGCCCGAGGTGATCGCCAGGACGGCCGAGAAATATCAGGAAGCCCTGCGGCGCCTGACCGGTTGATCGATCCGGATTTCCGGTCTGTCCGGTGGCCACAATTGCCGGTAAGATCGACCCCTGTGCAACAGGGAAGTGACGGAGATCGTTCAATATGAAGCTGATGTACATCCTGCGTGTTGTGGTCGTCGCATTCGGCTTGTTTCTCACGGCTTGTGGCAATGATGGCGGCGGCACCTCCACCTCCCCACCGCCAGCCACCTACTACCCGCGCTTCGGTTTCGAGGCCAATCGCGGTGATGGCACCCTGTCGGTCTATCTCATCAACGCCAGTACCGGCCAGTGGCTGCATCATGGCTATGCACCCACCGATCCCTCACCGGTTGCGGTGGCCGTGTCGGCCGATGAGAAGTTCGTATACGTCGCCAACGATTCCGGGACGGTGACCGGATTCCAGCTTGACACGGCGAGCGGCCGGCTGAGCTTTGTGGAAAACAAGACCGTCGGTACCAATCCATCAGCACTGGCCGTGGCACCAAACATTCCGAAATTCCTCTTTGTCGCGAACGCCGGTGACGACTCCATCGCCGGATTTACCGTGAATGACACGACTGGGGTCCTGACCGCCACTGCGTCGTCGCCGACACTGCTCGTTCCGGGTGCTGCGCCATCGGCATTGATTCTTCATCCTGCAAATGCGTGGCTTTATGTCGCGAACAGCGGGAACGGCACCGTTTCAGGTTATAAGGTGGATGTCACCACCGGTGTCCTTACTCCCACGAGCGGTTCTCCCTACACGGTTGGAACCAATCCGCAGGGCCTGACGATCGATCCGAGCGGTCAGTTTCTGTATGTGGTCAACGAAGGGAGTGACGACGTTACCTCATTCGCAATTGCACCGCTGACCAGTGCCACGCCTGGAGCACTAACCAGCCCAAATACGATCGGTGCCGGCGATGGCCCGCGTTCGGTTGCTGTGGCGGCAGGTGGCGCCTTTGCCTATGTTGCCAACTACAATGCCGGTACGATTTCCAGTTTCAGCGTCAATGCCACGACCGGTGCGCTGGCCCCGGTCGGATCAGCGTTGATCACGGTGGCTGCTCCACGTTCCCTGCGCGCCGATCCATCTGGCAAGTTCCTGTTTGTGACCAGCGAAACCGGACAGGTGCAGCAGGGGTATTCTGTGAACACCACGAACGGGGCGCTCACGGCACAGTCTGTGACGCGCACCCGCACGCAACCGGTGGCCTTGGCCATTTCAATCAGCACCGGATCACTTTCGCCGCAGCCGCGCTATGCCTATGCTGTGGACAGTACCCACGCTTCGGTACGTTCCCACTCGGTGAATTCCAGCACTGGGGCGCTGAGTTTCCTGAACAGCTACAGCAGTGGAAACAACCCGACGGCGGTGACGGTCGAACCATTCAGCCGTTTTGTGTATACAGTAAACAATACCGATAACTCGCTGAGTGGCTACAGCATCAACGATTCCACCGGTGCACTCACTCGCATTGACCTGAATGCGTCGCCGTCTTCGAATGACCTGCCATTAGTTGATATCGATCCACAGCATCTGGTGGTGGATCCGAGCGGCCGGTTTCTGTACGTCAGTCTGACTACTGCCGCCGCGACCGGACGGGTCAGGGCGTATAACATTTCATCAACCGGCGTGCTGTCCGAGATCTCCGGCTCACCGTACAACGTTGGTGCGGAGCCAAAACAGCTGAGCATCGATCCGACTGGCCAGTATTTGTTTGTCGCCAATCAGACCATCGCGGCCGGCAACGGCACGGTTTCGGCATTCTCAATCAATCCTGTCACGGGTCAGCTCTCCAGCCTGGGTGCCGCGGTCGCGGCCGGATCCAATCCGCAGTCGGTAGCCATCGAGCCGAGCGGTCGTTTTGCCTATGTCGGGAATCGGGGTGTCGCCAACAGTGGCAACTCCCTGACCCGCTATGACATTGCACTGAACGGCACAATCAGTTCGCCTGGAACCACCACCACCGTCACCGGACCGGTGGACCTGGCCCTGGATCCGTTGGGGCGTTTTGCCTACGTGGCAGGAGCGGGATTACCTGGCTTGGCCCTGCACGAGATCGCCAGCAACGATGGAACGCTGACCAGCGCTGTCACAACGTCTACGTCACCAACTCCAGCGAGCATGGAGATCGACCCGAGTGGGCGCTTTGCCTATGTTGGCTATACGGATGACCTGAACATTTCGGTCTACACCATCAACAGCAGCAACGGCACGCTGTCGGCCGCGAGCACTACAGGTTCAGCTGACTTTCCGCTGTCCATTGCCATCAGTCGGCGCCTGATTTCATCATCCAGCGCTTCGGGCAGCTGGCGGTGACAGCGATACTCAGGATGGTCTGAGCAGGATCAGGTCCGAATCTTTCAACATGGTCAGCCCGATACGCCGCCAGCTCAAGGACGCCCGCACTTCACGCCTGGTATTTCCAGACGACGAAGCACGTCAGGCGTGGCTGCCGCTGTTGCTTGAAGCAACCGCCATTGTCGATGCCGGTGTCAGCGAAGCCATTGGCCGCGAGGAAAAGCAGGGTCGACGGCTGGCCTGCCACAAGGGCTGTGCCGCCTGCTGCCGCAGCCATACAACCATCCCGGTCTATCCGCTCGAACTGATCGGCATCACCTGGTACGTGGTCGAAAAACTTGACGGCCCGGTACGCGTACAGCTGCAGCAGCAATTGCGCACGCATCAGAAAGGTGCACCCTGTCCCATGCTGGTCGACAATGCCTGCAGCGTTCATCCAGTACGACCGCTGGCCTGTCGACAGTTCAACGTGTTCGGACGGGTGTGTGCCGAAGGCGAAGATGCCTACTATACGCGTCGCAACGATGTGCTCACACCGCTGCGCGACTATGCCGATGCCGCCTTTGATGTGATGCTGCCGTTCTATGGGGTGAAGACCAGTGCCGAGCGCCAGCGTTTGATCGAGACCGGCCAGGTGCACCAGCTGGCCAAGGTGTTGCAGGAGTACGACTGGCCGAAACTCGCCGAACGCATGACGGCCTTCGACCAGCGTCGCACACCGGCGGCGGAGGCCTAGGCAGCGCGTGCAGATCTGGGTCGATGCCGATGCCTGCCCGGCAGTCATCAAGGATATTCTCTACCGCGCCGCCGAACGGGTGAAATGTCCGCTGACCCTGGTGGCCAATCATCCGCTGCGCACGCCACCCTCACCCTACATCAAAAGCATGCAGGTTCCAGGCGGCTTCGATGTCGCCGACAACCGGATTGTCGAACTGCTCCAGACCGGGGACCTGGTCATTACCGCCGACATCCCGCTGGCGGCGGCGGCAATCGAGAAGGGCGGACATGCCCTCAACCCGCGTGGCGAGTTGTATACAAAAGACAACATCCGCGAACGTTTGACCATGCGCAACTTCATGGGCGAGCTGCGCAACACCGGCGTCATGACTGGTGGGCCAGCGGCCCTGAGCCTGAGCGACCGCCAGGCGTTTGCCAACCAGTTGGACCGGTTTCTGACGCGTTTACAAAAAACCTGAGCACGATATGGAACGACTCCGGATCTTTCCATTATTGTTCATGCTTGTCCTGCTGGCCGCCATGGTCGCGCTCGCGGTGCTGCTACCGGTGGCGCGCGTCCTGGAGGCGCCAGTCACCTGGCTCGGCGCTGTTCCATTGACTTCAGGCTTGTTGCTGATATTTATTTCTGCCGGATTGTTCCGGCGACGGCAGACCACGCTCAAACCATTTGGTGAGTCATCGGCACTGGTGCAGGAAGGACTGTATCGCTATTCCCGCAATCCGATGTATCTCGGGATGTTGTTGGTGCTGACCGGCGCAGCCCTGTGGCTCGGGCATTTACTGCCATTTGCCGCGCTGCCGACCTTTGTCGTGGTCGTTTCCCATCAGAACATCCGCCACGAGGAACAGGCGCTCGAAGCGCAGTTCGGTGACACGTATCGCGCCTACCGGCAGCGGGTACGGCGCTGGTTCTGATCGAACCGATCAGCGACGCTGGCGGCGCAGGCGGTATTCCTGCCACAACAGATACGCGGCCGGAATGACGGCCAACGTCAATATTGCCACACTCACCATGCCACCGATCATCGGTGTGGCGATGCGGCGCATGGCTTCGGCACCGGCACCACTGACCCACAGAATCGGCAGCAGCGCCGCAATGATGGCGACCTTGGTCATCGTCACCGGGCGGATCCGCAGCAGGGCACCTTCCACGATCGCGGCACGCAGGTCAGCGAGAGAAAATGCACGCCCGCGCTCGGCCTGGCGCCGCTTCAGCGCCTGATCCAGGTAGGCGAGCATGACCACGCCGATTTCCACGGCCACACCACCGAGCGCAATGAAGCCCACGGCCACCGCCACCGACAGGTTGTAGCCGAGTGCCCACAAGAGCCAGAAACCCCCGGTGAGTGCCAGCGGCAGGGTGCCAATGACGATCAGCACTTCCATGACATTGCGGAAGTTGAGCCACAACAGCAGCAGGATGATCACCAGCGTCAACGGCACCACCAGTTTCAGCCGTTCGGTGGCGCGCGCCAGATATTCGAACTGGCCGGTGAACGCCAGCGTGTAGCCGGGCGGCATTTTCACCTTGTCGGCCAGAACCTTCTTGGCTTCGGCGACATAACTGCCGAGATCACGGTCGCGGATATCGATGTAGATCCAGGAAGACAGCCGGGCGTTTTCGCTGCGGATCATGTCCGGACCGTCGGCGGTCACCACATCGGCCACTTCACCCAGGGCGACCGGGATGCCGCTGCTCGTGACGAGTTGCAGTGCGCGCAGGCGTTCGAGTGAATCGCGCAACTCCTGCGGATAACGCAGGTTCACCGGGTAGCGCTCACGGCCTTCAACGGTCTCGGTGACGTTCACGCCGCCCACCGCACCGGCCACCAGCACTTCGATGTCGGCGACATTCAGTCCGTAGCGGGCCGCACGAATGCGGTCGATGCGGATGTCCACGTAGCGCGCGCCGGTCACACGCTCGCTGTACACGGAGACCGTGCCGGGTATAGCACGCAGGGTCGCCTCGATCTCGCGCCCGAGACCATCGAGTGTGTCCAGCGACGGTCCGGTGAGTTTTATCCCCACCGGGGTGCGGATCCCGGTGGTGAGCATGTCAATGCGGGTCTTGATCGGCATGACAAACGCATTCGACACGCCCGGCATTTGCATGGCGGCATTCATTTCGGCAATGAGTTTCACCGTGGTCATGCCGTCTCGCCATTCGGATTTCGGCTTGAGCTGGATAACAGTTTCGAACATGGACAGCGGCGCCGGATCGGTGGCGGTATCCGCGCGACCGGATTTGCCGAATACGGTCTGGACCTCCGGGAAGGATTTGAGCGCGCGGTCAGTTTGCTGCAACAGTTGCTGGGCCTTGCCGGGGGAAAGTCCGGGAAGTGTGGTTGGCATGTACAGCAGGTCGCCTTCGTCCATGTCCGGCATGAATTCGGTGCCCAGCTGCATCAGGGGAATGATCCCGAGCAGTACCAGCACAAGCGCCGATACCAATACTGCGCGCGGACGGTCGAGCACCCAATTCAGCAATGGTCGATAGGCATTGAGCAACCAGCGGTTGATGGGATTTTCATGTTCCGGGCGAATCCGGCCGCGAATGAAATAGCCCATGAGTACCGGCACCAGGGTGACGGACAAGCCGGCGGCGGCGGCCATGGCATAGGTCTTGGTGTAGGCCAACGGCGCAAACAGCTTGCCCTCCTGGGCTTCGAGCGTGAATACCGGCAGGAAGCTGGCGGTAATGATGAGTAGCGAAAAGAACAGTGGCGCCCCCAGTTCCTCGGAGGCGCGTCGTACCAGGTCCCAGCGATCGGCTTTCGGATCCTTCTCGATATGCTTGTGCAGGTTCTCGATCATGACAATCGCCGCGTCCACCATCGCACCGACCGCAATGGCGATACCGCCCAGCGACATGATGTTGGCGCTGATGCCCTGGGCGTACATGACCAGAAAGGCGATAAGCACGCCGAGTGGCAGGGTCAGGATGGCGACCAGCGATGAGCGCAGATGGAACAGAAAGGCCGCACAGACCAGCGCAACCACAATGAATTCTTCGACCAGGGTGTTGCGCAGGTGATTGACGGCGCGCTGGATCAGTTCCGCGCGATCGTAGGTGGTAATGATCTCCACGCCCTCGGGCAGGCTGTTGGCCAGCTTGGCGAGTTTCGTGCGCACGGCCTCGATCGTGGTGCGGGCATTTTCCCCGTGGCGCATGACAATAATGCCGCCGGTCACTTCCCCTTCGCCATCGAGTTCGGCAATGCCGCGACGCATTTCCGGCCCGAGACGAATTTCGGCCAGCTGTACCAGCCGGATCGGTGCACCGGTCGAGCTCACTCCAAGCGGGACATTGCGCAGGTCCTCTATGCCGGAGAGGTAGCCCCGTGCCCGCACCATGTACTCGGCTTCGGCCAGCTCCAGTACCGAACCGCCAGACTCGCTGTTGGCATTCTCGATGGCGCGACGCACATCCGTGAGGGTCAGGCGGTAGGCACGCAGTTTGGCCGGATCGACCACAACCTGGTACTGCTTGACCATGCCGCCCACCGAGGCCACCTCGGCAACACCCGGGACGGTGCGTAATTCATATTTCAGGAACCAGTCCTGAAGCGCGCGCAGCTGGGCGATGTCATGTTTGCCGGTGCGGTCGACGAGCGCATATTCGAAAATCCAGCCGACGCCGGTGGCATCCGGCCCGAGTGCCGGGCGTGCCCCGCGCGGCAGGCGCGGGGCGACCTGTGACAGGTACTCCAGCACGCGCGAACGGGCCCAGTAGAGATCAGTCCCGTCCTTGAACAACACGTACACGAACGACTCGCCGAATTGCGAAAAGCCGCGCACCGTGGTGGCCCCGGGCACCGACAGCATGGCGGTGGTGAGTGGATAAGTTACCTGGTCTTCGACCACTTGCGGTGCCTGCCCGGGGTAACTGGTCTGAATAATGACTTGCACATCGGACAGGTCGGGAATGGCGTCCATCGGCGTGCGCGCCAGCGACCACAGACCCAGAATAACAACCAGTGCAGTAGCCAGCAGCACCAGTGCACGATTGTGCAGAGACCAGCGAATCAGGGCATTAATCATGGCGGCGCTCCATCAGTGCTGGTGTTGGCCACTTCCGGCGGCCGGTGCGGGATCGCTGTCCATGCGTTTCAGGCTCTCGCGCACGCTGGCTTCGGAATCAATCAGGAATTGTCCGGAGACAACGATCTTGTCGCCTTCGGCCACACCGCTGCGAATTTCAATCTGTTCGCCAAACTCCTCGCCGGCTACGACCTCGACGGGCTGGAAACGTCCATCGTCCAGCACGCGGATCAGCGCACTGCGTCGGGCCGTACGGATCAGTGCCTCACGCGGCACCAGCAGCGCGCGTCGTTCCGTGGCGGCGCTGACGTGCACCTCGGCAGCCATATTGGCCTGCAATCGCAGGTCCGGATTGAGCAGGCGCACGCGCACCTTGACCGAGCGGCCACCGATGTCACGGTCAGACTCGATACGCTCGACACGTGCGGCGAAGCGCGCACCCGGCAGGTCGGCGACGCGCACCTCGGCCGGCAGCCCCGGCTTGAGCCAGGCTGTGTTGCGGTCGAACACATCAGCGATGACCACGAGCGCCTCTCCCTGACGGAACAGATAGCCGGTTACGTTCAATCGCTGCATGGCCACGTTGCGGATGACGGCGGTGGTTCGCACGCCGAGCCGCTGCACCACCTGCGGGCTGACCGTGATGGCCGGAGCCCCTTCGGGTCCCGCACCGGTGTCTTCATAGATCGGCACCAGTTCCATGTCCATGAACGGTGACTTGCCAGGTTTGTCACTGCGGTAACCCGGCACCATCGGGTCGGTCCAGTAGAGCACCTTGCGCTCCGGTTCCGCGGGTGGCACGTCGTTACCAGCGAGGAAAAACCAGCCACCAACGGTCATGACCAGCAGTGCTGCGCCGCCCGCGATGATCCCGATCAGGGTTTGACGATTCATGGTTGTTGTTCTCCGGCAAGGTAAAGCAGTTCGGCGTGGGTGCGCGCGATGTCCACGCGCAGCCGGGTATATTCGAGTTCGGCGTCGAGCAGCCGCAACTGGGCATCGCGATAGTCAGTCTGGTCGCGCGCGAAACCGGTGGCGGTGACCTGGGTCTCGCGCTTCAGCGCCGGCAACAATTCGTTCTGAAAGACCGTGGCGCGTTCATTTAAGGCCTCGTATTCAGCACGCAGGCCGCGGTATTGCATCTCGAGTTCCCGGCGCTTGTCTTCGGTTTCATGCTGGGCACCATCGGCCTGCGCCAGTTTCTCGGCCACGCGCCGGTCCTGGCGGGAGGCACGAAACAGCGGCAGATCGACGGCGACCGTGGCGGAGAGCATGTTGGAGCGATCGCGGCCATCCGGCGTTTTCTGCCGCATGCCATAGCCGATATCGAGCATCCAGCCCGGCTTGTATTCCTGACTGGCCAGATCGACGGCGGTGCGTGCCGCTGCCTCCATGGCGCGGGCCGACTGGATGCCCGGATGCTGCTCGGTGTCAAACGTTGCGAATGCCGGCAGCGACGGCAAGGTGCTGGGTAATGGAACAAAGGCCGCATCGCCGATCCAGTGACCCAGCTGCGCGCGCACGCGCGCGCGTTGTGCCTCGATCATCGGGATGCGTTCATTCAGGCGCGCGAGTGCGGCCCGCGCCTTGAACACCGCCTGTGGCGGTTCCTGCGCGGCACGAAATCGTCCTTCGGTGGATTCCAGCTGTTTCTGCTGGAGGCGGCGTGCCTCGGCAATCTGGCGCAAGGCCGCTTCCTGATAGTAGAGATCAAGCCAGTACAGTCGTACCTGGCGCAGGAGGTTGCGGGTTTCCATGTCGGCACGCGCGGATTCGCGAACCTGTTCTTCGCTGGCTTGGCGTTCGCGCAGCTCGAGGGTGCGACCGGGCGGAAATTTCTGGCGCAGGCCGAGCATCACCATGGTCATGTCTTCTTCATCGAAACGCCAGCTGTCTGTGGGTACGTTGATCGCACCCAGCACCAGCTGCGGGTCGGGAAGTCGGCCCTCGTATACGACGCGCTCGCTCGCGGCTTGCGCCGCCGCGCGATGGTGCTTGAGCCAGGGTGCTCCGTCGAGCGCCAGGCGCTCGGCCTCGGCCAGTGCCAGCTCATCCGGCGCGGCCCACGCCGACGTGGCGAGGATCAACAGTCCAAGGGCAATTCCGATACGGCGAACAGCAAAATTGGCAGGCATAAGCCTTTCTCCTTCTCAGTCATGGAAACAACGACGAGAACGAAAAGGCTTAAATCAGAAGCACCGAGTGCTGAAGGTAAAGCGGGGGTGGGTCAAGTCGCAGCGCGTACTGATCGGCGTGCGGAAAGTCAGTGAGCCTGGGTGGCAACCACGCGACCTGCGGCTGCAGAAACAGGCGCGGCGGCAGCGTCGTGTAATCGGGAACGTAGTCAGCACCGACGAGAAAAACGGCATCCTGCGTCTGACAATCGGCCGTCTGGAGCGTGTCGCAGTCCGGACCACCCGCCTGCGGGCACGATGAATTCATGTCATGACAGGTGGGTGCCGCCATGACACACGGTGCTGAAGCAACCAGCGCCCATACCCCGAATAGCAGGAGCAGAAGCCCGCGGGCGGTTTGGCGGCGAGTGGCGAAGGTTAGTGCAGACATGGGAAAAGTATATCCTGCAAACCTGAATTTGTCTTGATTGCGGTCAACAACTTCTGGTTTATTGTCCGCTACACATCGCTGCCAGCCGTTGATGGTTCGAAGAGACGAGCGCCGGTTTTATAAGTATTTTTCAGAACAATACATATATAGAGTCGTGATCCTGCACTGACCGCTGTTGTGAAGGAGAGAAGGGTTTGCGCACCCACAGGATATCTGGATTACCCCTGTTGCTGTTCCTGAGTTTGGCCGCTTGTAGCGATCCGCCATCGGTTGCTCCGGCTCGCCCGGGGGTGCCGGGGAGCGGTCCCCATGGCCTGGATGCGGCCGCCGTGGCACGCGGGGCCGGAATATTCCGCCAGCACTGCGCCTCCTGCCATGGGGACCGCGCCCAAGGCGCATTGGCCTGGAACCAGCCCGGGGCGGATGGAAAATATCCGCCGCCACCGCTCGATGGCAGCGCCCATGCGTGGCACCATTCGTACTCCTGGCTGAAGGACACAATCCGGCAAGGCACAGTAAACCGGGGGGGTGGCATGCCGGCCTGGTCGGGGACGCTGTCTGGCGCAGACATTGATGCCGTCATTATCTATTTCCAGTCGCTCTGGCCCGAAGAAATCTACCAGGCATGGCTGGATATCGACCGGCGTGCCCGCAAGGCCGCGCGCTGATCCGGCAACAGTTGATTTCCGGCGCGTGCCCGGTGACCATACTGCACGCATGAAATCCGCATTGAACCCGATCCTCCTCGGCCTGCTGGCCGCGCTCACGCTGCTGTCCGGTTGCAGTCGTGAGGAGAAGTCCGCCTCTGTGACCCCGGCTGTCACTGTGCGCCACTTCGACCCCAACAGCCTGGCGCGTGGCGCCACGCTGTTTGCCGAGCGTTGTGCGCAATGTCATGGACCGCAGGCCCAGGGTCATCCCGACTGGCAAACCCCCAGCGATGGTCAATTTGCGGCCGCACCACCCCTCAACGGTACCGGCAACGACTGGAAGCGTTCACGCGCCGAGCTGGCCGCCATCATCAAGAATGGAGTGCGCCGCAAGACCGACAAGGCCGAAATCATGCCGGCGTGGAAAGGACGCCTGAACACCGTTGATATCGATGACGTGATAAACTGGATGCAATCCCAATGGCCGACTGACGTGTACGAAACATGGAACAAGGCCCAGTCCGCCAGTACCGCACCGAAAGGTTAACGCCGTCCCGGAATTTCCCGTCATGCAGATAGCCATCTGGATCATCGTCATTCTCATCATCGCCGCGTTGCTCAAATACCTGTTGAGCGATTCTGACAAGAAGTAACCGGTGTTCTCACGCCACGAGGAACCTGCCATGTATGGATTCAATATCACGTTAAAAGACAAATTTGCCGATGCAGTCGCGCGCGTCACCGAGGCGCTCAAGACCGAGGGCTTCGGTGTGCTCACGGACATCGATGTGCAGGCCACCATGAAGGCCAAGCTCGGTGTTGACGGCAAACCATACCGCATCCTCGGTGCCTGCAATCCGCCGCTGGCACACAAGGCCATCACTGCCGACCCGGACATCGGGCTGCTGTTGCCGTGCAATGTCGTGGTGCGCGAAGAGGCCAGCGGCGCGGTCACGGTTGGTTTCATGGATCCGATAGCGGTCCTCAGGCTCACGGATAATCCGCAAATCAGCGAACTGGCCAAGGATGTACGCGCCCGGCTCGACCGCGTCGCGGCGTTGTTGCAGAAGTAATTTCGCCACGCCATTGATCCTGGCCCGCGCCGACCATCCGGGCCGGGCACCGGGTGGTTGACGGCCAATAAACTCCAGGTTCTTGACGAAGGTAAAACCGGTCTGTACGGCCAGGCGGATTCTCACGCACTGAATTTCATCCCGGCTGGCGTCTCGGCGGCTTTCCTGCTGCCGAGGGAGGTGTCGTTGTGAGGCAAGCGGATGACCTTGGCGACGATTCCCAGACTGGTGGCATTCGCCAGTCACGCCGACGGCCTGATGATGGGCCATGATATGGGATATGGCAGGGGCAGGGGCCTGGGGTGCGGGATGATGCGTTGATGTGCTAGTGAGCGATGCCCAGCTGTGCTCGCCATGCGGGCGGGAGCACGCCGCCGGGGCAGGTGCACAATGGACCTTCTTCCGCAGTGGGTGTTTCGAAAAAGCCGAGTTGCTGCTCAAGCACAGCAACATCGGCGTCTGATATGTCATTCGGGTTGGCGGCGCGCTTTTCGAGGCGCCGAACCAGTTCCTCGTGCGGTGCCTCGCAATAGAGGGTGCCGAACGGTACCTTCAGTTCATGCGCCAGCGCCGCGACGGCAAGCCGTTCGTTTCTTCGCGCATGCACGGCATCGACTATGGCCCAGCGGCCGCTTGCCACAATGGTGCGGGCATGATCGAGCAGGGTGGTGTAGGTCCGGACGGTCATGGCCGGTGTGTACAAGGCGGCATCGCCGCGCTGCATGAGTGGCACTCCGGCAAGGTGCTTGCGCACGGCATCGGAGCGCACCATTACACCGCCCAGTTCCTGCACGGCCGCACGGGCCGCGCTGGTCTTGCCACTGCCGCTGACTCCGCAGGTGATCAGAATGCCGCCGGCGCGCGGCAATAAATAGCGTTCTGCCAGATCGAAATAGGCGCGTGCCTCGTCCGCCAGCCCGGCATCCTGTTCCAGCTCAAAACATGACACCTTGGCGCGTACGCAGGCCCGATACGCCTGGTAGAAATCCAGCAGGGGCAGGCCGGCGTAATCATGACTGTGCTCGAGGTATTCGTTCAGAAACCGGTTGGCATGGGCCGGCAGGCGTCGGTGATCAAGATCCATGGTGAGAAACGCAATGTCGCTCATGACGTCACCGGCACGCAGTGCCGGATTGAATTCGATGCAATCGAAGATCACCACCCGTCCATCCATCAGGCACATATTGCGCAGATGCAGGTCGCCATGCCCGTCCACGATCCGGTGTGCCCGCACACGCTCGGCGAACCGGTTAATGTGCATGGCGAGATTCGCCTCGGTGGTGGCACGTAGCGTGCGATGCTGTTCGGCTGTCACCGCGCGCCCGATAAAGGGTGTGGTTTGCTCGAAGTTCTGCATGACCGGGGCGCGGATACTTTCGAGATGGCCGTATTGTTCGATCTCCGGGCTGCGGGCGGCACGGTCATGAAAATCCGCCACCTGTTGCGCAATGTCAGTCATGTACGCCAGTTGCAACTGGCTGTGGGCCGCCAAGTGGTCGAGCAGCCCATCCTGCGGCATCCGGCGCATCTGCACGGCGTACTCGATGACGTGCGCGTCACGGTCACAGCCATGCGGGGCCAGAGCCAACTGGCCCCCTTGCCGGCAGATGGGCACGACACCCAGATAGATTCCCGGTGCCAGCCGCCGGTTCAGGCGTACTTCGTCCTCGCAGGCCGCGCGCCGCTTGTCCAGCGTGGTGAAATCGAGAAAGCCAAAGTTAACCGGCTTCTTGATCTTGTAGGCATAATCCCCGGCCAGAAATACATGCGAGATGTGGGTTTCCAGGTGTACAACCGGCCCCACTGCATGCGAATAGGCAGAAGACTGCAGCAAGGCTTTGCGCAGGATTGCAACGTCGTCCGTCATCTCCATCTTGCAATTATCCGGTAATTGGCACATGTTTTACACGTGCACCACTGCAAGGAGGACCGATCATGCCTCGGACACCTTCTCATCCGGTTTGTGATGTCATTGCGTGCGAGATTTGCCTAAAGGAAATCCCCCGCGACCTGGCCAAATCCAGTGAATCCGCCGAGTACGTGCATTATTTCTGCGGTGAGGAATGCTTCGCCAGGTGGCAGCGGGATGAATCCGACGCGAAACGCAAGAAACCTGGCTGAATAACCAGTCAGTGCACTTTCAAGGCGCACCTCTGGGTGCGGGTGTAAAGTAATGTGCTGTGCACAGCGCTCGTTCCCGATCGAGTGCGCAACAGAAACCCTGTAACTCAATATTCACGATCATGCCCGGACTCGACGAATTCCTGCATATTCCGCGCATCGCCTATTTCTCGATGGAAGTAGCGCTGCGTTCTGACATCCCGACCTATAGCGGTGGCCTCGGTGTATTGGCCGGTGACACCGTGCGCACGGCCGCCGACCTGTCCCTGCCGCTGGTGGCGGTGACACTGGTCAGTCGCCACGGCTATTTTCGCCAGACGATCGACGCCGACGGCAACCAGCACGAGCAGCCGGATCCGTGGGAACCGGCACAGAACTGCAAGCCACTGCGCGCCAAGGTGACCGTGCCGATTGCCGGCCGCGATGTGTGGGTGGGCGGATGGCTGTACATTCTGGAGGCGCCGCGCGGCGGACGCCAACCAGTGATCCTGCTGGACACCGATTTTCCCGAGAACGCGCCGGACGATCGCCGCCTGACGGATGTGCTGTACGGCGGTGACGAGGCCTATCGATTCAAGCAGGAAATCGTGCTCGGCATCGGCGGGGTGCGTATGCTGCGCGCCATCGGTTTCGAGATTGAGCAATACCACCTGAACGAGGGCCACTCGGCATTGTTGACGCTGCAGTTGCTTCGCGAACAGGCCTACCCGTCTGAAGACGTGCGCCCGGGTGAGGCGCACTACGACGTCCCGCGGGTTCGCGAGCTCTGCAATTTTACAACGCATACGCCGGTCGAGGCCGGGCACGATCAGTTTTCCTGGGAGCTGGTGGGAGCGACACTCGGCGATTTCATCGAACCGGAGCTGATGCGGAAGTTTGCCGGTGAGCCGCGGCTCAACATGACACGACTGGCACTTAACCTCAGTGACTATGTCAATGGTGTGGCCAAGCGTCATGCCGAGGTATCGCGTGACATGTTTCCCGGCTATTCGGTACGCGCCATCACCAACGGCGTACATCCCTCGACCTGGACGGCTCCCGGCATCGCACGCCTGTACGACAAGTATCTGCCCGGCTGGTGCCGTGAGCCGGAATTGCTCGTGCGGGCTGATGCGTATATCAGTGATACCGAAATCTGGGATGCCCATATCGAGGCCAAGCAGGCGCTGATTGATCGGGTCCGGCATCAGTGCGGCGTTACGCTGAATCCAGCCGTTCCGATCCTAGGGTTTGCGCGTCGCATGACCGCCTACAAGCGTGCCGACCTGTTGTTCAGCAACCTGGATCGCCTGAAGCGAATCGCCGCACAATGGCCATTCCAGATCGTGTTGGCTGGCAAGGCGCATCCGCATGACAGTACCGGCAAGCGACTGATCGCGGATCTGCACCGCTATGCGCGTGAACTTGCCGGCCGTATCACTGTGGTGTTTGTGCCGAACTACGACATGGAGATTGCCCTCGACCTGGTTGCCGGAGTGGACGTCTGGCTGAATACACCGCTGCGACCCCTTGAGGCCTCCGGCACCAGCGGAATGAAGGCCGCCATGAATGGTGTGCCGAGCCTGTCGGTGCTCGATGGCTGGTGGATCGAGGGGTGTATTGAGGGCGTGACGGGATGGGCGATCGGCGACAGTGACGCCAAGGCCAACGGCCTCGATGTCGCTGCCCTGTACGATAAGCTCGAGCAGGTGGTGTTGCCGCTCTACTATCTTAAAGAACGCGAGCGCTGGACTGCGGTAATGAAGGGGGCGATCGCCAAGAACGCCTCGTTCTTCAACAGCCACCGGATGATGCGTCGTTACGTCACCGAGGCCTACCTGCGCTAGCATAGGCCATGACCTCTGACGGTACCCCAAGGATTCCTCAACAGTCAGGCCCCGGTTTCAACGGGATGAAGAATCCGCACCCGGAAATGACACCATGAATGCACCGGAAAGCCCGCGCACGATTCGACTGTCCATCGGCGGCATGCACTGCGCCAGTTGCGTGGCACGTGTCGAAAAGGCGCTCCAGAACACCCCGGGCGTCAACGAGGCGACGGTCAACCTGGTCGAACACACGGCCAGCATCACCGGTACAGCCGATCCGAAAACCCTGGTCGCCGCGGTGGCCACCGCCGGATACGAGGCCGCCGAACTCAAGTCGCGCGAGGCCGAGGCCGACAAGGAAGCTGCCGAGACTGCACACGTGCGGACGCTCTTCCACAAGACCGTGGTGGCCGGCGTCGTCGCGGCACCATTGTTCATCGGCGAGATGTTCATGTTGTTTCCGACGTTGCAGGCTCCGGGCGGCCGGTTGTACGGCCTGGTCGCCGCCATGTCGACATTGGGGGTGCTGGCCTATGCGGGCGGGCATTTCTTCCGCGGTGCCTGGAAAGCATTCCGCAACCACAACGCCAACATGGATACGCTCATCGCGCTCGGCACCGGCGCCGCCTGGGTGTATTCGGTGGCGGTGCTGGCCGCCCCGCAGCTGGTGCCGACGCTGGCCCAACATGCCTATTTCGAGGCGGCGGCGGTGATCATCGCGCTCATCAATCTTGGCCAGCTCCTCGAGGTGCGTGCCCGCGGCAAGACCTCGCAGGCGATCAAGCGGCTCATCGGGCTGCAGCCGCGTACCGCACGCGTGGTACGCGATGGCAAGGAACTCGACATCCCGATCGAGGAAGTGGGTCTCAGCGAGACCGTGCGTGTACGTCCCGGTGAAAAAATTCCGGTCGACGGCGTGATTCTTGAGGGACACTCGAACATCGATGAATCCATGCTCACCGGCGAGCCGTTGCCAGTCGGCAAGCAAGCCGGTGACGAGGTCGCCGGCGGCACACTCAATGCCACCGGTACGTTCCTGTTCCGCGCCACGCGCATTGGCGAGGACACCGTGCTGGCACGCATCATCGACATGGTGCGGCGTGCACAGAATTCCAAACCTGCCATCGGTCGCCTGGCCGACCGGATTTCCGCGGTATTCGTACCGAGTGTGTTGATCATTGCCACCATCACCTTTTTGGTCTGGTTCAACCTCGGCCCCGATCCGGTGGTTGGCTTCGCGCTGGTGGCCACCATGACGGTGCTGGTCATCGCCTGTCCATGTGCGCTCGGGTTGGCGACGCCGATTTCGATCATTGTCGGGGTCGGCAAGGCCGCCGAGTCCGGCATCCTGATCCGGAACGGCGAGGCCCTGCAGCAGGCCAGCCACCTGACAACCGTGGTGCTCGACAAAACCGGGACGGTGACCGAGGGCCGGCCGGCGGTAGTCGGGTTATATCCGGCCGACGGCGTGAACGAGGACGAGTTGCTGCGACTGGCCGCGTCCGTGGAAACCGGTTCCGAGCACCCGTTGGCGCAGGCCATTCTCACGGCGGCACGCGAACACGGGCTAATCGTGACGAACGCGAAAGATTTTGAAACCGTATCCGGTGGCGGTGCACAGGCCACGATCGATGGCCGCCGTGTGGCGCTCGGCAATCCGCGCTTCTTGGAACAGCTGGGTGTGGATGTCGCCATGTTGTACGAGCGCGCCCACACCGCCTCGCTGCTCGGCCAGACGCCCATTCATGTCGCTATTGATGGCCACGCTGCCGGTATCGTGGCGATCGCCGATCCCGTCAAGGGCGACTCTAGGGAAGCGGTCGCGCGCCTGCATGCCCTCGGCCTCACGGTGATCATGCTCACCGGCGACAATGCCGCCACCGCGCGCGCGGTCGCCGACCAGGTCGGCATCGACGACGTGCTCGCCGAGGTGCTGCCGGCCGATAAGGCCGCCAAGGTGGCGGAACTGCAGCAAAGTGGCGAGATCGTGGGTATGGTTGGTGATGGCATCAACGATGCCCCGGCACTGGCCCAGTCCGATGTTGGTATCGCGATTGGTACCGGCACGGATGTTGCCATCGAGTCGGCCGACATCACTCTGATGCGTGGCTCGCTACACGGAATTCCCGATGCCATCGCCATCTCGGCTGCCACCGTGCGGAACATCAAGCAGAACCTGTTCGGAGCCTTTATCTATAACACCCTCGGCATTCCGGTGGCGGCCGGGCTGCTGTTCCCGCTGTTCGGCATCCTGCTCAATCCGATGATTGCCGGCGCCGCCATGGCGATGTCCTCGGTCACGGTTGTCAGCAACGCCAATCGCCTGCGGTTCTATACTCCGCCGCGCGTCTGATCCGGGCATATTATTTGTCGGCCCCGGATGTTCGGCTATAGTGGCCGCAGCCGACCCATGCCGATGGCGCCGAGAACAAAAAACAGGGAGGAGGGATGACCGGCACCGTCAGCCTGCCGTGGTGGCTTTTTCTGCTGATGGTGGCATTCGCCACCTGGGCGGTGCTCGAGCGCGTATTGGTTCCGGGTGTGCGCTGGTGGCTGCGTCGTCGTGTCAATCGCGTCATCGATGAAGTGAACACCCGTCTCAATATTTCCATTCGCCCGTTCCAGCTCACCAAGCGCCAGGTGCTGATCGACCGTCTCGTGTACGACCCGAAAGTCATCGAGGCCATGCAGGCCTACGCGCAGGAGCACAATATGCCGCGCGCGGTAGCTCAGGCCGAGGTGCTGAAATACGCGAAGGAAATCGTGCCGGCATTCAATGCCTATGTGTACTTCCGCGTCGGTTACTGGCTGGCTGAGCGCTTTGCGCGCCTGCTGTACCGGGTGCGCGTCGGATTCGCCGATAACGAGCGCCTGGCCAGAATCGATCCCGAAGCCACAGTGGTGTTCGTCATGAACCACCGATCCAACATGGATTACGTGCTGGCTGCATTTCTGGCCGCCGAGCAAACCGCATTGTCGTACGCCGTTGGCGAGTGGGCGCGCCTCTGGCCGCTGCAGCAACTGGTGCGCGCCATGGGCGCGTACTTTGTCCGTCGCAACTCGAAAAACCCGCTCTACCGTCGGGTGCTGGAGCGATACGTGAACATGGCCACCTGGGAAGGGGTCCCGCAAGCGGTGTTTCCGGAGGGCGGCCTGAGCCGCGATGGCAAGCTGCAGGCGCCGAAACTCGGCATTCTCGATTACATGTTGCGCGGGTTTGATCCGGCGCGCGGCCGTGACATCGTGTTCGTGCCGGTCGGCATCAACTACGACCGCACTCTCGAAGACCGCTCGCTGGTGCGGCGGCTGGACCCGGGGGCCGCGCGCCGTTCGAAGCTGTTTGTGTTGCGCACCACGCTGCGCTTCATCGGCCGCAATCTGTGGCTGATGGCGCGCAATCGCTGGCAGCGGTTCGGCTATGCCGGGGTCAGCTTCGGCACGCCGGTATCGGCGCGTGACTGGTGCCGGACCCGCCAGCTGAACTTTGCCGCGCTATCGGCCGAGGCGCGTTTCACCGAGGTCGAAAGGCTGGCGCGTGACCTGATGGAGCGCGTCGCGCGGCTGGTACCGGTGCTGCCGGTTCCGCTGGTGGCCGAATCGGTGTTGGCCGCACCGGACGGACTTGGCGAGTTCGACCTCAAGGCCGCGGTCTATCGCCGAATCGAGTCCCTGCAGGAACAGGGTGCGGTGGTCATCGTGCCCTCGCGCACCCGTGCCTTTACCATCGATATGGCATTCAATATGTTGAAACTGCGGCGCTTGGTGGACGAGGACAATGGCCGTTATCGGCCGGTCCCGGGTGCACATGAAGTGCTGGCGTATTACGCCAATTCGCTGGCTGCCTGGTCACGATAGGAACAGAAGCCGGTCGTGAGCTTGGCAGTCATCGCGCCTGTATTGCTATGACACGAGGCTGGGTGCTAAAGATACGTAACGAAGCGCAGTGCCGGTAGTTACGGAAATTCACAGTTTTGAGTGGTCAGAATACACGCACCCAATTCCATCGGATCTAATATACTGTACAGGAACGAGTCACAGAATCAGCAGCGTCCGGTGGACAAATTAAACAAACGACACATTCTCCTCGTCCCATGTTCCTTATTCATATTGTTGTTTCAAACTGCCGAGCAGCAGTTTCTCTGATTTTTTACATATGAGTTACGCAGAATACACATTCAATGAACGAAATCCGGTTAAGCGATGGTTGCAGCGGCAGCGCCTGGTTTCTGCGATAAAATTAAGTAGCGACCCGGGGCTCCCAGTGCCGGAAGCCATTTGTGATTTTGGTGCCGGCAATGGTGAGCTGTGCAAAATACTGGCTGAGCGTTACAGAAATTCCAAAATCATCTGTTATGAGCCAACACCGGAATTGCTGACGGAGGCAAAGCAGAACCTTGCGGCTGTCACCAATATTGAGTTTTGCCAGGATATTCGGGACATCCCTGCAGGATCCCTTGATGCCGTATTTTGTCTCGAAGTCTTTGAGCATCTCCCGCCCGCCGAAACAACTGATGCGCTTCGGGCAATTTACAATGTGTTGAAACCGGCGGGTATGGTGGTCATTGGTGTTCCGGTTGAGATTGGCGTGCCCGCCCTTTATAAAGGGATATTCCGCTTGTCGCGCCGATTCGGTGCCTACGATGCAAATCTGAAGAACGTGGCTCGTTCATTTCTCGGATTTCCACCCAAAGACCGCCCGGTTTCAGAAATTGCGCCCGGTTTCCGTTTTCATTTTGAGCACACCGGTTTCGATTACCGACGCTTGCGGGAGACGCTGACCGGTTATTTCCGGCTGCATAAGGAATCTGCCAGCCCATTTGCGCTGTTTGGACCGTGGTTAATGCCCGAAATATATTTCGTCGCCGTCAAAGCGAACGAGGCAATGCCGGCCTCGGCATAGAATCGCACTACCGATCTTCGGCAGGGAAATGGTGCAGTAGACTCGGTCGGATGTGGTTATAAGAAACCCTGGCTATCGCAGAACGGCCTCGCTGACGCAAAAGTCCGCAAGTTGTTTCAGCATCCGCGGCACGAGGCGATTTGACGCATTGACGCCACCGTAGGCGTCCTCGCTGGTGGCATTCTCACTGTCATCGAATTGCCGGACGGCGAGCACGCGTTTGTTGCGCACATCGATCAGGCGCGCGCGCAGCGTCAGTTGCACACGGCTGGGATGAGTCGTGAAGTCCTGATGCAGCAACGTCAGTTCCGTTTCGAGCCGGAGTTCGGCGGGAACGGCACCCGGGGTCTGCGTGATGGCGCGGAAGCTTTCCGTCTGTTCCAGCGTCTGAATGACGAGCGGCTCGAGCATGCGCGCGGGCAGGTCGGCCCAGCGGCTGGTCACGAAGTAGCTCAATTCGTGCGTCCGCTGTGTGTAGGCCATTTGCGGAGTGTCGAATCCCGGTCGCGTCTGCATCGGACTCACGGCCAAGACAAGGTCATGGCGAACCGGTGACGTCTGCACAGCCGGCAGTTCATTCAGCACATAGATGTTCTGGCTGGGTATGGCTGGTTTCGACAGGGCGGCGCAACCGGCAAGCAACAGGATCGGGACCATGGTCATGAGGACACGCCGGGTCATCCGTCCTTGCGCGATCGTCGTACTCGATTTGCTCTGGAAAAGGCTCATTCTCCGGGCCCGCGTTTCGTCGACGGTTTGCCATACAACAGAATGCTCGGATTCTGCTCCAGTTGGTAGCCAAAGCGCTGCAGCGACGCAGTCATGTCACGCAGTTCCGTGACCAGCTGGTGAACCTCCGGCAGGGTCACGTCGGAAAATTTCCCGCCGGCGCGGGAGAGGTTGTTCGACATGTTGTCAAAGGTATCGGCACTGCGATGCAGGCGCTGGATGAGTGCAGGCAACTGATCGCTCACGTTTGCCGCGTTCTTGAAGATTTGCGCCGCATCGATCAGGCTGGCATCGAGGCGCACCATCAGCGAAGGTCCGCTGCGGATAATCGGATACTCCTCGCCGGGTTCAGTTTGCAGCACGGGCGCGTCGCGGCTGCCGCCCGTGAGGTCGACAAAGGCGATGCCGGTCACGCCCTGGGTCGAGAGGATCGCCACGGTATCCACCTTGACGGGGGTTCCGCTTTCGATGGCCAGCGTCAGCTGGACCTGCTCGACGTTGCCGGGGGCAAGCGCGATTTTCTTCACACGCCCGACTTCGACACCGCGGTAGCGCACCGGGGCATTCAGATTCAGTCCGGCGACCGATTCCTTCATGTAGGTGCGGTAGAGATCGTAGTCGGTGCCATACGTTCTGCCGCTGCTCAACCACAGCACGCCACCGATGAGCGCCGCGCTGAAGATCAGCACGAATACTCCGACCACGGTGAAGTTTACTTTTTCTTCCATGCCTGCTCGCGCGCGGCGCGACCGCGCGGCCCGTAGAAATATTCGCGGACCAGTGGGTGATCCATTTTGGAAAGCTCAGTCATGCTGCCGACACCCAGGATTTGTCCCTTGTCCAGGACCGCGACCCGGTCGGCGGTTCGCCACAACAGGTCGAGGTCGTGAGTGACCATCATTATGGTCAGCCCGAGCACGTCGCGCAAACTCTTTACCAGTTCATCGATCCCGCTGGCGCTGAGCGGATCGAGTCCCGCGGTCGGCTCATCGAGGAACAGCAATTCTGGGTCTAGTGCGATGGCGCGCGCCAGCGCGGCGCGCTTGCGCATTCCGCCGCTCAATTCGTTCGGGTACTTCGCCCCGGCATCGGCAGGCAGACCGGTGAGGGCGATCTTCAGCGCGACGACTTCGTCGATCAGCGGACGGCTGAGTTGCGTGTGCTCGCGCAGCACCATGGCGACATTTTCCGCCACCGTCAACGAACTGAACAGGGCGCCGCGTTCAAACATCACCCCCCAGCGACGTCGCAGCGGTAGCGCCTCCTCATCGCTCAGGCCGATCACTTCCTGGCCAAATACCCGGATTGAGCCCGATACCGGCTGCAGCAGCATGATGATGGCGCGCAGCAAAGTGGATTTTCCGCAGCCGCTCCCACCCACCAGGGAAAAGATCTCCCCGGGCTTGACTGACAGACTGACGTTCTCGTGCACCACGGCCTTGCCGTAGCGCGTGTGCAGGTCGCGGATCTCGATGATGTCGCTGGTTGCCCGTGTCGTCTTCTTCGCGGTGTTCATAGGTGGAG
>DKBE01000101.1 GCA_002451085.1 Proteobacteria bacterium UBA6908 | reverse complement strand
GGCAAGCAGTTCGATGTGACGCGCGAGCGTATCCGCCAGATCGAGGCCAAGGCACTCCGCAAGCTGCGCCACCCGAGCCGTTCGGACCACCTGCGCAGTTTTCTCGACTGACGCGAAGCGGGTTCTCCCCACAGACACCAAGGGCCGGTACAATGTGCCGGCCCTTGGTTTTTGGGCCTGTAGCTCAACGGTTAGAGCAGGAGACTCATAATCTCTTGGTTCCAGGTTCGAGTCCTGGCGGGCCCACCAATTCTCTGCATCAGTGTGACGACGATCGCGCCGTTCCGAGGACTTCCTGAAGAAAGCGAGTAGTGTCCTGTGCATGGGTCAGGGCGAGAGCGTGTCCGGCGCCTTCCACGATCAGACAATGGGGTAGCACCGGTGGACGCATCAGCCGGTCGTGGGCACCGTGGATGGCAAAGACCGGACACAGCACAGGAATGGCCGGCCAATAGCTGGCCAGCATACGCGCCCCTTCCCGCAGTAGAGCATTGGGCGTGGACTTCAGCATTTCTACAAGTAGATGAATGGCATCCGGCGTCAGCGGGCGAAACGCCAGCGACAGCACGGCCGGCTGCCCGATCAGTTTCCGCAGCGGCCGAAGCGGCAGACGGCTGGCCAAGGCCGTCAAGATGCGCCCAGGTTTCGGAATGGCGTTTGCCGACAAGGCACCGCCTATCAGCACCAGTCCCGCGAGCGGGCGACGACGGGCAATATCCGCGGCGACCAACGCACCAAACGACGCGCCACCGATCCAATCTTCCGGCCGCAATTTCATTTCCGCAGCCACGCGCAGTGCGTAGGCGGTCATCGTTTCCAGGCGCTGTGGGACCGGCAGTCGATGCGGAATGACCGGTAAACCGAGTGGACCGAGTCCGGCGAACAGTCGTTCGTCTGCACCCAAGCCGGGCAGGAGCAGCAGGCGCGCCATCTCGCGCGGGACTTAGCGTTTGGCTGGTGTGGCCGCGGGCGCCGCCGTGGGCTGGACGGGTTTTTCGGGGGTAGTAGTGATTTCCGATTTCATGTCATACCAGGCGAAGGCCAGACGCTCGCGGATGGCCAGGCCGGTGAGATAAAGACCCCAGGCGCTGGGCAAATAGTTGTTGGCCAGCCTGGTATTGCGCTCCTGGGAGATGAAACCGGTCGGAGCCGGAGTCACCTTGAGACCGGCCGATTCGAATGCGCGTGCCGCACGACGCATGTGCCAGGCGTGAGTGACCAGATACACGTGATTAATCTTGGCGTCCGCCAGCATGGCCTGACTGAAGCGGGCATTCTCGGCGGTGTTGCGGGACTGACGTTCAAGCCATTTGACGTTGGCCTTGAATTCGTCGGTGAGCACCGCCTTCATGTGGTCGGCTTCCGCGGTGGTTTCGCCACCCGGGGCACCGCCACTGACCAGAATCGGCACCCCGGTCTTGCGCTGCAGGGCCGCGGCATAACGAATGCGTTCCAGGCCCAGTGCCCCTACCGTGTCTTCGAAATTGTATTCCGGCGCATCCGGATAACGGTTGGCGCCGAGCACGACGATCGCTCCCGGCGGGTCATGGAGATCTTTTTTCGGTGCAAACAGCGAAGCCTGTGGGCCGCGTTCTGCCAAGGGCACCAGTTCCGGTGGTTTGGCATAGCTTTGCAGGTCATGTAACAGCCAGTGCGCCGTCAATGGCACGCTGAGCGCCACCAGCGCAAACGTACTGAAGACCAGCATGGCGGTGCCGAGCCAGTAGTTTCTCAGGTAGCCAAGAAAGGTCAGGAACAACAACACAATGATGGCTCCGGGCGGAGTCAGCAGCATCTCGATCAGGCGTGGTCCCATGTCCATAAGGCAGGCTCCGTGTGGATTGTTGTTAATTATCGGACACGCGAGAGCGGCTCGCGCGGAGGAACAAGATTTGCCGTCCGCTGGCCTGGCGCCGGTATTGAAAATGAACATCCTTGTGTGCAGCTACTGCGATTCGACCAGAATGCTGTCGGGGATCCATAGCCAGAGTTTCAGGGAGAATTCGGGCGATTGTATCCCAGATGTTGCAACAGCAGCGATACCAGCGGCTGCCGGATATCGGCGATAGACGCTCGTTCCGGACCCAGTAACTGAGCCAGGTCTGTGGTTTCCAGGCCGGCATAGCCACAGGGACGAATCTGCCGGAAGGGCTGGTGATCCATGGCGACGTTGAATGATAGCCCGTGGTAACTGCCGCGAAGACGTACGCGCAAGCCAAGTTGGGCGATCTTGCGGCCATCCACATACACCCCTGGAGCGCCGGGACGACGGGTGGCGGATACACCGTGCGCTGCCAACAAGTCGATCACGGACTGTTCCAGCGCATGCACCAGCGCCTTGACGCCCCAGCCTCGTCGACGCAGGTCCAGCAGGGTATACACCACCAGCTGTCCCGGCCCATGGTAGGTAATTTGTCCGCCGCGATCGGTTTGGACGATCGGTATACCGGCCGGGTTATCGAACGGTTCACGGCGGTCGTTCGTGCCGAGCGTATACACCGGCGGGTGCTCGACCAGCCACAGTTCGTCCAGTGTCCGGGCTTCGCGCACAGCCGTGAAGGCGCGCATCGCCTCCCAGGTTTGCCGGTAATCGGCAATTCCGAGGTCGCGAACGACGACGGTGTCGGTCAACGTGTCACTCGACCGTGCCGGAACGGAACTCACGTTTGTAATCCTGGTAGTGGCCATGCAGGCGCGCATGCAGCGGCCCGGGTTGGCCAGTGCCGACCGGCAGGCCATCGAGCGTGGTAATCGGCAACAGCTCCTTGGTGGAGCTCGATAACATGATTTCACTGGCCGAGCGCAGTTCCGCATCATGGATATCGCGCTCCTCGCAGGGGATGGCATGGGCGCGCGCCAGCTCCAGTACCAGATCGCGGGTGACGCCGGGAAGGATGAACGGACCTTTCGATGGCGTGATCAGCCGGTTGTTCACCACCACAAAGATATTGCTGGCCGAGCCTTCAGTCATCAGGCCATCGCGGATCAGGATTGCCTCGGCCGCGCCGCTCTCGATTGCCTGCTGGCGTAGCAGCACGTTCGGCAACAGCGCAATAGCCTTGATGTCACAGCGTAGCCAGCGGATATCCGGTACGGTGATCGCCGCCACGCCGCTGGCCAGCAGTGCCGTGTCCGGGTACTTGATCGGCGCCGCATAGGCAAACACCGATGGATGGACCTCGGCCGGGAAGGCGTGGTCGCGTGGCGCCGGACCGCGGGTCACCTGCAGATAGATCGAGACATCACCGCCGCCGGCCGCCTCGACCAGGCGTGCGCATACTGCGCGCCACTCGTCACGTGCCAGCGGATTGGCGAGACGGATGCTGGTCAGACTGGCATCGAGCCGGTTCAGATGTTGGGCGAGGCGAAACAGCCGGCCGCCGTAGGCCGGAATGACTTCATACACGCCATCGGCGAACACGAAGCCGCGGTCAAAGACCGAGACCTTGGCCTGTTCTGGAGGCAGGAAGGCGCCATTGAGATAGACGAGTGGCGGGTACATAGGATGGCAACCGGCAAGCGGGTTACCCCGCGACAAGCGGATTCTATCGCAGCCCGTGGTCGAGGGTCACGGGCGACGGCGCAGCTTGCGCCTGTACGCCATGGTGCCACCAGTAACGCAGGCGGTCGGAGGTTCGTTTGGCCAGGCTGCCTTCCCCCACGGCATGGAGGCTGATCAGGGGGATCTCCTGGCGCCGCGCATCATCGATCCACCATTGCAACTGTCCTATGGCCGCCTGGAGCGGTACCGGGGCCTGCACCGATTCCGGCAGCAGCGTGCGAATCTGCAGGCGCTCAAATTCGCCTCGCGGCAGGGTCAGCCACTTGTCATCAGCCGAGCCGAGCGCCACCTCGTCGTCGGAGCCCAGCCACACCGGTACGCTGGCGACGGCCACGCCGGCACGAAGCAGCGGACGGGTTTCAAAGGCACGGAAACCGTATTCGATCAGTGTCCGGCCATGATGGGCGCGTGCCGCTTCGCTCTCGCTGCCCAGTACCACGGCCACCAGTTGCATCGCGTCGCGTGCGGCGCTGACCGCCAGACAATACCCGGCCGCTTCGGTGTGGCCGGTCTTGAGGCCGTCGACCTCCGGCAACCGGCCCAGCAACAGGTTGCGGTTCAGCTGGGTAATGCCGGCCCAGGTGAATTCACGCAGCCGGAACCAGTCGAGATATTCGGGAAAATCCCGGCGCAACGCGCTCGCCAGGTGCGCCAGATCACGAGCCGTCGAGTAGTGCGCGGGATTCTGCAGGCCGGTGGCGTTGGCGAAATGCGTATTGGCCAGGCCGAGACGCTTCGCTTCGGTGTTCATGCGCGCCACAAACGCTGGCAGATTGCCGGCAGCGTGTTCAACCAGGGTGAACGTGGCATCGTTGCCGGACTGGACCAGCATGCCTTTCAGCAGATCCTGAATGGCGACGGATTCCCCGGCCGTGAGAAACATGCGCGCCCCGGGGAGGTGTGCGGCATAGCGGCTGACGGTTGCGTGGTCATCAAGGTGCAAATGTCCGGCGCGCAGCTCGCTGAACAGCACATAGGCGGTCATCATCTTGGTGAGCGAAGCCGGCGGCAGGCGCCGGTCGGCCTCGTGAGCGCCGAGCTCAGTGCCCGTGCGGGCGTCGAGCAACAACCACGCACGCGCCGACAGTAACGGTGGCGGTACCGGATCCGCCAAGACAACAACAGGTATGCACAGCGCGAGCACAAGCAGCGCCCCGTGGAGGACAAACGTCACGGAACCGCGCACCACGTGGCTACTCGACGACCACGATTGGGTAGGGCAAGCCTTCGGCCTCCACCCGGCGGGCAAGCTGATCACTGGCATCGACACTGTCCAGCGGTCCCAGACGTACACGGAACAGTTCCTGGCCATCGACCTGGACGGGTGCGAC
This sequence comes from Proteobacteria bacterium UBA6908, assembly GCA_002451085.1. Lineage (GTDB taxonomy): Bacteria > Pseudomonadota > Gammaproteobacteria > Acidiferrobacterales > UBA6901 > UBA6901. The sequence goes on along the minus strand of DKBE01000101.1, from coordinate 9,360 downwards.
GTGCACCGGCAGAAGCTTGGCCTTGACCAACCGGTTGCGCAGGGCTTCTGCGTTGTCGCGGTTGGCGAACGCGCCGGCCTGCAGGTACAGGCGCGGAGGTGTGCCAGCCTGCGCGGTGGAGATCAGGCTGGCTGCCGCCGGTGCGCGAGCGGTGGTGGTGGATGGTGTCTCGGCGGTGATGCCTTCCACTTCAACCAGGCCGGTGCCCGTGCCGACAATCCCAATCCGGGCAGCAGCGGCATACGACAGATCAATCAACCGGTTGTGCAGGAACGGTCCGCGGTCATTCACCCGGACTACGACACTGCGGCCATTGCTGAGATTACGGACCCGGACATACGACGGCAACGGCAGCGTCTTGTGTGCGGCGGTCATGGCATACATGTCGTAGGCCTCGCCGCTGGACGTACGGCGTCCGTGAAATTTTTTTCCATACCACGAGGCAACGCCGCGTTCGCGGTAGCCTTGCGCTGTATTCAACGGCTGGTAGCGGACGCCGTAAACCGCATAGCTGTTGTTGCCGCGCGTGCTGAGGGGTTCCTGGCGGGGCACTGCATCGGGAATGCTGGAGATATCCACAGGCACCCGATCATGGGGACCGTCGTCTTCAAAGTAACCGCCCGGGCGAGTGCTGGCACAGCCGGCGGTCAGCAACAGCAGGAATGGCACCAGAAGCTGCCGTATCCTCATGCGTCACTCTTTATAGTACAGCTTGCGTATGGCTTCACCCAGTTCGACCACGGCCATGGAATAGTTCGTGCTGCGATTGTAACGCGTAATCACGTAGAAATTATTATAGCCAAGGCGATGAATCGGACCGTTCTCACCTTCCAGGGTAATCAGCGCGGCCAGGGTCCGGTCGTCTACATGGGATGCCGGCAGAATCCCATAGCGGGCCAGGTACTTCAGGCTGATGCGGGGTTCGGCGCCATTGTTCTCCAGCCAGGTATACATCGACCCGTCGAGCAGCACATCGCTGATGATCGGCTCGTTGCGCCGCCAACCATGCTCCTTGAGGAAGTTGGCAACACTGCCGATGGCATCGTCCAGGTCGCTCAAGTCGCGCCGGTCATCGCCGTCAAAATCTACCGCATAACGCCGGTAGCTCGAGGAGATAAATTGTGGCGCCCCCATGGCCCCGGCGTACGAACCCTTGATCGAAAGCGGATCGACATCCAGCTCGCGCGCCAGCAGCAGGAACTGTATCAGTTCATTGCGGAAGAACTGACTGCGCTCCGGATAGCGCAAGGTGAGTGTGACCAGGGAATCGAGCACCCGGTAGCGACCCCGTTGCGTGCCGTAGCGGGTCTCGACACCCAGGATGGCGACGATGATTTCCGGCGGCACGCCGTATTCGCTGCTGGCGCGGAATACCGTTTCAGCATGTGTCTTCCAGAAGGTCAGGCCTTTTTGTGTTCGATCGTCGTTGACGAAGGATTTCCGGTATTCGTGCCAGGGCAGGCTTTCGCGAGGACGGCCGATCGCCTCGACGACATCATCACGCAGTTTAACCTCGTCAAACCAGGCGATCAGCGTGTCGCGATCAAAGTGGTGTTTCGTGACCATCTCATCGACAATCGACTGCAACGGTGGATGGTCGTCAATGGCAATGGACAATGCCGGCGGCGCTTGCAGCAACCAACAAACCAATAGCAATCCCGATCCTGCAATGTGGCGACGGGCTGCGTGGGCGTACACGGTCATGCAGCAATCTTGCGGTGGGTGTGTATGCCCATCAGCATACCGAAGGCGGCCATCAGCGTCACGAGTGCGGTTCCACCGTAACTCACCAGCGGTAGCGGGACACCCACGACCGGCAGGATGCCGCTCACCATGCCGATATTGACGAACGCATAAAAGAAGAACACCAGAGTCAGTCCGCCGGCCAGCAGCCGTGTGAAGGTATCCTGCGCCAGATAGGCGATAAACAGGCCGCGATAGAGGATAAACAGGTAGATCCCGAGCAGGACCAGAATCCCGAGCAGGCCGAACTCTTCGGCAAATACGGCAAATACGAAATCGGTTTTGGCTTCCGGCAGGTAGTCCAGATGAGCCTGGGAGGAATTGAGCCAGCCTTTCCCAAAGAAACCACCGGAGCCGATCGCGATCATTCCCTGCAGGGTGTGGTAGCCGGCGCCGAGCGGATCGGAACCGGGATCGAGAAGAGTGAGAATGCGTTTCTGTTGATACCCGTGCAGATGAGTCCATACGTACGGAATGGCAATCGCGGCCAGCGCGACCAGGCTGGCGAAAACTCGCCATCCCATGCCGGACAGAAACACGATCGCAAAACCCGAGCCGAACACCAGCACGGCGGTGCCAAGATCAGGTTGTTTGGCGATCAGCGCCACCGGCACCAGGGTGATCAGGGCGGCGATCGCGAGCTGGCGAAGGTTTGGCGGCAACGGCACCCGCGCGAAATACCAGGCGAGCATCATCGGCAAAGCCAGCTTCATGATCTCGGAGGGCTGGAACGTGGCGGGCCCCAGGCCCAGCCAGCGGCGCGCGCCCTTGGAGACAATGCCGACGCCCAGGACCGCGACCAGCAGGATCAATGCAACGGCAAACAATACCGGTGCCAGTCGTTGCAGGTTTTCCGGGCGAATCTGAGCCACCATGATCAGGATGCCGAACGCCATGACCAGGCGCACCAGATGCTTGGCGGCAATCAGGAAATTGGCACCACTGGCGCTGAATACCACCAGCAGGCTGATGCCGGCCAGCGCCAAGATGGCATAGAACAGCGGCAGATCGACATGCCAGCGCTGTAAGGCGGAGAAGGGTGCGGTACGCGTAATCGCCATCGTCAGTCGGCGCTGCCGTCCTCCTGAACCTTGACCGGTATTCCGGCGCTGCTGGCGGTAGTGCCCAGCAACAACTGATCCATGACCTTGCGGGCAATGGGGGCGGCGGTCGAACCACCATGGCCGCCATTTTCGACAATCACGGCGATGGCAATCTTCGGATCGTCCACCGGTGCAAATGCCACGAACAGCGCATGGTCACGATGTTCTTCGGCGACGCGCGATTCAACATAGCGCTCGCCCTGTTTCACGCCTTTCACCTGGGCGGTCCCGGTTTTCCCGGCGATTTTATAGGGCGCATTCCAGCCTATGCCGCGTGCCGTGCCGCCCTGGCCGTGCACCACGTCGGTCAGGTTGTGCACCATCATTTCGTATTGCTCAGGGGTGTAGGGACCGGACGAGGCCATGATCGGCTCGGCCACCGGGGTACGTACATGGGTTTCGGGATTCTCGAGGGTCATGCCGAGGTGCGGTTGCGGGTGCTGGCCGCGATTGGCGATGCCGGCCATGGCCGTGGCCAGCTGCAGGGGAGTGACCAGTGTGGCGCCCTGACCAATGCCGGAGATGACGGTTTCGCCGGGCATCCATTCCTGGTTGCGCTTGCGTCGCAGTTCCGGATTGGGCAACAGCCCCCTCGACTCACCCTTGAGATCCACGCCGGTGGGAGCGCCAAAGCCGTGTCCGGCGAGATAGCCGTTGAGGCGTTCGATGCCCAGCGTGACGGCAAGCCGATAGAAATAGACGTCGCAGGACTGCACCACGGCGTCATGCAAGTTCACAACTCCGTGGCCTTCGCGTTTCCAGCATCGAAAGCGATGCGCGCTGCCGGGCAGCGAATACCAGCCTGGGCACGTCACCTGTTTCGTTGGCGACTCGCCGGCATCGAGCGCCGCCAGACCGAGGAAGCTCTTGATCGTCGAGCCCGGCGCATACTGTCCATTGATCAAACGATTGAGCAGTGGCTTGTCCGGGCTGTCGCGCAGCGCGGCATACGAAGCCGGGTCAATGCCATTGACGAACGGGTTGGGGTCATAGGTCGGTGTGCTGGCAAAGGCAAGGATATTGCCGGTCTTCGGGTCGATTGCGGCGACTGACCCCTTGAATTTTCCGAGCGCCTGTTCGGCGACGGCCTGCAGGCGCGCATCGAGGCTGAGATGTAAATGTTGACCGGCGATCGGCGCAATGCGCTCCAGCACGCGAATGGCGCGCCCGTGCGCATCGGTCTCCACCTTTTCAAAACCGACCTGGCCGAGCAGCGCCTCTTCGTAGTTTTGCTCGACACCCAGTTTGCCGATGTACTGGGTGCCGCGATAGGCATTTCTGTCAATGGTTTCCAGGTCATCTTCGCTGATGCGGCCGACGTAGCCGATCGCGTGCACGGCGAGCGAGCCCTGGGGATAGTGACGTTCAAGACGAGCACGCAGTTCAGCCCCGTTCCAGCGATAGCGCACCACCGCAAAGCGTGCCGCCTCTTCGTCGGTCAGGTGCGTGCGCAGGGTCAGCGACTCGAAGCGTGGACGCTCACGTAACTGCTTGGCGAACAGCTTGAGATCGCGCTCATTCAGGGTGATTATTTTTCCAATCTCGCTGAGCAGTGTCCCCATGTCTTCGACCTGGTCCGGCACAATCTCCAGGGTCAACACGGGAAAATTCTGGGCGAGCACGACATCGTTGCGGTCGAGGATGAATCCGCGTACCGGAGATATGGGCACCGGCCTGATGCGATTGTCCTGGGACAGGGTGGCGTAGTGCCGGTAGTTGATGATCTGCAGGTAGGCGAGTCGCACCAACAGCACGCCAAACAACAACACCACGACGGCGGCGACCACGACCAGGCGCGAACCAAACAGGCGCGACTCGCGCAGATGGTCCCGCAATTGACCGGCACGCACGGCGTCAACCCACGTTGCCGTGGCGGCGGATGTCTCGCAGGATCACGAACAGCCACGGCCAGATGAGCATGCTGACGATGCTCGGGGTCAGGTAACTCCAGGCCGCCGGAGAGGCGCCTGCCAGATGCTTGATCCACAGCACCAGCAGGTTGTTGGTGATCACCAGCAACAGCACCACGACGGCCTGCTGCCAGCGCGGGAACATGCGCAGTTGCAGATGAAAGTGCACGGTTAGAAACGCGATCAACGATTTGGCCAGGGCATTTTCACCCAGCATTGAACCGTAAAGCACATCGAGGATCAGGCCGGCGAGAAAGCCGGTGCCAACACCGACCCGCCCGGGCAAGGCCATGCACCAGTAGATCAGCACCAGGGCCACCCAATCGGGGCGGAATTGTTCGGTCCAGACTGGCCACGGCAGGATGCTCAAAACCAGCGCCACCAGGAATGTGGCGGCGATGACCAGGCGACTGCGCATCGGGTGGCTCAGGCTCATGGGGTGGCGCCCTCGGTGGGTGAAGGCAAGGGTGCCGGGGGAGGTGGCGTACCGGTCAGTGCCTCTGGATCAGGTTTGGGCGCTGCTTGTGGGACCAGCGGTTTCACGGCAGCTGGCTGCGGTTTGGGAGTCGCGGGTTTCTTGGAGGCCACCGGCTTTTTCTCGGCGAGCGGTTTTGCTGGTGTCGGTGGCGGCAACACTTTCTGTGAAGGCCAGATCAGCAGTACTTCCTTGTCGTGACCGAGCAGGGCCACCGGCGTGGCAATAATGTCGAGGAAGGCTTCATTCGGGTTATTGATGACCTGTTTGATTCTGGCCACTGGATAACCATATGGGAAGCTGCCTCCGATCCCGGAGCTGATCAGCAGATCGCCTTCCTTGATGTCGGCCGAGGCGGTGAGGTACCGGATCGAGACGCTGTCCGGGGCACCAGTGCCGAAGGCGATCGCGCGCAGACCGTTGCGATTCACCTGCACCGGGATCGCGTGGCCCGGATCGGTAATCAGGATGGCCTTGCTCTGCAAGATACCGACTTCGCTCACCTGACCGCGTATTCCGTAGGCATCGATCACCGGCTGACCAACGTACAGGCCATCCTTCTCGCCCTTGGCAATCACCAGAGTGCGGCGGAATGGCTCGCTGGCCACCTCTCGCAATTCAGCGGCCACCGCCTTGTCGGCGACCAGTGCACTGGTGCCGAGCAGCGCGCGCAGGTGGGCATTTTCCGCTTCCAGCGCTTCGTAGCGTTGCATGCGCGCGAGCAACAGCGGTTGTTCCGTGCGCAGGCGCGCCAGTTCCTCATGCAGCGGCTGGTCACCGCGGAAAAAATCCATGACCGCCCCACCGAGCCGCACCGGCACGGCGGCAATCACCTGGATGGGCGACAGCAGTACAGTCAGGCCGGCACGGATATGTTGCAGGTGGTGCGCACGGGCATCGAGCAACATGAGACTGACGGACAGAATGGCCAGCAGCACAAAGCGCGTCAGGTTGGAAGGCGCACGCAACTGGATGCCGGCGATCTGAAACATGTCAACTCACAGCCGGGGGCAGAAGACCCGGTGTCGATACGGCGGATACAGCAATCAGGAAACGGGTCAGGGTCGAGGTGCGGTCACTCATGTACAAACACGTCGCTGAGCGACTCGGTTTCTTCCAGCGCCCGGCCACAGCCGCGTACCACGCAGGTCAGCGGGTCTTCGGCAATCACGATCGGCAGACCGGTTTCCTCGCGCAACATGATGTCGAGGTCGCGCAGCAGGGCGCCGCCACCCGAGACCACCAGACCCTTGTCAGCGATATCCGCGGCCAGCTCCGGTGGCGTCTGCTCGAGCGCGGTCTTGATGGCGGTGACGATCCCCTGCAGGCATTCAGTCAACGCCGCCAGCACTTCCTTGCTGTTGATCAGCATGCTGCGCGGCACGCCATCGGCGATGTGCCGTCCCTTGATTTCCATCTGTCGCGCCTCGCTGTCGTGCCAGGCGGTGCCAACATCAATTTTTACCTTTTCGGCCGTGGCCTCGCCGATCAGCAGGCCGTATTTGCGGCGCACATAGTTGATGATCGCCTCGTCCATCTTGTCACCGGCAATGCGCAGTGACGTGGCGTAGACCAGCCCGCCGAGCGAGATCACACCGACCTCGCTGGTGCCGCCGCCAATGTCGAGCACCATCGAGCCGGTCGGGTCGGCGATTGGCAGGTCGGCGCCGATGGCCGCCGCCATCGGTTCTTCAATCAGATACACCTCGCGTGCCCCGGCGCCGATAGCCGACTCGCGGATCGCGCGGCGTTCCACCTGGGTTGAGCCGCACGGGACGCAAATGACGATGCGCGGGCTGGGCTGGAACAGGCGCTTTTCATGCACCTTGCGGATGAAGTACTTGAGCATCTCGCCGGTGACGGTGAAGTCGGCGATCACGCCATCCTTCATCGGGCGGATGGCCTGGATCGACCCCGGGGTACGGCCGAGCATCTTTTTGGCGTCGGCGCCCACGGCCAGCACCGACCGGCTGCCGCCACGGTTGCCGAACTCCTGTCGCACCGCGACCACCGATGGCTCGTTGAGGACAATGCCCTTGCCGCGCACCCAAATCAGGGTGTTGGCAGTACCGAGGTCAATGGCAAGATCGCTGGAGAAGTAACCGCGCAGGCTGTTAAACATTAAGAAACTCAATTAAGCAGGGGTGGGGAAAGAAATTTTGTGTAACTTACCTACTGTAGCAACCGCCGGGTGCCGGTTCAACAGTCCTGGGGAATATGATAACGTGCCGGGCCTTCCATTCGTCGTCTCGACAGGATTCGCATGTCGCTAAACCGGCAGGACGTGATCAAGATAGCCCACCTGGCGCGCCTCGACGTCACCGAGGCCGAGGTCGCCGCCACGACTGAATCGCTATCACGGATTCTAGGGTTGATCGAGCAAATGAACGCGGTGGACGCCAAGACGGTCATACCCATGGCCCACCCCCAGGACGCTGCCCTGCGTCTTCGCGACGACCGCGTGGCCGAGCCTGACCAGCGCGACAAGTTTCAGGAGGTGGCCCCGGCTACCGAGGCCGGGTTGTACCTGGTCCCCAAGGTGATCGAATAAACCGGCGAGCGGACTCTTTTCCATGTTTGATCAAACCGTTGCCGCTCTATCGGCGCTGCTCAAGGCCAAAAAGGTCTCCAGCGTCGAGCTCACCCAGGGGTATCTGGATCGCATTAATAAGTATAAGGACCTGAACGCCTTCATTTCGGTCGACCCCGAGCGGTCGCTCGCCCAGGCCCGGGCGGCCGACCAGCGTCTGGCCCAGGGTCAGGGCGGGCCGCTGACCGGCGTGCCGATTGCCCAAAAGGACATCTTTTGTGCCGATGGCTGGCTCACCACCTGTGGCTCGAAGATGTTGTCCAGCTTCGTCGCGCCGTACAACGCCACCGTCATCGAAAAATTCAACGCCGCCGGCTGTGTGAATCTCGGCAAGACCAACATGGACGAGTTTGCCATGGGCTCGTCGAATGAGACCTCGTTTTTCGGCCCGGTGAAGAATCCCTGGGACACGGCCGCCGTGCCTGGCGGCAGCTCCGGTGGTTCGGCGGCGGCCGTCGCCGCGCGCCTGGCCCCGGCCGCGACCGGCACCGACACCGGNNGGCTTCGATCCGCGCGACTCGACTTCGGTTGAGCAGCCGGTCCCGGATTTCACCGTCACACTGAACAACAGTATTAAAGGTCTGCGGATCGGCCTGCCCAAAGAATACTTTGGTGAGGGTCTGGGCGCCGATGTCGCCAAGGCAGTGGAGGCCGCGATTGCCGAGTACAAAAGGCTCGGCGCCGAGGTGGTGGAAATTACGCTACCCAATTCGAAGCTGGCGATTCCCTGCTACTACGTACTGGCCCCGGCTGAAGCGTCCAGCAACCTGGCGCGCTTCGACGGCGTGCGCTATGGCTACCGCGCGCCCGAATACAAGGACTTGATCGACATGTATTGCAAAACCCGCGCCCAGGGATTCGGTGCCGAGGTCAAACGCCGCATCATGATCGGTACCTACGTGCTCTCGGCCGGCTATTACGATGCCTATTACCTGCAGGCGCAGCGTCTGCGCCGCCTGATCACCGATGACTTCAACCGTGCCTTCGAGCAATGCGACGTGATCATGGGCCCGACCAGCCCGACCACAGCCTTCAATCTGGGCGCCAAGAAAGATGATCCGGTGGCCATGTACCTGTCTGACATCTACACCATCTCGGTGAACCTCGCCGGGCTGCCGGGCATGTCGGTCCCGGCCGGCTTCGGCACTGATCAGCGCCCGGTTGGCCTGCAGCTGATTGGCAAATACTTCGACGAGGCACGGCTGCTGAATGCCGCGCACCAGTACCAGCAGGTGACCAATTGGCACAAGCAGGCGCCGAAGGGGTTTGGCTGATGGAATGGGAAACGGTCATTGGTCTCGAAGTGCACGTGCAGCTGCTCACGAAGAGCAAGCTGTTCTCGGCGGCCTCTGCCCAGTACGGCGCTGAGCCCAATACCCAGGCGTGCGCCGTCGATCTGGCGCTGCCCGGTGTGCTGCCGGTCATGAACCGCGATGCGGCGCGCATGGCCGCCAAGCTGGGCCTGGCGATCGGCGCAACCGTCAACAAGCGTTCGGTGTTTGCGCGCAAAAACTACTTCTATCCCGACCTGCCCAAGGG
>DKBE01000072.1 GCA_002451085.1 Proteobacteria bacterium UBA6908 | reverse complement strand
ATGATGCGCACGCGCTGCAGGCGCTTGACCTCGTAACCGAATACTTCGCACATGCGGCGTATCTGACGATTGAGACCCTGGGTGAGAATAATCCGGAACTGATGCTTGCCCAGGCGGTTGATCTTGCACGGCTTGGTCTTGGTGTCGAGGATGCGCACGCCACCGCTCATGCCGGCGAGGAATGCATCGGTCACCGGCTTGTCGACGGTAACGAGGTATTCCTTCTCGTGGTTGTTTTCCGAACGCAGGATCTCGTTGACGATGTCACCGTTATTGGTCAGCAGGATCAGCCCTTCTGATTCCTTATCGAGTCGTCCGATGGGGAAGATACGCTCCTCGTGGCCGATGAAGTCGACGATATTGTCGCGCACGCCACGCTCGGTGGTGCAGGTGATGCCGACCGGCTTGTTGAGACAGATGTAGATTTTTTTCTTTTTGCGCTGACCGCCGACCACACGGCTGTCGACCCGTACCTCGTCACCCTCCATGACCTGTGTGCCGAGCCCAGCGCGCGCGCCGTTGATGGTGACGCGCCCCTGAGCGATCAGCGCATCGGCCTCGCGGCGCGAGCACATTCCGGTTTCGCTCAGGTATTTGTTCAGGCGCATGCGGGAGGAATATTCTTCAGTTAGCGGATATTAGCGCACCACGCCTCGATATCTACCCGCATCGGCAGTGGTTGTTCGGTTGGAATCCAATGCTTGGCATCCAGGGTGTGAATCTCACCAAGCTCCAGGGACACCAGCAGTGGTCGGGTGATATCCGGGTCGGCAAAGGTACGACCAGAGGAGAGCAGGGCGAGGAATGGTGTCTGTAATTGGTCCAGTGGCAATGGACGGGTGACCTCAACCAGATCCTGCAGGAAATTCGCTGCCGGCATGATTTTCAGATCGTGGAGCGGCGAGGCGTAGCGCTTCACCAGAGCCTCGCCTCCGCCGGGTTCGGTCAGCCGGCGGCGAAACTCCCGGTCGAGCTCGCGCAGGTCCAGTTGTTCGAGTTGCCGGCGGTAAATGCCCAGGCGGGTAAATCCACGAATCACCGCAATCGCGAGTTGCAGCAGCAGTGTAAATGGGATCAGCCGGTGTAGCGCACCGGTCAGCGCCGGGCGCAGCATCGGTTCGACCAACACCAGCCCGGCGGTGCGTTGCGGATGGCGCGCAGCGAACAGCATGGCAATGTTGGCTCCGAGGCAATGACCGCCGACAATGGCACGCGGGATATGTTCGCGCTCGAGAATCAGCACAAGGTCGTCAGCCCAGATTTCGAGGCCGAGGCGGCCGCGGAACAGTGATTGGCCGTGGCCGCGCAGATCGAGGCGGACGAGGTCGCGCGATTGCTTGAGGATGGTTTGCTCCACGAACTCCGACCAGCGGGTCATGTTACTGGCCGCACCGTGCAGAAGCACCAGCGGCGGAAGCTGGCTGTGGTTGGGCGCGTGCCAGCGCCGGTAGGTTAGCTGCACACCATCCGGAGTGGTCAGGGTGTGCGCGGTTTCCATGGCTCTCGTTGGCGGGATTCAGACGTGATTATTGCAGGCGCAGGTGCCGGGAAAAAGTACCATCGTCCGGGATGGGTGCTTTCCATCGCCTCCCGGAACCGCTACCCTGCGCGCTCACTGGAGAACTGCCATGCCCGCCCGCAAGAAAGAAACCTTCACGACGCGCAAGAAAAAGCCCGTCGTTCGCCGAAAACCGAAACCTCGCGCCGTTGAGCATCATCGTCCCGGTGGTCTGACCGGGTTGATCCAGGATCTTGGATTCCTGCGCGTATCGCTGGTTGTGATGACCGTGCTGGTCATGGTCGGTGCACCCAAGCCGGGCACAGCGCCGATTCTGGAGGGCTGGGGAATGTGGACGACCTTGCTGACCCCAACCCTGGCGCCGATCCTGTTCATGGTGCTGATGCTGGATGCGCTGATGGGAAGGGTTATGCTGGGCAGTGCGCAGGGGCATGAGCGCGCCCGCTATCGTCGTATAGTCGCGGTAAATCTCGTGACCGGGATTGCGTTGCTGCTGTGGTGGCTACCGTATTTTATGACGTTGTTTTCGGCGCGCTGACCGCGGTCAGCCCGCGGCACGCCAGTTGGGACCGCTCGGAACATCCGATGCCAAGGTCTGTTCTTCCTCGAATGTGTAATCCAGGCCGGTGGTGGCGGGCTGGAGGTAATTTCCCTGAACGTAATGCACGCCACGGCTGAACAAGGTGGTGAACAGCTCGGCTTCGTCGATGTTACGCGCAATAATGGTTTTTTCGAGGGCATGCGCTGCATCGATAGCGTTGTAGAGCGAGATCTCTTCCAGGCCACCGACGCCACAATTGATTCCCAGGTAGTCGATCTTGATCCCGCTGAGTTGTTCGAGCGTGATGCCCTGACCGGAAAAGCAGTCGATAGCAATGGAGACGCCAATCGCGCTGGCTTTCTGCGTAAAGGCGCGGGCCGCCTCCATATGCTGTGAGAATACGGATTCGTTGAGTTGCAGCACCAAGTCACCCGGCCTGAGTCCGGTGGCCTTCATGTGCATTTGCATGGCCGTGAGCAGGGCATTGTCATTAACGGCCGCGACCGAGAGTGAGACGAACACGGTGCCCGACCGTCCTTCGAGGCGGTACTTGGAAACGGTATCGACCACGCTCATCATCAGCGCTCGATCAATTTTTCCGCCAAGACCGGACGTTTCCGCGGCTGGCATATACAGATCCGGCGGGATCAACTGATCATCCGCAGTGCGCAGCTGAAACTTGGCTTCATAGAAAGGCTGAGGGTCGCCATGTAGATTGATAATCGGCTGGAAAGCCAATTCCATGGTGTTGTTGGCCAAGGCCTCCTTCAGGGCGCTGGACCAGTCCTGACCCAGCGCAGGCATGGTCCGGTGCTGGTCATGGACTACCGGGGCAGGAGCCGAAGCTGCCGTGATTTCCAGTGACGGAATATTGATGGACGGAACCGGGACCGGTTCTGACGCTTTGGGTTCCGGGGCGGGTGCCGGTGCCGCCGCAACCTTTGCCGGTATTGGGCGCACCTCGGCCTTGAACACCTGATCCATGATGGCTTGGCGGTCTTTCTGCCTGCCATCAAGCTTAAGTGTGGTGAGTATGACTTCGGACTTCAGGCTGCCGCCATTGTCTCCGGTAGAGAGTGAATCGAGCAGGGACTCGATCTTCTTGATCAACCCTTCGCCTTGCGTGGCGGTTTTGTTGTCCAACAGCACGGCGAACTGACCGCCGGCGATGCGCGCCAGGCTGGCAACGCTGCCGGCCGCATCGCGCAACTGCAGTGCCAGCTGGACCAGTAGACGGTCGCAGGCGACATGGCCTATGCGTTGGTTCAGGTCCGCGAGGTGGTTGATATTCAGGCCGATCAGTACACCGCCCGGCGTTTTGAGATTGTCGCCCAGCACATTGAGGAAGTGGCTGCGATTGTAGAGGCCTGTCAGCGCATCGCGCTGATGCATGGACTGCAGTTTGGACTCCAGGGCTTTGCGCTTGGATATGTCGGTGGCCACGATCTGCACACACGGCTCGCCGTGGATAGTCAGGGGATTCATGACCACCTCGACTGATACGCGGTGTCCGCTGCCGGTGACAGCCTGGAATTCCTGGGGCTTGGCCGTGCCCTCGGGTTTACGCAGGGCCTGCTTGAAGCGCGTCTGGTCCACCTTGTCGATCAGGTTGAGCAGTGGTGTTTCCTTGAGAGTTTCCAGCTTGTCGAAACCGAACAGGCGCAGGTAGGCAGCGTTGGCATCCATGTGCATGCCGTCTTGCACATAACCGATGGCGTCCAGCGAGGCCTCGATCATGCTGCGATAACGGGCCTCTAGTTGTTCGAGGGCCTCGCGTGCCTCGATGGCGGATTTCCGGTCCTGCACCGTAGCCAGTTCACGTTCAACAACGGGAACCAGCCGGCCCCATTGTCCCTTGATCACGACATCGCGCGCGCCGGCCTGCATCAGGGTGCGAAGATCGTCATCCTGAATGCGACGTGCCAAGACGATGACCGGGATCAGCAGCTTCTTGCGCACGACCAGTTCAACCACCTGGCGTGGCGGCAGGCTGGGAACGCCGTGCGCGCACAGGATCAGGTCCCACTGACCGTTATCGAGGGTCTGTTCGACGGCCACGCCGGTTTCCAGGCGCTGGGTTTTTAGCATGTAACCGGCCTGGCGCAGTACACTGCTGGCCTGTTCGGTGTCATCGGGTGAATCGTCCAGAATCAGAACCCGGAGAATTTTGCTGGCAGGTTTAGCGTTGGCCATGTTAGGTCAAGTGAATCAGGTAACTGGTGATGGTGTATGGCAATTCCGCCCGGGCATTGTCAGACAACGCGGCCGGTGGCGACTCTCTTGTCTAAACATAGCAAACTTTTCCCGGTCGGCGCAGTAATACCGAATTAATAGTGCGGAGGCGGAGGTTCTTCGGTGCGGCTGGCCACGAGCGCCGGCGACAGGGCCCGAATCTGGGCCCGGAGGGCCTCCAATTCGCGACTGAGCATCAATATTTCCTGTTGTTGGCGCGAGACTATTCCGTTCAGGGCCTGCAGGGTGTCCTCCTGGAAGGCGAGGCGGGTTTCGAGCTCCACGAGACGGTTTTCCATGATTTCACCTTGATTTAGTCGCGACTGGCGGTTTCCAGGGTCTCACAAGCCTGCAGCCAGGCGCTTTCCGTGTCGACCAGTTGCTGCTGCAGGCGAGCCTGGTCCAGCAACAGGGCCTTGAGTTTGTCCTTTTCAGAGGCGCTGTAAAGTGTGTTATCGGCCAGCATCAGGTCGAGACGGGACTTTTCAGCACCCAGCTGCTCCAATTTTGCCTCGAGTTGGACCAGCTGCTTCTTGAGCGGCTGCAGCTGGCGGCGCTTCTCCGCCTCGGCACGCCGCTGGTCCTTGCGGTTTGGGCCGGCGGGCATGGGTTCCGGCTCGTCCATGCGCCGGCGGCGCTCAGCCAGCCAGTTGGCGTAATCATCAAGATCGCCGTCATACGGGCCAGCCGATCCATCGTGAACCCGCAGCAGCTTGTCAGCCACGCTTTGCAGCAGGAAGCGGTCGTGCGAAACCACGACCAGCGCACCCTCGTAGCCCTGCAGGGCCACCGTCAGGGCGTGGCGCATGTCGAGATCAAGGTGGTTGGTCGGTTCGTCCAGCAGCAGCAGGTTCGGTTTCTGCCAGACAATCAGGGCCAGCACCAGGCGCGCCTGCTCGCCACCGGAAAACGGCGCGACCGGTTCGTTCACCCGGTCGCCGCGGAAGCCGAACCCGCCGAGAAAATCCCTCAGATCCTGTTCGGCGGTTTGCGGGTCGAGGCGCGACAAGTGTTGCAGCGGGCTGTCGTCAGGACGCAGCTGTTCGAGCTGGTGCTGGGCGAAGTAGCCGATTTTTAGATCGCGTGCCGGCAGGCGTTCGCCTGTGTTAACAGGCAAGACACCGGCCAGCAGACGAATGAGGGTCGATTTACCGGCACCGTTGGGACCGAGCAGGCCGAGGCGATCGCCCGGCAACAGTGTCAGGTCGATATTCGTCAGGACAGCGCGCTGGTCGTAGCCGGCACTCACCGACATCAGCTGCAACAGTGGGGAGGGCAGTTTGGCCGGCTGCCGGAACTCAAAATGGAACGGCGAGTCGGCATGGGCCGGGGCGATCTCCGGCATGCGTTCGAGCAATTTCAGGCGGCTCTGGGCCTGGCGCGCCTTGGTCGCCTTGGCGCGGAAGCGCTCGACAAAGGCGCGTACCTCGGACACTTCGCGTTGCTGCCGCTGGTATTCGGCCTGCTGGCGCGATAACTGTGCAGCGCGTTGTCGTTCGAAGTCCGAATAGTTGCCGGTATAGAGGGTGGCGCGCGCTCCGTCGGGACGGGCTTCGAGATGCAGCACGTGATCTGTCACCCGGTCGAGAAAGTCGCGGTCGTGTGCAATGAGCAGCAGGGTGCCGCGGTAGCCGCGAAGCCACTCTTCCAGCCACAGTACTGCATCCAGATCCAGATGATTGGTCGGT
>DKBE01000003.1 GCA_002451085.1 Proteobacteria bacterium UBA6908 | reverse complement strand
CGCCAGTTCATGTACACCAAGTTCGTGATCGTGACCGATGACGATATCAACGTGCGCGACTGGCAGGACGTCATCTGGGCGCTCAGCACCCGTGTCGACCCGGTGCGCGATTTCACCCTGGTCGACAACACCCCGATCGACTATCTCGATTTCGCCAGTCCGGTGTCGGGCCTTGGTTCCAAGGTCGGCATCGACGCCACCCACAAGTGGCCGGGGGAAACGAATCGTGAGTGGGGCCGTCCGATTACCATGTCGGCGGAGGTGAGGGCGCGCGTTGATGCGCTCTGGTCGGAACTCAACATTCTCACCAACAGGTAGGCTCTATGGATATCGCACTATTGCTCGTGGCGTTGATTGTCATTCTGTTCGGGGCGGAGGCCTTTACCAACGCGCTCGAGCATCTGGGCGAGCGCCTCAAGATCTCGGAAGGCGTCACTGGATCGATTTTCGCCGCCGTCGGGACGGCACTGCCGGAAACCATTGTGCCGGTGGTGGCGGTGCTGGCCGGCAGCAACGATGCACACATCGGCGAGGAAGTGGGTGTCGGCGCCATTCTCGGCGCGCCGATGATGCTGTCGACCCTGACCCTGTTCCTGATGGCGACGTTTGCCGCCCACAAGCGCGGCTGGGGCGGGGAATTCCGTCCGGAGCGCAGCGGTCTCGATCGCGACCTCACCTGGTTCCTCGCGGCGTTCGGGTTTTCGGCGGTGGCCATTTTCATCCCGCATCGGCTTGAACTGGTGCGCGGCCTGATCGCCTTGTCACTGGTGCTCATGTATTTCATCTACCTGATGCTCACCATACGCGCCTCGGCCAAGCTGGTGGTCGACGGCCACGGCACCGAGGCCGACCACCCGTTGTACCTGTCGCGCCTCGGGCTGCCGGAAAACCTTGTCACCATCGTGCTGCAACTGGGCATCGGTCTGACGTTCATCATCCTCGGCGCCAAGGGATTCGTGGTCGGCATCGAGCACCTGTCGGTATGGCTTGGGGTGTCGGCACTGGTGTTGTCGCTGCTGATCGTGCCGGTGGCCACCGAACTGCCGGAAAAGATCAACTCGATCCTGTGGATCCGCCGCCATCGCGATACCCTGGCGTTCGGCAACGTGACCGGGGCCATGGTGTTCCAGGGCTCGCTGCTGCCGGCACTTGGCATCATGCTCACGCCCTGGGAACCGCGTCCCGAGGTGTTGCTGGGCATGGGCCTGACGCTGGCGGCCAGCAGTTACCTGTTCTTCATGTTGCGGCGCGGCCACCTCAAGCCGTGGCACCTGACCGTCAACGGCATGTTATACGTCGCCTACTTCCTGACGCTGACGTGGTAAGTGCCGGCGGTGATTTTCCCTGCAACCAGTCGTTCATGCTGGACGGGCCGGCCGGCGTCCTGGAGGCCGTGACCGCCTGCCCGCGCGGGCGGCCAATGCTGGCCACGGCCGTGATCCTGCACCCGCATCCGCTGTACGGCGGCACCCTGCACAACAAGGTGGTGCACATGCTGGCGCGCGCGCTGAATGAACTGGGTATCGCCACCGTACGCTTTAACTTTCGCGGTGTCGGCGCCAGCACCGGCCGTTTTGCCAACGGTGTCGGTGAAACCGAGGATGTGCAGGCCGTGATCGACTGGGTGCGCGCGCAGGCCCCGCAGGTCCCGTTGTGGCTGGCCGGTTTTTCGTTTGGTGCCTATGTCGCCTTGCGCGCTGCCGCCGGCGCCAACCCGGCCGGACTGATCACCGTGGCACCGGCGGTGCACCTGTACGATTTCTCCGCTGTGGCCATGCCGCGTTGCCCGTGGCTGCTGATCCAGGGCGAGGCCGATGAGGTCGTGCCGGTCGAAAGCGTGCGTCAATGGCTGGCGGGAATACCGGTGGTGCCGGAAGCGCACTTCCTGCCCGGGGTCGGGCATTTCTTTCACCAGCGGCTGGCCGACCTGCAGGACGTCGTGCGCGGGTTCGTGGCGCCCCGGCTGCCGGCCTAGGCGCCGGCTAGATCAGCGAGGTCTGGCGCATGCTTTCCGGAAAGGCCAGGCCGGTCTGGTTGTTCTTGGCAAAGTACATGGCGGCATCGGCGCGCTGCATGAGCGTGTCGATGTCCTCGCCGTGCTGCGGGTAGAGCGCAATGCCGATCGAGATGCCGATCGAGATGTGGTGATCGCGGATCACGAATGGCTCCTGCATGCTGATCAGCAGTTTGTGCGCCACGCTGGTGGCGTTATCCGCGCTGTTGACGCGCGGCAGAATGGCGGCAAATTCGTCGCCGCCGAGGCGCGCCACCAGTTTGTTGTCCAGCTCCTGAATGGTTTCGTTGTCGAGGCGGGTGATGGTGTCCGAGCCGCGCAACACGCTGCGCAGGCGCAGGCTGACTTCCTGCAGCAGCAGGTCGCCGATCTGGTGGCCGAGGGTGTCGTTGACCTCCTTGAAGCGATCCAGATCCATGAGAAACAGCGCGAACGGCCGGCGCAGCCGTGCATGCTGGGCGGCCGCTTCTTCCAGGGTGTCACGAAACCGGGCGCGGTTTGGCAGGTTGGTGAGCGGATCGGTGAAGGCCATGTGCTCAAGGCTGTCGTACAGCCGGTCGAGCTCGCGCGCCATCTGGTTGAAATCCTCCCCGAGCTCGCGGATTTCCGTCAGGCCGCCAGCCTCGACCGGCTCGGCCAGGTGGTCCTTGTCACGCGTCACGCGGCGCAGGTGTTCGGTGAGGGTGTTGAGGGGACGCAGTGCGGTTTTCTCCAGAATCATCAGTGCCACCACCACGGTGAACAGCGTGGCCACCAGCGTCAGTCCCATCACCAGATAGCGGGTCTGCTGCAACTGGTTCCGCAGCGAGCGGATGTCACGCAGGATCGCCACCTTCAGTGCCGGTGCGCCATCCGGCTTGGTCAGCGTGTGCTCGGCCACCAGGGCGTTGTGCATGGCGTCCGGCGCCGGCCAGTCGGTCGAGGTATATAATTTTTCATCGCGCACGTCGCGCAACCGCACCGGCGCGCCCAGCCGCGATTCGAGGCGCGCCAGCTGCGGCGCCGGATCGGTCACCACACCCAGATAGCCGATCGGGCGCAAGCCGCCCACCGGCAGCAACACCACATGCCGGGGCAGGGACCCCTCCAGGCACAACGCGCTCTGGATACGCATCCGCTCCAGCGGCGTGCGTTGCCGGGCCGTGTCGATCAGTTCCGCGCACGGCACATCCCCGTTACCTGGTTTCGCCGTGCTGGCCGTGGCCATCGCCCGCACCCGGTAGTCCAGGTCGAAGGCCACGAGCTTTTCGAGTTTCAGCACCTCGGCGGTGGCGAAGTATTGATGGAATTGTTTCTGCAGTTCGCGGGCCAGCTGGGTGCCGCCCGCGTTGAAGGCCTGGCGAAAGGGCGTCTCGCTTTGCAGCGACTGGCCCAGGTCACGGGCCCGTTCTTCAAGATCCCGCAGCAATTCGCTGGTGGTGATTTGCAGCAGCTCCACCAGGGCGGCACGCTGATTCTCAACCGCCTCCTTGCGATAGATTTCGCCCGTGGCGAGCGCCAATACCATCGCCAGCGCGCCCATCAACACGATGGTCGCACCGAGCGTGAAGCGCATGGAGAATCGGATTTTGAACAAGGAGGGTCCGGGCCGCGTGGAGAGTTATAGTTTCAGAAAAGGATAGCCCTTTTGCTTCCAGTCCTCGAATCCTTCCCGGTACCAGTACAGCCGGGTGTAGCCGCAGGATTTGGCAATGCCCAGGGCGACGACACTGCGTCCGCATTTGACACCGTTGCAGTAAAAGAGTGCCGCGTGCTGTTTGGATGGAATGACGCGCGCCAGGGAGGCGCAGCTGGTGTTGATGTCCGGCAGGCTGATGGAGCCCTCGATGTAACCCTGGCGGCGATCCATGGCAATGCGCGAATCGACGATCACCAGTCGCGGGTTGCGCTGCACCGCCTCCAGAAGGCCTTCGGCGGTGACGCGCGTGACGGCGTCGATCTGCTCCGGCGCCAACTTCTCGGTGGCGTGCAGATCGGGTGCAACGATGGCGAATCCGGCCATGGCGAGTATCGCCAGTATCGGCCTGCAATGTTCTGCAGCCCCAGTCATCCGGGTCACTCCGTATTGTTCTTATTTTGGGTGGGGATTGTACGCATTCGTACGCGTGTCTGCCTTGAAGTTTGTGATGTGGCTGAAGCCTATGGGAAGCGGGTATGGACGTCCTCTTGTCTAAACACTGTATTCAGCATAGCTAATATGGAGGCAGGTATGGTCCCGCCCTTTCCAGCGGTGGGGGAATACGGTATGAATGGCGGATAAGTTGTTAATAAATCACCACCGGAGGAAACAGGGATGGGTTCCAATAATAAGCCTGCGCCCAATGCCGGCGCGGAAGCCGCTGGCGAGGCTTGTCCGCTCGATGCGCCATTGACCGGCCGCGTGCCGGGTTTTCTCGCGCTGGCCGTGCTGCCGGCCGCCGGCGTATTGAACCCGCTGTTCATTGCCCTGGCCGCTGGCCTGCTGGCGACCCTGAGCCTGTTGTTGTCCGGGCCGGGTTGCCGGCTGCTCGGCGTGGCCGGGCTGCTCGGCTCGCTCACGGTTGGGGCCGCGCGGCTGTTGTAATCCGCCAGAGCTGCCACTGGTACACTATTACCGGGCACGTCGAAGACTTGGACGAACGCATGGCGGGCTGGCCGACATGAAAACCATATTGCTGCTGACGCTCTCGAACGTCTTCATGACGTTTGCCTGGTATGCGCACCTGAAAGACCTGCGCGACAAGCCGTGGGTGATCGCCGCCCTCATCAGCTGGGGTATCGCGCTGTTCGAGTACCTGTTGCAGGTGCCGGCCAACCGCCTGGGCTACGGCCAGTTCGACCTCGGCCAGCTCAAGATCATGCAGGAGATCATCGCGCTCACGGTGTTCGTGCCGTTCGCGTTGCTGTACATGAAGGAACCGCTGCGGCTGGATTACCTGTGGGCCGGGCTGTGCCTGATCGGCGCCGCCTACTTCATGTTCCGCGCGCCGGCCGGAGGCGCGGCATGAGCGATCCATTCGATTTCGAAAAGCGCGACCGCTATGCGGTCATGGGCAATCCCGTGGCGCATTCGAAGTCGCCGCGCATCCACGCGCTGTTCGCCCACCAGTTCGGCCACCAGATCGAGTACACCGCCATTCAGGTCGACGCCGGCGGCTTTGTCCAGGCGGTCGACCAGTTCCGCGCCGGCGGCGGCAAGGGGCTGAATGTCACCGTGCCGTTCAAGCAGGAAGCCTTCAAACTTGCCGATCACCTGAGCGAGCGCGCCACGACTGCACAGGCGGTGAATACCCTCCGGTTCGAAGACGACGGCCGGCTGTTTGGCGACAACACCGATGGCGCCGGGCTGGTGCACGATCTGGAAAAGAACCTGCATGTGGCGATCAAGGACAAGCGCATTCTGGTCCTCGGCGCCGGCGGCGCGGTGCGCGGCGTGCTGCAGCCGCTGTTGCACAAGCACCCGGCGCTGATCGTCATCGCCAACCGCACCGTGGCCACCGCCAAGGAACTGGCCGAGGAATTCGGCTCGTACGGCAAGATCGAGGCCTGCGGATTCGACGCGCTCAAGGGCAAGCACTTCGATCTGGTCATCAACGGCACCGCTGCCAGCCTCAAGGGCGAGATCCCGCCGCTGCCCGATAACCTGTTCACCACGCGTGCGCTCGCCTACGACATGATGTACGGCGACAAGGCCAAGCCATTCCTCGACTGGGCGGCCGTGCACGGCGCGGAAACCGTCACCGACGGCCTCGGTATGCTGGTAGAGCAGGCGGCGGAATCCTATCTGATCTGGCGAGGAGTGAGGCCGGAGACGCGGAGTGTGATTGAGAAGTTGCGGGTGGAAGGGTAGGTTTCGAGCGGCCTACGGCCGCGTGGTGTAATGCCGCTGGCCGCGCGGCGGCGGGTTACCTTTCTTTGCTCGTGCAAAGAAAGGTAACCGAAAGAAAGCACGCCCCGGAGCCGCCTTGTTTCCTGCGCTTCTCGCCCCGACCGGGCGCTCGCCGAACTCGCCGGCCGCTGAACGACGCGGCTCGGGCTCGACACCGGCTCGCGACTGCTCCCGGCCGGGACTGCGATGCTCGGCGGCGGCTACGGGGGAACGTCAAAATCAACGTCTTTCACCGGCACCGATACAGCGTTTTCTCAGTGGTTCGGAAAAGTCTCAGTGCCTCGGTCTTGTTGAAGGTAGGATTCGATGGATAGTCGATGGTTAATGTGCCTTCAATGCGATTCTTGAGCACTTTTCCATTGAACCGGAAGTAGGATCGGCCCACATTCGCATCGAAAGGTACAACAAACGAGATAGCGCCAGTCTTGGTGTGGTAGTTTACTTCTTCTGCATGCGTGCCTTTGATTGAACAATTACCTTCGTGGGACGTAAAGAAGATTTCTGATTGATTCAGAATGCGTACAGTGTAACCTCCACAATCCCCAGTTTCCTTGCAGTCCTGGATGAGATCGCTATAGATCGTTTCGGAACTTGCTGCCTGAAGCGACACAGCAGAACAGCCAAGAAGAGTCGCAAGAACCACCATCAATTTCTGCACGACGGCCCCCCATTCGCTGGAATGACGGCTACTTCAGATAATCATCCTTCAGTTTCACATAATGCTTCGCCGAATAGGCGAACCACTTGAGTTCCTGTT
>DKBE01000051.1 GCA_002451085.1 Proteobacteria bacterium UBA6908 | reverse complement strand
GTCTTTCCGCAACGTGTTCAAGCGCCATACCGGCATGACGCCGGCTGAGTACCGCACCCGGTTCGCCGGCATGCGTTTTGATCGCGGCCGGTTGGCGGCCGAATAGAAATAGGAAAAAACCCGGAATCCTGTTCGAAGTCCGTTATCCTGCCTTATCGAACAATATTTCCAACCAGGGTTACTGCGCCATACCGGGCCCGGCCTGTCTGGGGGCAATGGCAAAAAACCCCTGTTTTGAAGCGCCATACTCACCATCCCCAAGCGAGCGCCTCATATTCTGTGTCGTGCTTGGCGGAAAAACCCGATAGAAAATGTTGACAAAGGAAAGATATTTCAGTTTCATTGGGTTAGTCGCGATATAACACAAATCTATAAAGAACCGCGCGACTCCAGACAATAGGGAATCCAATGAAGAGGGGAACTTCGCCATGACTGCCAAATTTTCTGTTTCGATTGTCCTGTCTACTGTCCTGATGTTTTTTTCTGCCATCGCCGCCGCCGACTGTTTCGAAAACGGTAAGCAGTACCCGGTTGGAGCCGTGGTAACCGGCAAGGTCTGCACACCCCAGGGCTGGCGTACGCTTTGATCCGCTGTTTAGGTTGTCTGCTGTAATGGGAACAGGAAGAACAAGAATGCCCACAGGGAGGGGATTCAGGGATGAGCGCGACCGCTCCGCCTAATCCAGACGACAAGAAGAATCGCGACCCGAAATCGCTACGCGATTGGCTCGACACCGCCGCCAAGCTGGTGGCTGCGCTCGCGGGCATTTTTGCGATCTGGGTCGCCAATTCCTTCCAGGCATCGTTGTCGACGACCAACCTCGTCAACCAGCGCGAAGAAGCGGAGAGCAGCCTGCGTGCAACGATGTTCGGCAATTTGATTCAAAAGCTGATCAAAAATACGGGTGATGAGCCTCCCCAAGTGGAGGAGGAGTTGTTGCTGGCCGAACTCCTGGCCCTTAATTTTCACGAGAACTTTGAATTTAAACCGCTGCTCATTCATCTCAAGGAGCGACTGTCGAACGAAAATATCAAGGATAGAGAACTCAAAGAGTTTGAATTGTTATCCGTCGTACGGCGTGTGGTGCAGCGCCAGGAGTCGCTCGTCACCCGCGTCAATCATTCCGGTTCGAGTGGCCGACCCGCGGAAGGCGGTGCCTGCCTTTCCAAAATAATTGTTCTCGCCCAAGAGGTTGATAATACGCGCCCTCCGAATAAAGAAAAAACCATACCGACCGATGCCAAATGCTCGGACACCATCATTGTGCGAGAGGCCGCCAGCGATCGGCGGACGATTCTGTCGCCTGACAAGCGTACGCGCCTGAATATTGAAATTCAGTCGATTGACTGGATCAACGAGGAAGTTGAAATCAAACTCAGCCTTGAATCAGCGATCGCCACTGCAACCAACACCAATTCTGGCACCGGACCTGTTTTTGGCAATTTGTACAACACTCCGTATGGCAAGGATTTCAAAGGCGACTTGCGTACGTTGATTTATCTAAATACCGACCAGCTCCAGTATCAGAAAAATCGGACCGCCGAACAGGAAACTCAACTCAAGACTGTTCAGAAAGGTGGAGAGGCCCTGCAGCGTAATTTTAACCTGACGCGGTTTGACTTCCCGATGACGGACTACACGCTTCTCGAGGACGGCACCCGTTTTGCGCTGTACATTGACGAGATGGTACCCAAGAACCCGGAGGTATGCGGGAAACTACCCAATATCAGGTCATCGCGGGTGGCCAAGAATCCGGAGAGATGCAAAAAACCACAAAGTCCCAAGGACCCGCAATTTGTACGAATCAAGCTGCTGTGGTTCCCGAATGATTTCTTCTCGCCACGCGAACGCCCCACCAGCTACCGGGCCTATCGCAATAAACCTTGGGAAGCGCAGTAAACGAAGTATCAGGTTCGCCCGCCCGGGCGAGTACATGGAGGACGATCATGGTACGCCGACTGGCAGTCTGTTTCGATGGCACCTGGAACACCGTCAGGGATCACACCAACGTCTCGCGCATTCACGCCGCCATCCGGCGACTGCCAGACGGCGCGGCGGACAACGCCCAGCTCAAGTATTACGACGAAGGCGTTGGCACCGGTCGCGCTGACCGTGTCATTGGCGGGGTCACCGGGTTCGGCCTGTCGAAAAATATCCGCCAGGGCTACGCCTGGCTCATCGAGCACTACCAGTCGGACAGCGAGATTTACCTGTTTGGCTTCAGTCGCGGTGCGTATACCGCACGCAGCCTCGCCGGGTTGATCGGCCGCTGTGGAATACCGGCCTGCCCAACGGCCGTCGATCGCAACACGCTGCGCGACAAATGCGAAGATCTGGCCGGTGATGCCTATAACATCTACCGCAATTCAAAGTCCGCCGATGATGCCTCGCACGAGTTTCTGGCGACCCGGTCGCGTGAAGTTCCTATTCACTTCATCGGCGTGTGGGATACGGTCGGAACCCTCGGTGCGCCATTCGGCAACATTCGGCTCGTCGAGCAGTTCCATGACACGAAACTTGGCCGCGGCGTGAAGAACGCCTTTCACGCCCTCGCCATTGATGAACACCGGCGCGACTACGACGCCACGCTCTGGACTGAGAATCCGGGTGGTGCGCGACTCGAACAGCGATGGTTTCCCGGCGCCCACTCGAACGTCGGCGGCGGCTACGAAGACGACCTGCTGCCTGACCTCGGGCTCGCCTGGATGGCGGCACGGGCCCGCGAATGTGGACTCGATATTGACGACGAGGTATTGCGACTGGACGGCAATGAATATCGCTCGCCGATCCGGGACTCCTTTAAGGAATTCATGGGCGGCGCCTACAGCTGGATCAACCTGAAGAAACCGTTTTACCGCACCATCGGCGACGGCGTGAACGAAGTCATCGACGACAGCGCCTATCGCAAGTGGCGCGCCGAGCCCGGATATCGTCCGCCGAACCTGGCCCATGCCGGTACCACGGTGGCCGCCTCCGATATTTCACTGGCCCCGGCGACGGCAGCCCGTCGTCGTGGTCGTCAAACCAGCGAAGCCTGATTCGGGAGCATCTCCATGTCTGTATCCATTTTCCTGCAAGTCATTCTTGGCCTGGCGGTGGTGTACCTCCTGATGTGCATGTTTACCTCCGGTACCCAGGAACTGGTTTCGCGCCTGCTCAACCAGCGCGGAAAGTACCTGCGCGAAAACCTGCAGAGCCTGCTACCGGATCGCTGGATCTACCTGCGTGTCATCAACCATCCGGTGGTCTCTGGACTGTACCGGGATGTACCGGCGCGCGGCGTGCCGCCGTCCTACATTCCATCGCGGAATTTTGCCCAGGCGCTGATTGACGTGCTGGTGTGTCGTCATCAGTCCGTCGGTTCGGCGCCGGCCTACGATATCGACGCCGCCCGTGCGGCGGTTTACGACGCCCGCAACAAGGATCTGGCCGCTGGCCACGCTTTGACGCCGATCCTGGCGCGAGCGAAGACCATGGAAGAGGCTTTGTCGGGCGTCGAGAAGTGGTTCGAGAGCAGCACAGCACGGCTGAGCGGCTGGTACAAGGCGCGGGCCCAGAAGCTTCTGTTCCTGATCGGCCTTGGGGTGGCGGTGGTGCTCAACGTCGACACCATCCAGATTACCCAGGCACTGTCCGCGTCGGAATCGGTTCGAACCGCGGTCTCCCAGGCCGCCGAATGGCACGTGCAGGCGACATCCGGGGCTGATGCCGAAGCCGTACGGAACGAATTAAACCAGCTGGCTCAGGCGGGCCTGCCGGTCGGCTACGCGTGCCTCGGTTCACAACAGCGTTCGGCCACCACGGGCACCAACGCCGGTTCGCCCGACTTGGCCACCATCATCAATCGATGCCGGGGCAACTTCGAGAAAATCGGAACGGGTGAGTGGGTGCTGAAGATTATGGGCTGGCTACTGACGGCACTTGCGACGGCTCTCGGTGCGCCGTTCTGGTTTGACCTCGTCAATCGTTTCGTCAACCTGCGTAGCTCCGGGAACCGTCCGGCGCCGGCAACCTGACCCGCGACGGCCGACCACGCTAGAGCCGGATGAAGTTTTTGGCACCGTCGCCCCGGGTTCGTTGGCAAACCTCGTAGCCCTCATTTTTTGTCGTGGACTGTGGCGAATTGCGCGCGGTGCGATACCTGGAACCGTTTGCGATGACCTGGATTCATCTGGGCATTAAAATGGGACACGGCCGTCGGTTTGCCTTTACCCGGCTGCAGCGTTGAACGGAGCAGGCAGATGAACAAGACNNTCGCCATCATCATCACCATCATGGTGTTGGAGATGAAGGTGCCGCATGGTGAGAGCCTGGCCGACTTGCGGCCATTACTGCCAGTATTCCTTAGTTATGTATTGAGTTTTATCTACATTGCCATCTACTGGAATAACCATCACCACATGTTGCACACCGCGCGTGGTGTGAGTGCCGGGGTATTGTGGGCGAATCTTCATCTTTTGTTCTGGTTGTCACTGCTTCCGTTTGTGACGGGTTGGATGGGGGAGAACCACTTCGCCCCTATGACCACCGCCCTGTATGGCCTGGTGCTACTGATGGCATCGTTTGCCTACTGGATTCTGGCGCGGGTCATTATCGCGAACGAAGGCAAAGGGTCACTGCTCGATCGGGCCATGGGCAAGGACTACAAGGGGAACGTATCGGTGCTGATCTACGTTGCCGCCATTCCCTTGGCCTTTGTGAACCAATGGATTTCGCAAGGGCTGTATGTGGTGGTGGCGATGATGTGGCTGATTCCGGATCGTCGCATTGAGCGCGTGCTCAAGTCTTGAGTTAAAAGCAGAACCGAAACCGCCGAAACCGGGGTCAGATCACAGTTTTCCGAATATTAGGAATAACTAGAGATCAGACCCCGGTTTTCGCACGCTTTGTGCGTTAGGCCGACACTCAGGGTCACGAGGGAAGAGTCATGGGTAAGGTATTCGTAAATATTGGTCTTAGTCTTGACGGCTACATGGCACCGGAAGGGATGGACCTGGAAAATT
Source organism: Proteobacteria bacterium UBA6908 (assembly GCA_002451085.1). GTDB lineage: Bacteria > Pseudomonadota > Gammaproteobacteria > Acidiferrobacterales > UBA6901 > UBA6901. Next base: position 26,717 of record DKBE01000051.1, on the reverse strand, counting down.
GGGAAAGACCTGAGTACAAGAACTGGGGCGCCAAGTGGGGTGCGCTGATGGGCTGGGTGCTCAAACAGCAATACTTCCGCGAGAACCTCAAGTTCGGTCCGGGCGGCGAGACCGGTCCGGTCAATGATATGCTCCGTCACACCATGGAACGTGCCGGTGCCAACATCATGGGCAAGCGAATGTTCGACCAAGGCGAGCGAAGTTGGCCAGAGGAAGCTCCGTTTCACGCCCCGGTGTATGTGCTCACCCACGAGAAGCGCGACCCATGGGTCCGGCCGGGCGGCACGACGTTCCATTTCATCAACGATGGGCCAGCAGGTGCCCTGGAGAGAGCCCGGGAATCTGCAGGCGGTCGTGACATTCGCATCTCGGGCGGAGCGGATGTGATACAGCAGTACTTGAGCATGGGCGCCATTGACGAGCTAGAAATTGCCCTGGCTCCAGTACTATTTGGGAGTGGAAGGCGCCTGTTCGAAAACCTGCACGAGCCCGTGCCGCAGTTTCGAATCGACAAGGTGCTCAATACGCCAGATGCGACACACCTGCGCTATGTACGTGCGTAAACGCAACCGAACAACCGGTTGCAGCGGACGCTCCGCTGCGCGGCCAGCCGCTGAACCGGAGCGTTCAAAGAGTCGATCCAATGACAACACAGGAGAAGTTGATGAGCGAGATTACGAGTGAAGTTATTACCAAGCGCGTTCGCCTTGTAAAAGGGGGTGCAGTCGTCCTGGCGGTAGTGCTAGGCATCATAGTGGCCTTCGGGCGCTCCAGCGTGTATCTGGAGGCTAACGAGATGCTGGCCAAAGGCGTACCAGTTGAAGCCACGGTGGTCCAAAAGAAGCACTGGATAGAGAGCGGGAAAAAGGGTCGCGAGTTCGACCGCTACGCTTTGGTTTACAAGTTCACGGATGGCGCTGGCGCAACGGTAACCAATGAAGTTCGTGTCGACGAAAACACCTATGCCAAAGTCAACGAAGAGGGCCCTGTCAGTGTTATTTACAGGGCGTCCGCTCCTGGCAATAACGACACCCGCACGCACTATGAGTACAAGGCATCAATCACCAACATCGGGCGGGATGTGCTTGTGCTTATCGCCGTGATTGTCGCGGCCGGCTATGTCATCGGCTTCCTGGTAAAGAGGAATATGCAAAAGAAGATGGCGGCACAAACTAAAGCCTAGGTGGAACCTGACAACGGCATGGCGCGCGAGGTTGTTGCCGAACGGCCCTCGCGCGGCTCATCCCGGTCGTTAATGAAGAACGATCATTAAAGCCTGCATTAAGACAGCTGTGGCCGAGGAGGTGACGTGAGGGATCAGGTGTTGACCAGTGTTTCCGCGCCGGAACTGCAGCCCGCGATGGACGCCAATCTGGCGGCATACTGGGCGGAGTACGGCCGCGCCAAGGGCTGCGCGATGCAGCAGTCCCCGGATGTGTTGTGGTTTTACACGGGCGTTCCCCATCCCCTGTTCAATGGCGTGCAGGCCGCGGTGTTGAAGGTGACCGATGGCCAGCGGGTGCTGGAAAGCCTTGGGGCGCACATCGCCGCGCGCGGCGCGCCGGCGATGTGGTGGATCGGGCCGCGCTCGAATCCCGATGCGTTGCAGACCATGCTGGTGCAGCACGGGCTGGAGCCGCTCGGTGAAATACCGGGCATGGCGCTCGACCTGGCATCGCTGGCAGGCGAGCCGGCAGTGCTCGCAGACTTTACAGTCAAGCGCGTCGAAAACGCGCAACAACAGGCATTGTGGGCGCGGATTGCCGCGACCGGCACCGGCTTTTCTGCGGACGCGACTGCTGCCCTGGAACAGCTCGAGGCCACGCTTAACGACGCGCGTTACAAGGCGCAGCATCGCTACCTCGGCTACCTGCACGGCAAGCCGGTGGCCAGCTCGGCGTTGGTGCTCGATGCCGGCGTCGCCGGTATCTATGCCGTGGCCACGCTTGCAGAGGCGCGCAACCGCGGCATCGGCCGGTTCATGACGGAGTTGCCGTTGCACGAAGCCCGGCAGCTGGGCTATCGCGTCGGGATCCTGCAGGCGTCGACGATGGGCTACTCCATCTACCAGAAGCTCGGGTTTCGGGACGTGTGCGCTTACCGGGTGTTCCTGCAGTCCAGCTGATCGCTTCGCCTTTGAATCACCAAATCAATCAATAGGGCCAGCCTGGTCAGGCTCGATGAATCGGGTTGGGCGGAGCAAACGGTTCGGAGTTGATTGAATCGGAGTTCCCTTTGTGAATCATTACGGATGTACTGGATAGTCGCTTCGCGATTCGCCAATCGCGAAAAAACCGGGTCAGAGAGGATTTGTCGCTTATGAAAGATGAATGTTCTCTGAGATGACCCTGATTTAGGTATTCCACCCACCGCTGGAGCGCAGATGAATTTCAGTCTTACCGGCCTGCCCGCACTCATTTTTCTGATTGGTTTTGTCGTTGTCTTCGCGGCACCGGTCTGGCTGGCCGCGCGCCTCACCGGCGCGAAACACCCGACGTTAATGCGAGCAGTTGGCGCGTTGGTCGTTGGCATGGTGGTCTGGTTTCTGCTCGTGGTTCTCATCGGTCCCTGGGGGATATTGCTGGCGCCAGTCGGGTACTTGATGTCCTTCAAGTACATCCTGGGTACATCGTTTATGGGCTCGGTACTGCTGGCCATCGTTGCCGGACTGGGCTATGTGGCGCTCGGCTACCTCTTCAGTGGTTTCGTTCCGGGAATCCCCGGAATCCCCGTGGGTGGCCCGGGCATTACCGTCTGAGTGATTGGCGGCTCAGGGAAATCAGAGCCCCACTCACGATGACTGGAACAACAATGGCTGTTTGCTGTGGATACGACATGAACCGTATCGCATCGTACGTCAGCCCGGTAAATCCTTCGCGCGCCGGGTAACAATCACGACGTCACCGCGCAAGCCGCGCAGCAGTTCATGCACGCATCGGCTGGATCAGGCGGAAATTATTGTGTGACCTAGGTCACATTGCTTCTTACCAAATACTTACAACCCCGTTTTGCGAATTTTCTTGCTCACGCATTCGCGTTGTTCATAGAATCGCGCGCTGTGCGGTAGGCATCAGTTCGCAAGGGAGCTACATCGGCAAGGATCTGTTGTTCAATTCTAAAATATTTATCTTGGAGAGAAGAATGAATAAGAATCACCTGCTTCAGGCCGCGCTGCTATCGTGCGCTGTAGTGTTTTCAGCCAATGCGCTGGCCGACGATGATAATGAGAATTATGGAAACAAGAGCGGCATTGTGCAGCCCTGCAGCAACCTCTGGTTGGTGAATGATCCGGCCAATTCCACCGTGTGCGTCGACATTCCGGTAAACCTCACAAGTGCGAAGGTGGTGTTCAACCTCGACTCGCTGGTGACGGCGGGGGGTGTTTCCAATCCGGCGGTCAGTGGACCTGATTCGGTTTCAGTCGGGCTTCGTCACATGGTGATGCTCGCCACCGCCATCAAGAAACGCATCGATGACGGCACGCTTGAACCCAACAAGGTGTCGGTGATCGCCAATTTTCACGGTAAGGCGCTCCCGTGGGCACTGAACGATGCCTGGTGGCAGGCCCAGATCAATCCCGCTACCGGGACTCAGGCCTATCCGAATGGCAACCCGTACAAGGTTCTGATCAACCAGCTGTTCGACTTCAAGCATGCGGGTGTGAATATTCAGCTTGAAGCCTGCGGCGTCACACTGCGCGGCAATAACCTCACCCGCAACAACGTGTATGTCAGAACCAACGCCGACGGCTCGGAAGACAGGGTGTACGTGAACCAGGGCGCCCTGGCGCGCATCATCTATTTGCAGAGCAAGGGCTATACCTATATCCAGGAAGGGTATAACGACAAGGACCATAACCTTTTCAACTGATCCCGGTACTGAAGTCGCCGTGAAGGGCCGCCACTCCATGGCGGCCCTTTTTTGTGCCAGAAAAACGAGGTCATCTCACCCTGACCTCTTTATTTCGTTTGTTTCCATTATTTACTGATCCATGGCGGGTCGACTTTTCCTGCCGCAGGTCAAAGAAAATCTGCCGATAAGTGGATTAAATATCCCACTTCCCGGGAGTAAATTACTGTTGGCTTCCGTCGCTCGTTCTGGGCATCGACATAACGTGGAGAAAATGATGACTATCCCTGCGTGTCTGAAAAAAGTTGGGTTTTTCCTGATTCTCGGCCTGCTCCTGACGGGTTGTGGCAGCTCAAACGGTACTGGCTCTACGCCCACGGCGAGCCCTGGCGTACTTTCGCTGCAGATTACGGATGCAACCGTGGACAGCGCCGAACATGTCTACGTTCAGTTCCGTGGCCTTGAACTTCAGAGTTCCGACGGCATGCGCACCGCCCTCTATTATTGTGAGGATCCGGCGGATGCCACCAAGACCGTCGTTAGCCCAACGGCCTGCAGCACTCCAGCGGCGCCGAAACAGATTGATTTGTTGGCGCTGAATGGCGGCCAAGCGGATATCCTGCTGAACGGATACACGCTGCCGTCCGGACATTACAGCTGGATACGGCTGATGGTCGATACGGCCGGCATTCACGATACCTATATTGTGGCGTTGGGCGGTGCGGATTCTGAACTGACCATCCCGAGCGGCAGTGAGACCGGATTGAAACTCAATCGCGGGTTTGATGTGCCTGCCGGTGGCAGCGCCAGCTTCACCATTGATTTCGATCTGCGCAAGTCGGTGGTGCTCACCGGTATGGGAGATTACCTGCTGCGTCCGACATTGCGGATCGTGGACAACACTCTGGTCGGTACGATTTCCGGCACGGTCGATCCCTCGCTGGTTCCCGCGAGTTGTACCCCTGCGATCTACGTCTTCACCGGCGCTGGCGTCACGCCGGATGATATCGATGGCATTGTGCCCGACCCCGTGACGACGGCAATGGTCAAGCTGGATAGCAGCAGCGGTGCGTACCGCTACAAGGCTGCCTTCCTTGAGGCCGGTGATTACACGGTCGCCTATACCTGCCAGGCCGCACTCGACAATCCGATCACCGACGATGCGTTGACCTTCTCCGGCACAGCCACGGTTTCCGTGATGGCCAACAGCAACACCGTGCACAATTTCTAGAAAAAACCGGGCCAGCGCGGATTTCTCGCTACAATTCGCAGCGATTGCTCTCTGATCCATTGGCCTCAAGGATTCCAGATCAGTCATGATTCCTGCTATATCAAGACTTCTCGCCCTGTATCTGGTCTTTGGGGTCGTCTCGAGTGCTTACCCTGCAGAAAATATACCCCGCTTTGTCCAGAAACTTCACCTCGGGGCAAATCAGGTTGCCGTGATCTCGGAAGGTGACTTCGAGGCACGTTCCATTGGCAGCTACAGCATCCGTATCTATTCGACGGATGGCGCACTACCTGGCGATGACACAACATTTTTTGTATCGGGAATCATTCGTCCACGTGACGGGACAGTCGAGAAGGTCTCCTTGATTGATCTGGACACAAAAGGGTTGCCGAGCCTGGTTGTGCAAATCCGGTCTGTTGGAACGGGTGGCTACCTCTCAGCAGATGCATTCGCCGTCACGAAGACAGCGATTTCGCTCCGCGGCTCAGTATCGGGCCTTGCTTCGAATGCCGACATCGCGGCAGCTCTCAGGACCGTGATAAAACAGCGGAACGGCAAATGAGGGCTAACCCGGAAATGAACCGACTGCCTCAGCGGGTTGGGGAATCGGCCGGAAGAACCGGGTCAGAGAGGGTTTTTCTCTAATATTCCCTGCCGAGAATATTCCTGCCTGGCCCAGCCAGGCGGGCAGGTCCCACCGGCTCTGGGTCGCGAATATCAAATCGAATTAGGCCTAGAAATTGTCGCACTCGACTTCGTGGCACACATAGCTGATAACCCGGCCCATCTCGTTGAAGTTGTGCCAGTTGATATCTAACTTCAATATTTGCGATTCATGCTCGCAATCGGTGTCCCATTTCAGCGCTGTGGATTTGGGTCATCGTGAATCCACCTGTGCAGCTTGAAACGAAATGTTCACCCGATATGACTCACGTCACTACGACTTTCGTCATAAGCCGTTCGTCCAATAGACAATCCTCGACGCCGGTCCCATGCTGAACACATGGCATTCTTGCTTCGCTTTGGACAACGTGACCCAGGCGGCAAGAGTGTAATGTCAATCAAGCGAAACATGTGGAGGGTGTCATGCGTATCCGGAACGGGTTGGTTGCGGTGTTGGTGGGGTTGGTGGTGGCCGGTTGTGCCGGGATGCAAGGTAGCCCGAGTGCGGAGGCGCGGTCCGGCCTGACGCCCACGGGCAAGCTGCGCGTTGGTTTTCTCATGGCTCCGATCTACGGAATGAAAGATCCAGCCACGGGCGAGCTGAAAGGACTTGGTGTGGATATCGGCAAAGAGATGGCGCGGAAACTGGGCGCCCCGATTGATCTGCATCCGTACAAGGACCTGGGAGCACTGATCGCGGGTGCCAAGGTCGGCGAGGTGGACGTGGTGCTGACAACACCCGACGAGAAGCGCAAGACGGTTTTTGATTTCACTGCGCCATACCTCTATGTCGAACACGGCTATCTGGTTCGTGCCGGGGTACCGATCAACACGATGGCGGACGTGGACAAACCCGACATCCGGGTGGGTGTGCTCAAGAATTCTGCCACCCTGAAGCTCCTGTCCAGCAACCTGAAGGTGGCGACAGTGGTAGAGGCGGGAAGCCTCGCTGACCTGAAGGAATTGCTGGTATCGGGAAACGCGGAGGTCATCGCTGTGGGCAAGCCGTTCCTGTACAAGGTGACGGCGAATCTGCCGGGCTCGCGAGTGCTGGATGGCATCTTGGCGCTCGACGAATCAGCGCTGGGTGTGGTGAAGGGGCGTGATCCCGCGGCCCTCGCCTATGCCGAGCAGTTTATCGACGAGGTCAAGGCAGGCAGCATGGCCAACACCGCCATCCAGCGCGACAGGCTCCTGGCGGCTCATGCCACGCCGCCCAAGTAATAGTGTTGTCGGTGGATGAACCCGGCGCGGTGGTCAACGCGGGCGCCGGGTTCTTGCGCGATCCGGAATCCCTGGGTCCGGTCACGAGACCCCGGCAGAGGCCAGCCGATCCCTCCGTCTGGTTCAGGGCCTCCGCTCTTCAGATAACCCCTGTTTTCCCCGGTCTTTCAAGTTGAAGGCAGACAGCTCGGTTACACTGTCTATATAGAATTCTGCCGGTCAGCAAGCCGTGATCCACATTCCTTTTGATAATCGCTTTATCCATCTGGGTGAACCCTTCTTTGTGAAGGTGCATCCCACGCCGGTGTCCCAACCGACGTTGATCAAGTTCAATGTCGAGCTGGCACGGGAGCTGGGTGTGTCGGTGGGAGATATCGATGAGGCGGAGCTGGCGAATCTCTTCTCCGGCAACGCGCTGCCGGCCGGGGCCGAGCCCCTGGCCATGGCGTACGCCGGCCATCAATTCGGTCACTTCGTCCCGCAATTGGGTGATGGACGCGCGATCTGGCTTGGTGAACTTCGCGCACCCGATGGTTCCCGTTTTGATGTGCAGCTGAAGGGCAGCGGGCGCACGGCCTTTTCCCGTGGTGGGGATGGGCGGGCGGCGCTCGGGCCGGTGCTGCGTGAATACCTGGTGAGCGAAGCGATGGCGCGGCTCGGCGTGCCGACCACGCGGGCACTGGCGGCGGTGGCCACCGGCGAGGAGGTCGCGCGCGAGCGCCCNNTTGCCGGGCGGCGTGATCACGCGCGTGGCCCGAAGCTTTATTCGGGTCGGGACGTTCGAGTATTTCGCCACCCGCGGGAATGTCGAGGCGGTGAAAAAGCTCGCCGACTATGTCATCGCGCGCAATTACCCGGAATTGGTTTCATCGGAACAGCCTTATGTCGCATTGCTTGCAGCAGTGATCGCGCGCCAGGCACAGTTGATCGCGCGCTGGATGCAGTTCGGATTTATTCACGGGGTGATGAATACCGACAACATGTCGATCGCCGGCGAGACCATCGATTACGGGCCCTGTGCGTTCATGGATGGGTATGATCATGACCGCAAGTTCAGTTCGATTGATCACCACGGGCGCTACGCCTATAACAGCCAACCGGGCATTGGTTTGTGGAATCTGGTGCGTTTCGCCGAAACGCTGGTGCCACTGCTGGCCGATGATACGGATGACGCCGTCAAGATCGCGCAGACCCATCTCGAAACCTATCAGGCCCAGTATGAAGCGGCCTGGCTTGCTGGCCTGCGCGCCAAGTGCGGTCTCACGGCGGGTGTTGCCTCCGACGAGGAGGATCGGGAACTGATTGATGCGCTGTTCGATGTGATGGATGACAACGAGGCGGACTTTACGCTCACGTTTTATCACCTCTCGCGTCTTGGGGCGCACGCCAGCGAGCGCGATCAGGAAGCGCGAATGTTATTCGTCCGGCCCGAACAGTTTGATGCCTGGCTGGCCCAGTGGCGCAAGCGCCTGACGCGCGAGACCCAAGATGAGGCGGCGTGTCAGGCCGGCATGCAGGCGGTGAACCCGGTGTATATTCCCCGCAACCATCAAATCGAGGCGGCCATCCGCGCCGCGGAAGACCGGGGAGATTTTTCGGTGTTTCACGCACTGCACGCCGTGCTGCAGAATCCGTATGTCGAGCAGGCCGGAACAGAACGTTACCGCCAGCCGCCCGAACCAGAAGAAGTGGTGTCCAAAACCTTTTGCGGCACCTAGCCAGGGAATGGTGCAACCCGCAGCACGCGGGCAGGACCGGAAAGCATGTTCTAGCGGAAATCCTGCAACTCAAGAATGAATCCGCTCTCGCTGGCCGACACTAGAAAGGATAATCGCTTAACCTGNNAAGACCTCGGGTCGATGGATCATTTCCACACCGGCGGGCTCAAGGCCTCACGCGAATTGTTGGAACTGGCACAGATTCGTGCGGAAGACCGTGTTCTCGATATTGGCGCCGGACCGGGTGGCTCCGCCCGCATGCTTGCCTCCACATTGGGCTGCCATGTCGACTGCATCGAAATGGGGTCCGATTTCTGTGCCGCGGCGGTATTGCTGAATCGGCTCACCGGCCTGGAGGATCACGTCAAGGTACATCAAGGCAGCGCGCTTGACCTGCCTTTTCCCGACGACACGTTTGAAGTCGTCTGGATGCAAAATGTCGGCATGAACATTGCCGACAAGGCGAAGCTGTATAAAGAGATCAGCCGGGTTCTCAAGCCGGGCGGCCGCTATGCCTTCCAGGAGATGGCTGCCGGAAACAACGCAACTTCGTATTTTCCGCTGCCGTGGGCCAGTGACCCGGCCGACAGTTTTCTGGCATCACCCGACGTGATGCGCTCGATACTCGGCGAAAGCGGTTTGATGGCGGAGTGTTTCGAAGATATCAGCGATGCCCATTTGAACACGACGACTGTCAACAGCGCGCCGAGTCCGCTGACCCTGGGAGTATACGTCGACAACCTCGCGCAAAAAGCCGCGAACGCACGGCGCAGCCTGGAAGAAGGCCAGATCCGGTATGTCAGAGGGGTCTTCCGGCTGCAATGAGTCACAGCACGGCCGGTATCATTCAAAGACCCAAATGCTGAACATTCTGGCCTGGCCAAGACTTTGATCTGACCCGGCTTATCGAGGATTCGGTTCGCCAGTAACGAGTGACCGAGTTGAGCATCAGGCAAGCCAAAGCCAATTTGGCAAGACAGCCCAAGTCGGTTCAGACTGTGGATCCAGTTTCACGATTCCCGGAGGCACATTTTGAAGATTCAATATGTCGTTGCCTTGACGTTATGCATTGGTGTCGCGCTTGGCGGCTGGGGCGCGCAGGAGCTTCAAGCAAAGGCCAGCATTCAAAAACTTGTTTATTTAATTGGCGAAGTCGACGTAAAAGACCTCGAAGGGTATACAAAGGAATATTCCCCGAAAGTCCGTTCCACCGTCAAAACAGCGGGCGGGCGTGTCATTGCCTTTGGCAGCAACGGTGAATCAAATAATGTAATCACGCTTGAGGGCGCGCCGGCAAAGCGTGTTTTTATCCAGGTCTGGGAGAGCGCCGAGCAAATGCAAGCCTGGTATCACAGCGCCGACTACAAAGCGGCTCGAAAAATCGGCGACAAGTATGCAACCTTTCGCCAATTCGTCGTTGATGGAGTGGCACCATAAATACAGCCGCAAACCCTGAAAATAGGCCCACATGAGTATTTACGAATCCTGCATCGGCGGCTCGGTGGGTCCGCCTGATACAGGTTCAGTCTCTCAATCGATCGAAGGCATCTATGGAAACCCGGAAACTGCTTCTAAAAGCAGCTGATATTGAAAATATGCCTGGGGAGCGCAAGGTTCATTTTCTGAATCCCAACGCCGTGCGTCTCAACAAGTCCCTGGGCGACGCCGTTGGTTTAAGCCAGGTTGGTGTGCATATCATTTATGTTGAGCCCGGAAAGGACACCACGGAGTATCACAAACACCTTTTTGAAGAAGAATGCGTGTATGTACTTTCCGGGAAGGGCGCCCTCCTCATCGAGGGCGACACCTATCAACTGGAAAAAGGCGACTTCGTAGGTTTTCCACGAAATACCGCGGCGCACGTCATCGTTAACGATGGCGAAGAAACACTGGTCTGCCTGGTCATGGGTCAACGTCTCCAGCAAGACGTCACCGAATATCCACGGCAAGACAAACGTCTGTATCGCAGCGGTAACGAATGGAGCCTCGTGGATATCCAGCACATCAGCGATCCAAGGAAATGAGGTATCACAACACCATTCGCGCCGACGTGTAATAGTGCGTGGAATTGTGTTTATTCACCTGATGAGGGCGAGGGAAGGGATTAATGGGCGACCTTCAGAGCCGGGAATCCGTCATTCGCTCATTGCTGAAAGAAGGGCCGGTCACCTGGCTGCATTTCGACGGAGATCGGATTGCGCTTGAGGTTTTAAGCGATGGTGATTCGCCCAATTCAATCACGCTCGACGCCGGCACATTTCAGGGCATTCTGCAGCACCTGCATCATGAACCGCCCACGGCGGAGGAGCTCGAGGCAGCGATTGCCGTGATCGAGGATGCACTGATGCCCGTCATTGATTTATTGCCGAAGCACCGATGCCTGGTGAGCGCCGCTCCGGAGATCGGCGAAATCACCAAGCTGGCAGGCCATAGTAGCGGGCAGGGTGTTCATCTGGACATTGGAAGCGCAGAACGATTGTTCAATCGCCTGGCCGATGTGTCCCACGGAACACCGCCGGCACAACTGGGTATGCCCGCAGGGCGGGTCTTCGCGGCCAGCTTGCTGTTGCTACGAGAACTGCTGCACCACGCCCGGTTCGAGTCCATTGTCTTCGTGCGCTAACATGTGTTGGCGGTTAGTCATTTCGCTGCGGACGGGGCGGCCCTGACGGGCCGCAGCCTGAGCTCACGCTGGATCGTGCAGGAACAGCAATGATGCCCTCATCACCGCCCAATCACCCTGAATCAACCCCTTCTTCCAGGGGCATCTATCGAATGCTGCCGAGAAGTATCTGGGCGCTTGGATTTGTCTCGCTGTTGATGGACACCTCCTCCGAGCTGGTCCACAGCCTGTTGCCCATCCTCATGACCACGGTGTTGGGTGCATCCATGCTCACGGTCGGGATCATTGAGGGCATTGCCGAGGCCACCGCCTCCATATTGAAGGTGTTCTCGGGTGTGATGAGCGACTACATCCGCAAGCGCAAATGGCTGGTCGTGCTCGGGTATGCGCTGGCGGCCATCACCAAACCGGTCTTTCCGCTGGCATCAACAATCGGGTGGGTATTCGGCGCGCGCTTTGTCGACCGCATCGGGAAAGGCATCCGCGGAGCGCCGCGCGATGCGCTGGTCGCCGATATTGTCGCACCGCGGATGCGTGGGGCGGCCTACGGCCTGCGCCAGGCGCTCGATTCGGTCGGGGCCTTTCTCGGGCCGCTGCTCGCAGTTGCCTTCATGATCTGGCTTGCGAACGACATCAAGTCAGTCCTGTGGATTGCGGTGATCCCGGCATTTCTCGCGGTGTTTCTGCTGATCGTGGCGGTACGCGAGCCTGAACCCAGGGAACCTGTCGCGGGCCCGAGAAACCGCCTGACGTTCGCAAATGCAAAACTGCTGCCCCTGCGCTACTGGCTGGTTGTCGCGCTCGGCGCGGTCTTCACGCTCGCGCGTTTCAGCGAGGCGTTTCTGATTCTCCGGGCGCAGGATGTCGGGCTGGCGATCGCATACGTGCCCGCGATCATGATCGTCATGAATATTGTCTATGCCGGATTTGCCTACCCGGCGGGGGCCGCCGCGGACCGTGTTTCAGCGCGCACGCTTCTGGTGCTCGGCCTGGGTATGTTGATCGTCGCCGATATTCTGCTGGTCGTCGCGGCATCGCCCTGGATCGCTTTCCTGGGGGCGGCCTTCTGGGGGCTGCACATGGCATTGACCCAGGGCCTGCTCTCGAAACTGGTAGCCGATACCGCCCCCACGGAGTTTCGCGGGTCCGCCTTCGGGATTTTCAACCTCGTGAGCGGCGGGGCGCTCCTGCTGGCCAGCGTGATTGCTGGGTCGCTCTGGAGCGTCTTCGGCCCGTCGGCCACGTTTATTGCGGGGGGATCGTTCGCCGCGCTCGCGGCCATGGGTTTGCTGCTCTACCGCCCCAATGCACGAGCGAGTGGACATTAGGCAGTTGCGGGATCTAAATTGCCCAACAGCCACACTCTATATATAAAGGAGTGCGATTATGAACAATCCCGTCGCTTGGTTCGAAATCTATGTGCAAAACCTGGAGCGGGCACGTGCGTTCTACGAGACGGTATTCGGTATCCAGCTGGCAAAGCTTGAAGGGACCGAGTTTGAAATGTGGGCATTCCCGATGCAACAACAAGGCTATGGCGCGCCTGGGGCATTGATCAAGATCCCGGGTTACCCGTCTGGAGCAAACAGCGTCCTTGTCTATTTCAGTTGTGCCGACTGTGCTGTCGAAGCGCAACGGGCCGCCAAAGCAGGTGGTCGGATCGAAACGCCGAAGAAATCCATCGGACAGTATGGCCATATTGCCCTGATCATCGACACCGAGGGCAATATGCTCGGTTTGCATTCGATGAAATAGTCGGCGGCAGCGTGCGCCTGGGGCGATGTATCGTCCATGAGCGAGGTTGTGTGCTGTACGAATTGATACGTGAATCAATCGGGTTTCACCCACATTAATGATGAAGTCAGCCTGACCAGGAGGCAATCATGGCCACTCTCAAGGTTCGTGTTTTCAAGAACGGGGAAGAACAGCCGTTGACGACGGTCACGATTCCTACAGGCGTGCTCAAGGTGGCGGCCAAGCTGATCCCGAAACAGGCCTATGACACGCTGCGCGAGCAAGGCGTGGATCTGGACGAAGTGATCAGGCTGGCGACCACCCCGGGACAGAGCGGGACGCTGGTCGAAGTCGAGGACCACAAGAAGGGCGAGCGCGTCGTGGTCTCCGTCGAGTAACGGAACGCGAATGCAGACATGGGACAACAACCGGGGTGATCGAATGCGTGAACGACCATTGACCATGTTTGGCACGGTGATTCTTGTGCTCCTTTCGACGTTTGGCGGCACAAGCGTCCACGCGCAATCAAACGTGACGGAAGGCTGTGGCGAGCTGGTCACCATCCATACGCACGATCGTACGACCACACGCTATGCGCTTGCGTACCCCCAGCCAGCGCCCGCGGGCGGTGCCCGCGCAGCGTTGATTCTGCTGGCCGGGGGCGGGGGCCACCTCGATCTCGACAGCAAGGGTTGTGCGCGCGCGCTGACCGGCAATTCGCTGGTTCGGTCGGTGTCGAATTTTCACAGTGAAGGTTTTGTCACGGCGCTGGTCGATGCCCCGTCCGATCACATGGGTGAGGATGGGCTGGGCGGATTTCGAGTCAGCCCCAAGCACGCCGACGACCTGGGCAAGGTGATCGCCGACATACGCCGTCGCACCCAGGGGCCAGTCTGGCTCGTGGGCACCAGCCGCGGATCGATTTCCGCCGCGAATGCCGCGGCCCGCCTGGCCGGGCCGTCTGCACCGGATGGGATTGTGCTCACTTCCGCACTCATGTCGGGTACCCACGGTGGGCAAAAGTCCTGGGTGGCGGACACCGTCTTTGATCTCCCGTTGGAGGCCATCCGGGTACCGGTACTGGTGGTCGGTCACGCCGAAGACAAGTGCTTGCGCTCGCCACCCGGCCGCATGAATGACATCACGGCGCGTACCCGCGGAACACGTGAGCAGGTCGTGACGGTTACCGGCGGCCCCGGCTGGCCCGGCGTAACCAGTGTGGGTGCCTGTATTGGCCGCGCCCCGCATGGCTTTGTCGGACAGGAGGCCGAGGTAGTTTCTGGTATCGCGCGGTTCGTGGCCGGTGGTCGGTATTGAGTCTGAATGGCAAAAGGGGCTGGTCCCGGCCGTCCGCCCATGACCAGCCGTCTCCTCATTATTGGCGGTCAATTCGAGCAACGAAACCCAAAACTGCCCTCCGCGGCAGTCCATGGCCACCAAAACCGTCACCTTATATAGCACTCGGCAGCTCGGGGGCCGGGCGTATACAACGCCCAGTATCGTGGCAGAAAGGCTCCCGATACTGGGCATTTTGCCTCTTCCGGCAGCGCAGGGGTTTGCTAGACTAGGGTGAAGCAGGCCCAGCCAGGCACGGCACGTACAAACAATTTAAGAATAGGAGTGCAGAATGAAATCATGGCTCGCATTGCTCATCGGCAGTGTATGGCTGGGACTGGGTCTGAGTACTGCGCAGGCCGCATTGCCGTTTGCCAGCCCTGATCAGGATCGGGCGGCCAAACAGGCCACCCCACCCACGGGCAAGGCTTTGCTCTACATGTATCGTTTGGACGCAAACGAGCCTCAAACCGCCCCGGTGATCTGGATTAACGGGCACAATATCGGGGAACTCGAATCGAAAACATTTGGTATGTGGACGGTTCAGCCGGGGAGCCTGGTCATCCGCGCCGGGCAGGCAGATGCCCAGCCGCTCACCATCGGCTGCGAGGATGGGCGAGTCTATTTTGTACAAATGGTCGTCGAGAAAAACGGCCGTGTAGGACTGCAGTCAACGACCTACGGCACTGGCCGCCAGGACATTCAGACGGCACGACTCGTTCAGGTCCCGGCCATCGTGGCGGCTGCACCAGTCCCCACCGTTGTACCTGCCAAGGAACCCCAAGCCGCGAGCCAATCCGCGGCTGACACCGACAAGCTCGGTTTATCGCTCACCTTCAAAGTTGGCGTGTTTTTCCCGGTGAGCACAAATCAAACCATTGGGTCGGCGGATCGCAAGTTGTCGGCCACGAGTTTTCTCTATGCATTGCAGGGCGAGTGGCACCACAAGACTGGCTACGCCATCGGTCTGGAACTGCTCGGCCACACACACGATTACACTTCAACCGCCTCCACGGAAAGCGGGGATGTTGATTTGAGCTACGCCCTGGTGAACCTGAAGTATTACGTCGAAACGGGAACGATCGTCCAGCCTTATTTCGGAGTTGGTGTCGGACGCACCATCGCCAGTTTTTCAGCTGGTAGCAGTGGCGGTGTCAATGGTGACTTTGACAGCAATGCTGCACAAATCATGGCGGGCGCGGTCATCCGTTTCAAGTATGTTGATCTCTATACCGAGTACAAGTACTTGCACGACGAATTCACCGTGAGCGGGAACACCGTCAAGGCTACCGGTAACGGACTGCTACTGGGCGGGCGCGTGACTTTCTGAATACTCTGCCGAGTGCTCGAAGGGCGCTTCCTCCATTCCATCTGGGTTTGCAGCTTCTCTGCGCGCCATGCGCAGTCTAAACAAGACGTGACTTTTGGCGCAGTATTCAGATCAAGAGCCTGATTCGTTGCGTCCATGTCGATACCGTATCTGTTCTATATAACAGCGGGAGATGCGGAAACCAGCTTCTGCCGGTGACCGAGTGGGCGAACTTCCAGCGGTGTAGACTATTCTCGACCATGGGAAAAAATCGTATGTTAACCACAGCGGCTTGCCGGTCCGATGGGCAGCAGCGAATCGGTGGCGCCCAGATTCTGGCCGTGGGCGTGGTGTGCGCGCTGGGCATCCTGTTGGGTGGCTGCGTTATGACCAACGCGTTGCTCATGTCGAGTGGCAGCGCGGTCAACAAGGGGGACGGGTTCGACGCCGTTCCAATGGAGCAGGTCGTTCCCGTTGCGCGGAGCGACGATTATCGGCCGCGCCCACGACTCGGTGTCGCCTTTGGCGGCGGTGGGGTCAGGGGGTTTGTGCACCTGGGCGTGATGCGCGCGCTTGATGAAGCCGGAATCGAAGCAGACATGGTGACTGGCGCCTCGGCGGGGTCCATCGCCGCCAGCCTGTATGCGAGTGGATTGCCTTACAGAGAAATTGAAACGGTCGCCCGGTCTGTCAGCGAGTATGATCTGGCGGACCTGGTCATCCATAAACAAGGCGCCATCAAGGGCGAGGCCCTCGCCAGATGGATAGGCGAGGCCACTGGCCAGCGGCGCATCAAGGAACTGCCGATTCCGTTGGGCATCGCGGTCACTGACCTGACCAACGGGAAGTCACTGTTAGTCGTTGACGGTGATGTGGGCAAGGCCGTGCAGGCCTCGTCGAGCGTCCCGGGCGCTTTCGTGCCGATGCAGGTGGCCGGTGCTATCTGGGTGGACGGCGGGATCCTGTCGCTGGTACCGGTGCGCTTCACCCGCGCCATGGGGGCAGATGTGGTTGTCGCCGTCGATATCTATTGCGGCAGTCACCTCCCGCTCAAGGGGACCTTGTTTGATAACGTGCTCAGTACCTTTCGCCTGCAGAGCTGCCTGCTGAACCGGCAAGAAGCCACGGAGGCAGACTTCCTGATACGCCCGAAATTCGAGCCTGTCAGCGTCAGCAGTTTCAAACAGCGCGAGGAAGCCATGAAGGCCGGCTATGAGGCAACAAAAGCCATCGTGCCCGCGCTGATCCAGCGACTGAGTCTGGAACGCTGATCGCCTAGCCGCCGTAGCGTGTCAGTAGAATTCCCTTGGAAAGGACATGAAAAACAGGTCTTCGACGCGCTGCCACCAGTTTCGCGCGGGCTGTGTGGAGACGGTCTTCGTGTCATTGACCCAACGCAGCTCCCCATCGCCGTCCAGCTCCACCCGCCAGCTGTTGGCGGGCTGCATGTCCCGTTCGATCAGCTGGGCAAGCGCCTCGGCAAGCCCACGGCTCTTGATGAATACGCCCATCTCGGTATTGATGGCCGCGGAGCGCGGGTCATAGTTCATGGAGCCGATGTATGATCGCTCGCGATCCACAACCATCGCCTTCGAATGCAATCCCATGAAGCCCGCTTTCGTGGGAGGGGTGTCGGAGACCAGCGGCTGGATCGCCGCGTCGTGGCGCATCTCATAGAGCTCGGCCCCGGACTCGAGGATTGGCTTGCGCCAGCGTTTGTAGTGGCTGTTCACGGCGGGCACGTCGTGAGAGGCGAGTGAATTCGTGAGGATTTTCGCGTGCACACCCCGATCCTTCAGGTGTTGCAGCATCGCCGTCCCGCGCTTGGTGGGAATGATGTAGGCGTTGACGATGAGGAGTTCTTGCCGGGCCGATTCCATCATGGCATGTGTCTGTTCGAGCATCACGTGCTTGACGCTGCCGTCCGTGGGTATGTCCGAATACACCTGGCTGGTGCCAATGTGCATTCGGCGGCGCAGCGCCGCGAATTCGCTCGACCACGACTGGGGTGACAACGGGAAGTGCGCAAGCGACTTTGATTTACCGAGCAGCTTCATGAGGGTCTCGCGGCCCGCGATTTGCTCGGCCGGCGAGACGGGAATCCTGAGTGCCGATACGGGCATCACCCAGTGGCTGTTCCAGTAGCCATCGAACACGGTTGATGCCTGCCGTGCCACCGGGCCGATGCCGAGCACATCCAGATCATGGAAATTGAACGTGGTGTGCAATCCGACGTACTCGTCTCCGATGTTTCGTCCGCCAATGATCACCGCCTGATTGTCCACGATCATCTGCTTGTTGTGCATGCGCCGGTTAACCCGGTCGAGCTCGCTCAGGGCTTCGCCGACACGTGCCGAGATTTCCCGCTTGGTCCAGGGATTGAAGAGCCTGAGTTCCAGGTTCGGGTGTGCGTCCATCCAGGCCGCCACCTGGTCGCGCAGCTTGACCGTGCCGGCGTCGCTGATCAGTGTGTTGAGATCGTCGACCAGCATGCGCACCTTGACGCCACGATCCGCGGCATCCAGGAGGCGCTTCGTGAGGAGCCGGCCCGCGGCGTCGCCGTACCAGAGATAGTACTGGACGTCGATCGAATGCCTGGCCGAGTCGATCAGGGCAAGCCGCCAGCGCAGGCCGTCTTCGTTGCGATCAATCAGCTCGAATCCGGAGGCATCGGGTCCGTACGCCGCCCGAATCGCAGATTCGAACTTGGCAAAGGCGCCGTCGGGCCGGGCTGGTATCGCCTGCTCCGGCGCCGGGCGTTCATAGGGTTTGACGGCGCCGGTGGCGCATGCACCAAGCAGGGCAGCGACGAGCAGGGCCAGCATGGCGTGTCGCGAACGAGCCATCACTGAAATCCCGAAATCAGACATTGATCATTCCGTATCAATAGTAATAGCGCCAGTCGAATACCATCCGCAGGCCGAGTGAGTAGATGGGGCGAAGCTTCACGGGTGGTGCGCCCAGCGGATACTCGACCGATTCGTGATAGGGATAGTCGGCACCGGCGAACAGCTGGAACAGTATCGTCGAGCTTTGGTTGGCGCCGAACGCGCGATATGGCCGGTATTCGAGGATCGGAAAGTCGAAGTACCTCGACTTGTAGTTCACAATCCTCCCGCTGCCGCCCGGGGGATCGCTCGGCGCCACGAGTTGCTGGTTGCCACTCAATCCGTACCAGGTCACGCCGATTTCGCGGCCGAACACGAACTGGAAGCGGCCAACCGATGTTGCCAGCCCTTGCTGCCATGGAATCAGACCGCCGTTGGCGGCGGTGACGGCCATTTGCTGGTAGGCGGTGGGATTGAACAGCACCATGGGTGACAGGAGCACCAGGTCGCCAGGGATAAGGTAGAAGGGGATCCGGAATCGGGTCGACAGCGCCGTGCGTGCCGGCACGGCCGCGCTGAGCTCCCCGCTCAATTGTCCCAACGAGGTTCCGGTCGCGCGATTCGATGAGGCTGAATCAGCGCGAAAACCGATCTGGCCGAACACGAGGCCATCACCCCCATCGCCCAGCGCGCCCTCCAGCCCCAGACCGGCACGGAGCCCGATATCGAGCCCGCCCACCCAGCCGTTGTCGTTTTGCGAGGAATCGAACCCGCCGCTGATCTGGCGCGCATCGATCGAGCCGGTCAACCCCGTGAATGTTCCGACCTCGCTGCGAAAACGGGGCATGGCACCGAGGCCCGGGCCCAGGCTGGGAACGGGCGTCGGGAGCAACGCCTCTTTGGCCGCGTGACTGAATCGTTCTGTGTGCTCAAGCAGCTCCGGCTGCAGCGGAAACGTCACGTTCGTACAGATGTCAAAGGAATCCGCCGCCGCCGGGGCCGTTCGCGCATACGGAAACGGGTAGCCGCGCGAGCGACCGGCCGCGGCATCCAGCACCTGTTCTAGGCTCGTGCGAGCCGCCTTGGCGGCCAGCTCCGCATCCTGCGGACGCATGTGGGCGTCGCCCATCAACACGATCGTCTTGTCCCGGCCAGCCCAGGTGAAGACCTCCAGACCGTTCTGGTTGTAGTAGTCGTGTGTGCCTTTTCTCTGCGAGACGTCTCCCCAGCTGCCGGCCACGTGTCCGGATGCGTACACATCCTCGAGAAAGTGCAAGGCAAATGCTTCGTCGAACAGCGCGGCACGCACCAGCGCCCGGCGCTCTTCAGGCGGCAGTTGCTCCTTGGCGACGCGGCTCGCCTTCAGGAGTGCGTTCAGGTG
The DNA here is from genome assembly GCA_002451085.1 of Proteobacteria bacterium UBA6908. Taxonomy (GTDB): domain Bacteria; phylum Pseudomonadota; class Gammaproteobacteria; order Acidiferrobacterales; family UBA6901; genus UBA6901. Next base: position 6,822 of record DKBE01000051.1, on the reverse strand, counting down.
CAGCGTGACCCAGACCCCAATCGCGTTGAGCTCGGAACCGGGTCTTAGTGTCAGTTGCGAATAGGCGTAGGGGTCCAGGTTGGTGTCGGGACGGGCGAGCAGGAAGTGCGCGAGGTTGGCGTCCGCCCGTGTCGCATAGTGGGGATCCGCCCGCTGCATTCGGCTATCCGCCGTGCGCAAGGCATTCAGCCGCGCTGCCCGGCTCGACTCGCTCGCGAATCGTCGCTGGACGTCGGCGATAAAACCCGCTTCCCCTTCGGCCCGGCCCGGCGGTGCCGTGACCGGGATCCTGGCGAGATCCGCCTTGAGTTGTGCGGCGATGTCGGCAACGACGAGAATCCAGTCCGAGGAACGGACTGTGTCGAGCATGTCCCGGCTCGAACAGGAGTGATCCCCGGCGATTCCCGACAACGCCGCCCAGTCGATGCACTTCGGTCCGGCGCCTTGTCCGGTATCCGCGCCTTGAATACAAAGGCGTTGCTCGTCGCCTGTCCGCGCGTCCTGCCAAAGCCGGTCGAATTCCGCCCGGCGTTCCGGATCGAGCCCCTGCACGGCCAGGGAAGCAATGTCGCGATGCTCCGGATAAATCCATCCGAATGCCGAGCTCGCCGTGCACCACACCGCCAGGGCCAGTAGCGCACGCGACCAGAAGAATTCCGTTTTCCTATTCATGCGAAATATTGTATCGCTGCCTTGGGTAACCGGGCCGAACGACGTAGACCGTTGAAGCATGAGCGGCACGATTTACAGGTCAGAATATACCCGTTCTTGACCATCCTCCACAGGCCAGTCGGAGGCGCTTGCCCTCGCGATCGAACAACCTGTCGACTCGAGGGAGAAGGATGTTTATCCTTCCGATATGTTCCCATGCGGATGAACAGTCATGCGGATCCTCCCTTTATATGGCTTCACGCCGGTCGTCTCCGTTCACCACGACCGTGACACCGGTCCAGGCCCCATACGCATCGCGGCCGTTGCGCGCGTGTCCGCCGAGCTTTCATGACGAAGACCGCCCCGGCCAGAAAGCGCCTGCTGATCGTCGCGGCCACGCTGGCGACGGTGGTGCTGTTGGTGCTCGTGGCCCTGTATGCGGTCGTGATGACGGTCGATATCGCGAACTACCGTGGGCAAGTCGAGACGCTGCTGAGCCAGAGCCTGGAGCGCGAAGTCAAAATGGGTGGCACCATCAGGCTGGAGCGGTCGCTCAACCCGCGCGTCATCGTCGACAATATCACCGTCGCCAATCCGTCGTGGGCGTCGCGCCCGAGCCTGGCGACCATCAAGCAACTGCAGCTCCGCATTGCGCTGTGGCCGCTGCTGGTACAGCGGTTGCAGATTATCGAGTTCAAACTCGTCGGGGCGGACATTCTGCTGGAGCGCCGTCGTGATGGCACCCCCAACTGGATACTCGGAGCCCGGAATGGGGGTGCTGAGGAGAGCGAAATAGTCGCCGAAGTCTTGTCCCTCGGCATGCAACACTCGAAGGTGACCTATCGGGTGCCGGATGGTTCGCAGCTTCAGTTAGGCATCGATGATCTGCGTACGGAGCTCGCGCCCGGTCGTCCCTTGCGCGTGCGGCTGAAGGCACGCACCGAAGACGTCCCGGTTGTCATCGTGCTCGATGGCGACACACCGGAGGCCCTGCTTTCGCCAACGCAGGCGTGGCGATTCCGTGGTTCGGTGGCGTCTGGTGATTTTCACGCGGACGTCAGCGGTAACGCGTACGATCTCCTCAGACTCTCCGGGGTAGAGATGGATCTTCGTTATTACGGTACGCGTTCCGGGGTCCTGCGTTCGTTCGTGACCCGGCAGATTCCGAAATTCGCCGAATATCGCGGCGAAGCGCACTTCAAATCGGAGTCGACGGGATTAAGCTTCGAGGTGAACGCCGAGGGATCGGATGCCGAATTGAGCCGCTTGTGGGGCAACGGGGACGAGGTGTCGCCACTCGCCATCAATATGCGCCACTTGACGATCCGCGGGCACAGCACGGCCCCGTCGTTGCCGATGCTGCTGACACGCTCGAGCTGGGAGTTGGCCGCACAGGACGCTGAACTCCGCTGGCAGTACCCCGAGCGCGAGCCGTCGACTGTCATCGAACGCGCGACAGTGGCCGCCGCGGTCAGGCCGGGCCAGCCCATCGAAGTTCGCGTGCAAGGTCGCCACCGTGACCGTACGGTCACGGCGCGCGGCACGCTGGGCAGCATTGAAGCGCTGCTCGCATCGAAAGCGGCGTGGCGGATCGACGCAGAGATGGAAAGCGACTGGCTCAGCGGAAAGTTCGGCGGTGCCCTGCGCAAACCACTGTCCGATGGCCGGATCGAAGGAGAATTCGATGTCAGGACGGGCACGTTGTCCAGTCTGGGCGAGTTACTGGGAGTCGAGCTACCGCCGAGTCGGCCGGTGCGCCTCAGCGGAAAGGTCGCGCGCGATCCGGAGCACCTGCAGTTCTCTGACCTCCAGTTCGCACTGGGCGAGAGTTGGTTGCAGGGAAATCTGGCCTGGTCGGACAAAGCATCGCCGCGATTGCATGTTGCGCTGGCACCGAGCGTGATCCGGTTCGAGGACCTTCGCCACACATTCGGACCGGTATCGGCACGCCGCACGGAGTCGAAGGAGTCGAAGGATGGGATGGCAATCCCGGCAATCCCCTTGACGGGTGAGTGGATGCGCGCGGCGGATGCCGATCTGTCGCTCGATGACGTGAAATTCTTCGATGCGGACAGAGTCCTGGTGGCACTCAACGGCGAGTTGCGTCTCGTGAACGGCCGACTGGAAGTGAATAATTTGCGCAGCGCCGCGTCCGGTGCGCCGACGGTGGTCAACATGACCATCGATGCGCGTCGTGATCCCGCCGAGGTGAATGCCGTCATCGATGCCAAATCGATAGACTACGGCGCCTTGCTAAAGGCCACCGGCGTGGCCGACGGTTTCGAAGGGACGCTCGCCTTGCACGTGCGCATTGCCGGTCAGGGCAATGATCTGCGCGCCTTGCTGCGCGACGCCAAAGGGCGTGTGGAGATTCTCGGCGGGGAGGGTCGCCTGCAAGGGCGCGTGATAGAGCTTTGGGCTGGCAATGTCCTGCAGATTCTTAACCCGGTGTCCTGGGCCGAGGGGACGGATACGGAACTGAAATGTGTCGCGGCCTCCTTCAACATCGGCTCCGGCGTAGCGCGCAGTGAGTTACTGCTCCTCGATTCGCGTAACGTGACGGTCGCGGGCGAGCTGGTCATTGACCTGGCGACCGAGCGCATGAAAGGTCTGTTCAAGCCGCAACAAAAGAAGGCTTCCTTGATGAAACTGGGAACGCCCATCCGTCTTAGCGGCACACTCAGCCATCCCAAGGTTGCCGCCACAGAACGCACGATTATTGCCCTCGGCAAGCTCGTCGTCGGGATTGCCCAACCGGCCGCGCTGATCGTGTTGTTCGGCGATCTCGGCGCGAAGGAAAAGAATCCCTGTGCCGCCTTGCTCGCGCGCCAGGGGGCCGAAGTGGTCAAACCCGGGCCATCCGCGCCGTAACCAGCTGCCTGGCCGTATGCGCATCAGCCCTGGTGCGTCAGTGGAGGGGGAGGCCGGCCCTCGTCCTGCCCAAACCGATTCGGAATTGATCCAGATCAAATTTCTTTGCGCGCTCGCCCTGTTTACCCTGTTTGATCAATGTCATGGTTAAACTAGGGGGGGGTGTGAAAATATGCAAGCGTCAGTATGCAGCGGCGGGAGAGATGGCAGTGCGTGCTTGCTGGATTAATAACAACGAAGGAAACTCCATGAGAACCATCATACGAATTCTCGGCGCTATAGTTCTTCTCTCCCTGTTCATCCCGGCGACGGCCAGTGCCGAGGATGAGTGGCAATTCCGGATAACACCCTATCTCTGGTTTGCCGGTATCAAGGGGGAGGCCTCAACGATCCCGGGCTATCCGGTGGCGCCCATCGACGTTTCATCGAACCAGGCACTCCAGGACACTCAAGCAAGCTTTATGGGTCTTCTTGAGCTGAAGAATGGAAAGCATGCCGGCTTTGTCGATATTCTCTACTCCGATGTGCGTTCCGATCTCTACTATGCCCCGGCACTTAACCTGACGTTGAAATCGATCTCGAGAAGTACGCTGGTCACTGCCGGCTACGCGTATGAGCTGTATAACAGCAGCCAGGCGTTCGCGGATGTATTTGCCGGCGCGCGCTACTGGGAGGTTGATTCGCAGCTCGATCTGGTCGGCGGTCTCGGCGTCCTCCCCCCGCCCTACTCACCGCCATACAGTATTCGCAACAAGGAATCCTGGGTTGACCCCGTGATCGGTGTCAGGGCGCGCAGCGCGCTGGGCGGATCCAAGTTTTTCGTCTCGGGCATTCTGGGTGTCGGCGGTTTCGGTGTGGGGTCTGACAGGTTCTATGACGCGTCGGTCCATCTGGGCTATCAGTGGAGCAAGCTGATTGGCACGACGCTCGGTTACCGGCTGTTCGACGTGAAATATGAGGACGGTTCATTCCTCTATGACGTGCGCCAAGACGGCTGGCTCTTGGGGGTATCGTTTACCTTCTAGCGAACGATGGAGGATGGACCGTTTAAAGGCAGTGATGGGGCCTTTGTTCCAGGCCCATGTGAACGGAGATTTTCCAGCTGCATGGGTCGCAATGAATCAGTTAAGGAGATCAGGATGAAAACACGCACACGAGGTTTGCGGGAAGCTGGTTGCGGTATTCTTGCAATTACGCTGCTTTTCTTTCCGTTCGCCGTCAATGCCGAGTCGGAAGATGCCAAGCTGGCACAGGAGTTGACGAACCCGGTCGCAGACCTGGTGACTATTCCGATCCAGATGACGTTCGATCGGGAAATCGGTCCGCTCGACGACGGGACCAGAATCACAACCAACGTGCAGCCGGTCATCCCGTTNNTCCCAGTTCGGCCTCGGCGATATCAATATGAGCCTTTTCCTGTCGCCGAAGAAACCCACGGCCGGCGGACTGATCTGGGGCGCCGGTCCTGTCTTCCTGTTGCCGACAGGGACCGACAAGTTGCTGAGCGCCAGGAAATGGGGTGCGGGGCCGGCCGCGGTCGGGTTGGTTGTAAACGGACCCTGGACGATGGGCATGCTCGCCAATCACATCTGGTCATTCGCCGGCGACGACAAACGCCAGGACATCAACAATACTTTCCTGCAGCCGTTCGTGGCCTATACCTGGCCGAGCGCGTGGACCGTATCGGTGCAATCCGAGTCCACGTACAACTGGGATGACGAGCAGTGGTCGATACCAATTAACTTCAATGTCTCCAAACTCGTCCGCTTCGGCCAGTTGCCGGTCGCCCTGGTGGGTAGCGTGGGTTACTGGGTCGAATCGCCGACCAACGGGCCGGAGGGTTGGCGTTTCAGGTTGCAGGCGAACATTGTGCTGCCGAAGAGTGTGTTTAGTCATTAGTGAACATTGGGCATCACTATGAAAGACAGGTTTCAGCTTGTTTGTGCTGATCTCAACTTAGCCAGTATATGAATGAAAGTTGGGTGGTGATGTTTCCAGGAGGAAAAATGAAAACATACGCAACACATCTTGCAGTCATCATGTTCGGCCTGTTCTGCGTCGGGCTGCCCATATCGGTGCAGGCCGCGCCCGCCGCAACCGGCGCAGGAGAGGTTTTGCCCTTTCCGGAACCGAAGTCAAGCAGTGTCACGGGAAAAACCTTGAAGGACTCCAAACACCAGTGGCGCAAAGCAGTCAGCCATTTGCCCAAGGATGCCCCCAACATCGTTATTTTCATGTCCGATGATGCGGGATTTTCCAATCCCGAAACATTTGGTGGGCCGGTACACATGCCGACGCTGGACCGCCTGGCAAAAGCCGGTATCAGCTACAACGAGTTTCACACCACTGCCATGTGTTCACCCACGCGGGCGGCACTGTTGACGGGACGCAACCATCACCGCGTCGGTGCCGGTCAGATCGCCGAACTGGCCTCGGACTGGGACGGGTATGTGGGCAAGATCCCCAAGTCAACGGCCACGTTTGCCCAGGTGCTGTCTTATTATGGTTACAACACCGCGGCGTTCGGAAAATGGCACAACACGCCGGTGACGGATCTGACCAAGTTGGGCCCTTTCGATCGTTACCCCACCGGCCTCGGGTTTGATTACTTCTACGGTTTTATCGCCGGTGAAACTTCCCAGTACGAACCGCGTTTGTTCGAGAATACCAATCCGGTCGAGCCGCCGCATGATCCCAAGTATCACCTGACCGAGGACATGGCGCAAAAAGCCATCAGCTGGCTGCAAACAACCAATACGCTAAATCCGGGCAAACCGTTTTTCCTTTATTTCACCCCCGGCGCGGTGCATGGGCCGCACCACATCTTTAAGGAATGGGTGGCGAAATACAAAGGCAAGTTCGATAAAGGTTGGGAAGACCTGCGCGCAATGTCTTTCGAAAAGCAAAAATCGCTGGGCTGGATTCCCAAGGATGCCGTCCTCAATCCGTTGGCGAAAGGAATGCAGAAATGGAGTGATGTTCCAAAATCACAGCAGGAGTTTCAAATTCGTCTGATGGAGATTTACGCCGGATTCCTGGAACACACGGATGTGCAGTACGGCAAGGTGGTGGATGAAATCGAACGCCAGGGGTTGCTGGACAATACCCTGATTCTCTACATCCTCTCCGACAACGGACCCTCGGCCGAGGGCATGAACGGCACCATTTCAGAATTGCTGGTCCATAACTTCATGCCCTCCACCATCGAACAGCAGATCAACGTGCTCAACAAAGACTACGGCGGAATGGATGCGCTGGGCGGACCGAAGCTCGACATTATGTATCACCATGGCTGGGCCT